>CAYMIS010000048.1:0-24447 GCA_964390485.1 uncultured Roseburia sp. | reverse complement strand
ATAATTAAGTGAGATAAAAAAATTACTGGTAAAATAACTTAGTTCACAAATTGGGAAAAGGATGTAGTGATTTTATGATGCAGGAAAAAAATAAAAATCAGAAGAACGATTTAGGAACTGGCAGTGTTGGAAAATTGTTGTGGAAACTGGCACTGCCGGCAATTGTGGCACAGATGGTAAATCTTTTTTATAACATGGTAGACAGGATATATATTGGACATATTCCGGAAACAGGAGATATTGCCCTGACAGGACTGGGTTTATGTTTTCCAATTATTATGCTGGTATCTGCCTTTTCGAGTCTTGTAGGGGCTGGTGGAGCACCACGGGTGGCAATTGCTATGGGAAAAGGACAGCATGAGTTGGCAGAAAAAATTTTGGGAAACTGTACCATGGCATTGTTTCTGGCAGCAATTATACTAACTGCTGTATTAGAGTTTACGGCTGTTCCAGTTCTTAAAATGTTTGGGGCGAGTGATGCAACATTACCATATGCATTAGATTATTTAAGAATATATGTGGCGGGCACTGTCTGTGTAATGCTTTCTTTAGGGCTAAATCCCTTTATTACCACGCAGGGTTTTGCCAAAATTGCAATGAAGACCGTCTTAATTGGTGCAGTCTGCAATATTATTTTAGACCCGGTTTTTATTTTTGGATTAAAATTAGGTGTAAAAGGGGCAGCGATTGCAACCCTTCTTTCACAGGGGATTTCAGCAGTCTGGGTACTTTGTTTTTTGACAGGAAAAACAACAAAGCTTCGTATCAAAAAAGAAAATTTAAAAATTCAGTCGCAGGTGATGCTTCCAGTGTTCGCGCTGGGAATTTCTCCCTTTGTGATGAGTGCAACAGAAAGTGTACTAAATATTGCCTTTAATTCCTCTTTAGCAAAATATGGCGGGGATGTGGCGGTTGGAGCAATGACGATTTTAAGCAGTATTATGCAGTTACAGTTTATGCCCATTCAGGGACTTGCTCAGGGAGCACAGCCGATTGTCAGCTTTAATTATGGAGCTGGAAAGATAGAGCGGGTAAGAAAAACCTATCGCCTTCTTTTTATTAGCAGTACCTTATACACAATGATATTCTGGATTGTATTACATGTTTTTCCAGATACGTTTGTTGGAATTTTTAACAAAAATTCACCGGAGTTAATCGAAACAACTGTCTGGGCGCTTCGTATTTATTTTGCAGTATCAGGTTTATTTGGCATCCAGATGGCTGTACAGCAAACCTTTGTGGCCTTGGGACAGGCAAAAATTTCTCTTTTTATTGCTTGCTTAAGAAAGATAATTTTGTTAATACCATTAATTTACATTTTGCCGGTGTTTTTTGAAAATAAGACCTTTGCAGTTTTTCTTGCGGAACCGATTGCAGATTTTATATCGGTAACCGTTGCAGTTGCATTGTTTGCACTTAACATTAAAAAAATATTATCAAAAGCAGTGGAAAAAACACATCAATAATTTGGGCTGTAAAGTCCCACACAAGGATATGTTTGCACAAAAAGAGGCTGTTCGCATTGAATACAGAAATTTTGCTTTCGCAAATTTCCGTTCAACTGTGGACAGCCTTACTTATTTGGTAAAACACATGGGTAAACATAACAGAATCATTCTGTGGAAAGAACAATAGAATTTCAAAACTTTTGACAGACAGTAAAAAGGCATTTTTTTGAACTTCACATAACATTCACATTGTAATCAACTAATCTTTAACTTCAGGTGCTAAATTTACCATGCAGAAATGACAGAAAAAAGAAAGGACACATCCATGAAAGTGAAGGTTTTGGAAAAATGGAAGGGTTTCGTGAAGGAAAAAAAGAAACCTGGAAAAAAGTTTACAATGCTAATTGCAGGAATACTTATGGCGGCTCTGGCAGGTGGGGGAATAGGCTATCATATGTTAAAGGTACAGGCAGCAGGAGCTGTTGGTGAAAAAGAAGAAGGGTTGCAGCAAATGATGGGAGAAAGTCAGGGACTGACAGAAGAAGGAACCACCCAGATGGGAACTATTGCCCAGATGCCGGAATTTGCAGTAAATATATTATCCCTGCAGGTGGAAGAAGTATATGTGGAAGCTGGCAGTGCAGTGAACGAAGGAGATGCACTTTTTAAATTGACAGATGAGAGTATGACAGCCATTACAGAATATTATGCAGAAGCAGTTGCAACGGCAAAGGATACCCTTGAGACAGCAGAGTTAGAATACGAGAATGGCAGTTTAGAAGCGAAATATACAAAACAGGAAGCACTGCTTAATGCAGAAGAGGCACCGGCTGTGTTAGAGGCAGCATTACTGGAATTAGAGGAATCCATTCAGGAAAAGAAAGAGGTATGGGAGCAGGCGAAGACAGACATTGCAGCTTATACCAGTAATCTGGAAAATAACACCTATTATACGAATGCCGGAATTGATGAAAAAACAACTGCCATTACAGTAGCAGAAGAAACTTTAAAAACGGCAGAGAGTGAATATAAATCAGCGGAAGAAGCGTATAAAGCGGCAGAAGAGAATTTGCAGGAGAATATAAAAAATCTTTCTGCAGAAAGCAAAAGTGAAGAGTGGAGTGAAGTCACCATAAATAAAATAAAAGAACTTGTGGTGGCGATTACAGAAGGTTATCAGGATACTTCAGGTAAAGAAACAAAGCTGGATGAAAAAAAGGCAGCCTTTGAAAAGGCAAATCAGGAATTGGAAAAAGCAAAAATGACGTTAGAGGAAGCAACGTTTTCCTATGAAAAAAATACAGAAGAAGCGACACAGAAGTTAAGCGAATTAGAAGGCAGCGTGGAGGAATTGGAGCATGCCTATGAAACAGCGGTAAGAGAGGCAGAAACAACAAAGGTTGACCTGCAAAATGAATATGACCTTGCAATTTTAGAAGGAAATTATGCAGAAACGACATATTCTGCAACTTTAGTGTCATTAAAAGATACAGTGGAAGCAGCAAGAACAGAATTAGAAGAATTAGAAGAGGCTCAGGCGGCTATCGCATCCATTGAAAATGGGGTTGTATGTGCCAATCAGACAGGAACCCTGGCAGCAGTTACTTATGAAGCAGAGGATATTTTAAAAGCGGAAACAGCCTTTGTTTATTATTACGATACATCAGTGATTACCATTTCTGTGGAAGTAGCGCAGGAGGATATTGCAAAGATTGCAGTGGGAGATAGTGTTTCGGTGATGATATCAAATAATCGACGTGGAAATCTGCAAGGAACTGTCACATCCATTGCTTCCACTGCCACTACTGGTGGAAGCGTATCAAATGTTACCTATGCAGTAGAAATATCCATCGATAATACAGATGGAACAATGTCAGCGGGCCTGTCTGCAACGGTGGTGTTTTCCGATGAAGTAGAAGTGTCTGATATAGTGGAGCCGGAAAGTGTAGAGGCAGTGAAACCAGAGGATACAGAATCAGTGAGGCAGGAAATGGAAATAGAAAAAGAAAATATTCAAACAACAGAAGCTTAGAAATAATTATAAAAATTAGACAGAGGGAAAGGATAACATTATGAAACCGAAAAAGAGAAATATAATCATAGCAGGGGGCTGTGTGGCAGGAATATTAGTGGCAGCAACCAGTGTATTTGGTTTTCAGGAAAAAGAAGTGACAGAGGCTACTGCTGCATATAAGGAAACAACGGTAGAGCGTGGCAATCTGGTAGTAGGAGTAACAGAAAGCGGTTCAGTAGAAATCGGTAGTGTGACACAGGAGGTGGAGTTAGAAGAAAGTTCTTCCGGCAGTTCAGCATCATCGGCCATGAGCATGGCAGGAGGAAATACGACAGGAACTGGAAGTTCGTCCTCTTCAAGCAGCTCTACAGTGGCATTAGAAGTAGAAGCGGTTTATGTAGCAGCCGGACAGCAGATAGAAGTAGGAGATGCAATTTTAAAAATATCGGAAGAGAGCATTGCAGAATATAGAGAAGAATTACAGGAAGCAGTTTCCGATGCCCAGATGGCATTGACTGAGGTTAAGTTAAGTGGCGAAAAACAACAGTTAGAAGCAAGCTATGGCTATGATTCTGCAATTGCAAACGGGAATGTTGCAGAGTCGGCTTATAATGCCACAATAGAGCAGCTGCAGACAGCAGTGGATGATGCTTATGCGGTGTTAGAAGAAGCTTATGAGCAGAAAGAATTTTATCAGAATCTGGTGAACCAGGGACATAGTTATACAGAGGAATTAGAAACAGCTTTGGAAAATTATGAAAAGGCTGATAAAGCATATAAAGCAGCGCAGAATACCTATTCTACCAAATCAATTGAAGCAAAAAAGAGTTACGAAGAAGCAATGCTTAATTATAACAACGCCAATGGGCAGTATTCCATTGATGTGAACGGAATTGACAGTGATATTTCAGATGCAGATGATACCTTAACAGAGGTGAAAGCGGCATTGGAAGAATTTGAGGCATTTATTGGAGACGGAACGATTTATTCGGAATATTCCGGTGTGATTACAGCAGTTGGTTATACGGTGGGAGATGAACTTTCCACAGGCACAAGTATGGTTACTTTTTCCGATGCAGAAGCGGTAACTATGACAGTTTCTGTTTCAGAGGAAGACATCTCAGAAATAGCCATTGGTGATATGGTAAATATTGAACTGCTGGCTTATGAAGGACAGATTTTTGAAGGAACGGTTTCCGGTGTGGACACTTCTACCTCCAGTGGTTCCTCTACAGTTTCTTATGATGTGACAGTTCTTTTTTCAGGAGACACCAATGGAATTTATACAGATATGACAGGAAATGTGACCTTCATTCAAAAGCAGGTAGAAGATGTTTTATATGTTTCAAACAAAACAATTATCAATGAAGGAACAAGCTCTTATGTGAAAGTAAAAAGTGAAGACGGAACAATCTCAAAGGTAGAGGTAATTACTGGATTCTCGAATGGCGTGAATGTGGAAATTACATCAGGGCTTGAAGAAGGAGAAACAGTACTGATTGAAAGTCAGGTGATAAGCGAATGAAAGGAAGAGAATTATTAAGACTTGTCTGGTTGAACATTACCCAGAACAAATTTAAGGTGATTATGACCTCCATTGGAATTATTGTGGGTGCAGCCACCATTGTTATGGTAATTGGAATTGGAAAGGGTGGTCAGGCAGATGTTGCAGAGCAGTTTAAGAATTTAAATGCAGGGGCTATTGATATTTCTTATGATGGCGGTAAAGAAATGCAGGGCAGTTCCAGTGATGGCAGCTCTTTAGGAATGCCCGGAATGGGGGGCGGCTCATTTGGGGGTGGGGCACCATCAATGAGTGGCGGCTCGGATTCCTCAAGTGGAGGAATGTCCTCGGGCGGAGGAATGCCTTCGAGTGGAGGAATGCCCTCCGGCGGTGAAATGCCTTCGGGTGGAGGAATGCCCTCCGGTGGAGAAAATGGTGGTGGAGAGCGTCCATCCATGGAAGGTGGTATGAACTTTTTCTTTGGAAAAGGCACTAATATGGAAGAACGCATGAATCAGGAAAAAATAACTTTGTCTACGGAGGAGGTTGAAGATATTGAAACCTTCGTGGCAGGGATTTCCGATGTTACGATTTCCTTTTCCACAAAAAGCAGTGTAGATGGTGGCGAATTAGAAGAAGCTGGTACCTACAGCATTGCAGGAGTAAAGGAAAATTATGCAAATATCAGTAATTTGTCTCTTGCAGTTGGTGAATTTATCACAGAGGCAAATGATGAGAATAAGGAAAAGGTATGTGTCTTAGGTGCAAATGTTGCAGAGGAGATTTTTGGAAGTGCAATTGATGCCTATGGAAGCATTATTTATATTGATGACAGACAATACGTGGTGAATGGTGTATTACAGTCTATGGGAACGGTTGCCTCGGGAATCAGCCCGGATGAAGCAATTTTTATTCCTTATGAAACAGGCGTAAAATATATTGTTGGAACAGATGCAAATCCGACCATTACCGTAATAGCGGAAGACCCATTACAGGTGGATACAGTGATTACAGACCTTACAGAGGTTTTGGCAGAATCCTATCCAAACGCAGAATTTACCTTTGAAGATGCGGGAAGTAAAATGGAAGCAGCATCTGCATCCAACGAAATACTGACCATGCTTTTAATCGCTATGGCGGTTATCGTATTTGTGGTGGGCGGTATTGGTATTATGAATGTTCTTTTTGTATCCGTAAAAGAACGCACGAATGAAATCGGTATCTTAAAGGCGATTGGCTGTTCCCAGAAAAATATTTTGTTTGAGTTTTTATTAGAGGCAGCAGCAATTAGTCTGATAGGTGGAATCTTAGGTGTTGGAGCAAGCTTTATGATTACACCGATTGCAGAATATTTAGGTGTCCGGGTGGAAATGTCTATATCGGCAATTTTGCTTGCACTTATTTTTGCAGTGGGAACAGGAACGATTTTTGGTTTCTATCCGGCATATAAGGCTTCTAAGCTGGTACCGGTAGAAGCATTGGGGGCAGAATAAAGTTGGAAAGGTTTTATAGGATGAAAAAGACAGGCAGGAAATTAATAGGTGTATTGCTGGTGTTGCTTATAGCTGTGGGTGGTGGCGGATGTGCTTATTTTTACGCTAAGGAAGAGACTGCAGCATTAGCTGAGAATCAGCGGTATGCATATGCATATATCACTTCGATGCAGGGAAATGAAGTGACTTATATGGAAGTGGATGAGTCTCTGGTGGTAACAGAGGAAGAAGTAGAAGAATCCAATAAGAAGAATGAGGATATGGCAGAACAAGCTGCAAATAATGATTCAAATGTGGAAAATGAAGAACAGGCGTCGGATTCTGCAGAGGGCGGAGAAAAATCATCTGGTGGTGGAATGCCGCAGCAGGGCGAACATACGTCAGGCGACTTTGCGATGCCATCAGGAGATTTCAAAATACCGGAGGGAGCAGAAACAGTAACGACTTATATTCCGGTGGGTGTAACGGTACATACCCCAGAAGATATGAAAACCACATTTTCAAGATTATATAGCGGTGATATTGTAAAAATGCTCTTAGAGAGCAATGCAGAGGGTGAGGAAGTAATTGTAGAAATATGGATGATGGAGTAAAAAAGATGGATACATTAGAAGTGATGCAGCAGGAAAATATGATTTCCATGCAGCATATCAATAAATCATATAAAACAGCGGAAAAGCCATTGCATGTATTAAAGGACATTTCCCTGACGGTAAAAAAAGGCGAGTATCTGGCAATTTTAGGACCATCCGGTTCAGGAAAAAGCACATTGATGAACATCATCGGCTGTATGGATGTGTCAGATGATGGCACATACAATTTAGATGGGGTGGAAATTGAAAAAGCAAAGGAAAAGGAACTGGTGCATATACGAAATCAGAAAATCGGTTTCATTTTTCAGAAGTATCATCTGATTTCCACCTATAATGTGCTGCAGAATATTGTAATGCCGCTTTTAATGCGTGGGATGTCTTTAGAGGAAGCGAAAGAAAAAAGCATGGACATCATTGATATGTTAGGACTTACAGAGCGAATCAGTCATAAACCAAATGAATTGTCCGGTGGACAGCAGCAGCGTGTGGCAATAGCAAGGGCTTTGGTGGGACAGCCGGCAATTTTACTTGCGGATGAGCCTACCGGTGCGCTGGACCAGAGCAGTGGTGCAGAGGTATTAAAACTGTTTCAAAGGCTTCATGATATGGGAAATACCATCGTTATGATTACCCATGATTTGAATGTGGCAAAGCATGCAGAACGAATGGTACGAATTGTGGATGGAAGACTCTATGAGGATTCATAAGAATGCAGTGTCAAAAGCTAAGATATAAGGTATAGGAACAAGGAGTGTATAAGAATCACTCCTTGTTTTAATGTGTACTGTTTTAAATTAGTATGTCAATATACCGGAAAAACAGTTATAATAAAGCAGTAAAAGAACAGCAGGAAAGGTATGGTTACCGATAATGACAAATGAGGAAGTAAAAGATTATTTTGTCCGTCATTCAGAAACGAAATTTCAAAACTTTACCAGCAGCCTGATACCGGGCAGTAAGCCGATTATGGGGGTCAGGGTGCCAACAATCAGAGCATTGGCAAAGCAAATCGCAAAGGAGGATTTTAGAAACTATCTGGCAGGAGCATTAGATGATACTTACGAAGAACTTTGTCTTCAGGGCTTTGTTATCGGCTATGCAAAAATGGATATTGAAGAAAGTCTGTCTTATGTAGAAAAATTTATCCCTAAGATTACGGACTGGTCTGTAAATGATGGTTTTTGCGCGACTTATAAGCAGGCACAGAAGCACAGAGAACGGGTGTGGGATTTTCTTATGAAGTATAAGGATTCTGAAAATGAATTTGAACAGCGTGTGGTGGCAGTGATGCTGATGAATCATTTTATGACGGAGGAATATATAGAGAAGGATTTTGAAGTGTGGGACAGCTTGAAACATGAGGGCTATTATTGTAAAATGGGCGTGGCATGGGCAATTGCAACTGCATATGCCAAATTTCCGGAGCAGACCCATGCATTTTTGAAAAACAACCATCTGGATGACTTTACTTATAACAAAGCAATCCAGAAAATGATAGAGTCTTACCGGGTTTCTGATGAGGCGAAACAGGTATTACGAACAATGAAGCGTAAATAAAAAACGGTTGCGAAAGAGCTTTTTATCTGCTCTTTTGCAACCGTTTTTGTTCTGAAAATCACTTATGCAGAAGGATTTTCTGATTCTTTTTTCTTCATTGGCTTGGAACTAAGAAGAATGTTTACTGCTTCCTGTAATTCCGGATGTGCCCGATAGGATTTGATAAGGGCACGTTCCTGAGAACTAAGCTGTATTTCGTCACAATCCTTGTAGCCAAAGGCAGCAAGGATATTTGGGATATTGTAGATTTCACAAAGGGTAAGCAGGATATCAGCACTAGGCTGCGCCTGTCCTCCCTCCCAGCCGTAAATGGTTTTCTGGGCAACATCAAAATCATGCTCATGCAGCATGAGCGCAACATCCTTTATGGAATAACGATTTAATTTTCTATATTCTCTTAAAACCTTTGGGATTTGTTCGTTTCGCATGAGACACCTGCCTATATATGTAACATTTTTATTGCACATGTATCATAGCCCAGCTTTTTTACAGCGTCAAACAATTCTCATTTGTATAGAAATACAATGTTGCAATTCTTATAATCTGAGAATAAAATGAAGGAAAGTCTATACGAGAGGGAAGAAAAAAACATGGAAAAATCAAGAGTGACCGAGTACATGATTTGTTATATTCGTAAAAACAGAATTTCGAAGGAGTGGATTTCTGAGAAAACGGGAATACCAAAACAGAAATTGCAGCAGAATTATGAAGAACCGCTAGGAGCGGATGAATTTTTAAGATTGTGTGTTGTGTTAAATTTAACGCCGGAAAAAATTGCCAGTGATCTTCGTCAGGGAAAATATGAATAAAAAATAATGCAGGTATCATACTAGAAAGAAAAAAGGATGTGAATGTATGAGCATGCAAGTAGGAAAACAGAGTCTCCGGTTTGCGGAGGCTCCTTTTATTATCAGCAGTGCAAATATTGTGGGAACAAAAGAAGGTCAGGGACCATTGGCATCATATTTTGATGTGATTGGCGGTGATGATAAATTTGGACAGGATACCTGGGAAGAGGCAGAGAGTACCCTTCAAAAAGAAGCATTTACCATGACAATTGGAAAAGCCGGGATGAAGCCGGAGGAAATACGTTATCTTTTTTCAGGGGATTTATTAGGGCAGACAATAGCAACTTCCTTTGGGCTGATGGATTTTAAAATACCGTTATTTGGCTTGTATGGAGCCTGTAGTACCTGTGGAGAAGCCTTATCGTTAGGGGCAATGAGCATTGCTGCGGGATATGCTGATTATGTGGTGTCCATGACCTCCAGCCATTTTGCCAGTGCAGAGAAACAGTTTCGTTTCCCATTAGAATATGCGAATCAGAGACCGATGTCAGCTACCTGGACAGTGACAGGAAGTGCAGCATTTTTACTTGGAAAAAAGAAAAGTCATGTAAGGATTGCAGGAATAACCACAGGCTGTATCGAGGATTATGGCATCAAGGATTCCATGAATATGGGAGCTGCCATGGCTCCGGCAGCCTGTGCAGTGATACGTCAGCATTTTGAAGATTTTAAGCGGGATGCATCGGATTATGACGCTATTATTACCGGTGATTTAGGAACTGTGGGGCAGAAGATACTGATAGACCTTTTAAAAAAAGATGGTTACGACATCAGCACTGTGCATAGAGACTGTGGAATAGAGATATATGATGGAGAAAAGCAGGGGACAGGAGCGGGTGGTTCCGGTTGTGGATGTTCGGCGGTGACATTAAGTGCATATTTTCTAAAACAGTTAGAAGCGGGGGAATTAAGACGTATATTATTTGTTCCCACAGGGGCACTGCTATCCACCGTGTCATTTAATGAAGGAATGACGGTGCCGGGAATTGCCCATGCAGTAATCTTAGAACATGTGGATTAGATAGAAGCAGGAAATGAAAACAGACAGATTTGTATTCAGATTATATGGATAAATCTAAGAAAATATAAAAAATATGAGGTGACAAATGGATTATATAAATGCCTTCTGGGTTGGAGGATTCATCTGTGCATTGGTGCAGGTATTAATGGAAAAAACGAAAATGCTGCCGGGACGGATTATGGTACTTTTAGTATGTTCCGGGGCAGTGCTTGGAGCAATACAGCTGTATGAACCGTTTCTTGAATTTGCAGGAGCAGGAGCCAGCGTACCTTTACTTGGATTTGGAAATACCTTGTGGAAAGGGGTAAAAGAAGCTGTGGACCAGCAGGGATTTCTTGGAATATTTATGGGCGGATTTAAGGCTAGTGCAGTAGGAATTTCCGCAGCTCTGATTTTTGGTTATCTTGCAAGTATTATTTTTCAGCCTAAAATGAAAAAATAATTCAGAATTTTTAGCAAAAAGCTATATCTTGTCAGAAAATGTTTGAAAAATCCATGAAAACATAGTACACTAAATATAGTATGAGAATTAGTGTAGATGAGGGTGGCTATGGAGAAAGAAAAACTGATGGCGGCTGGAATCGATTATGAAAATGCACTTCGCCGCTTTGCTGGGAAAGAAATACTTTACGAAAAATATCTTGTAAAATTTAAAGAAGATAAGCATTTAGATATTGCCTTAGAGGCAAAGGAGAATGGGAATTATGAAGATATGTTAAAGGCGATTCATACAATGAAGGGTGTGGTAGGAACACTGGGTATGACGGCTTTATTTCAAGCCTGTGCCATGGTTGTAAATGCCATCCGGGCAAAGGAACTTGAGCATATGGATGAGCTGGTAGAGAAGGTAAAGACAGAATATGCTAAAATGATTGCAATATTATAAAAAGGGGGCTGTTGCAAAATTATTCACCAATCCTCTTGTTATAATTGGTATTATCACAAGGTTACGCCATTCACATTTATTCTTTCGACAAATAAATATTCAGCGAAAACGGCAAAGAATTTCTAAGGTTTTATCCAACACTCGCCGAACTTTTCTTTACAAAAGAATAAATGTGAATGCTCTAAGTTTCTGATAATACCAATTATGACAGGGGATTTTTTAATAAAATTTTGCAACAGCCCCTTATGTGCTTAATAAGGAATGTTTTAACAGTTAATTGATTTAAAATATTCCGGATGCTTATAAATGTTTTCTGTACTGCCATTGAAACCGTCATAAATATGATGGGAAATACATGTCTGTAAACGATTGTAATCCTTACTGGAAATGCAGTTCCATATCTCCTCATGATTGTTATAAAGATGCTCCAAATCTTCTTTTCCACCAAGATTAATGAAAGTACGGAAACGCTCATACTGGGAATTGATTGACTGGAAGAAATACATAACATTCTTTTTTCCTGCCATATCAAACAAAGTATTGTGGAAATCATTATCACTAATAATAAATTCACGGCTGAGTTCTTCGATAGGAAGGTCTGAATCTAACAGCTCACGCTGATGCTGAAGAATCAGGCGAATCCGGAATTCCTGGGATTTGTCATAAATAGAAGCCAAATCTTTTAAAACAGCCTGCTCTAATACTTCACGCATATATAAAATATCAGAAATCATATTCAAATCAATCAGAGAAACAAATGTACCGATGTGAGGACGAATCTCCAAAAGTCCTTCACTTTCTAACATCTTGAATGCGTCACGAACCGGTGTACGCGAAATTTCATATTTGGCTGCCGTTTCAATCTCACTGATTGCGGAGCCGGGTGGAAGCTCAAGATGAAGAATTTGTTCCCGGAGCTTCTGGTATACGGCCTCAGAAGTACCGGTATGTTTTTTTGCATACATAAAAAAATACCCACGCCTTTCTCGCATATGTTTCTATTGCATCAATATGCTGCATTGTAAGAAATGAATCATAGGATTATCAGCTGCCACATTGTTGTTATGATACGAAACATATAATAATTAAAAAGAGATTCAACCTGATATACATATTCCAGGTGAGGTGTGGAGATACTAAAAAACAGGTGAAAATTCTTTTTCTATATTATGGAATTATACAGCAGAAAATGGAAATGGTCAAGAACTTGTATACAAGAAATGGGCAAAGAAAGGAAAAATAGGCTTGTGCATTATTGCTAAAAACCGGAAAAGTAAATGTACAAAATGGAGAAAAAGTGAATAGAAGTTGACACTTGTATACAAGCGTGATATAGTATGAATTACAATAGCATGTAAAACGTGACAAAAACGAGAATTTGCATGTATGCAAGTAATGAAATGAACTGGAAACGATGAAAAATGATAGTGCAAAGGAACTAGAAAGACAGAGAAAAAGCTGGTTCTAACTTACCGGATGTATCTGTGACAAAGGCACTATCCCTAGATGAAGGAGGAAAAACGATGAAACTATCATTCCGCTGGTATGGAGAAGACGACAAGGTGACTTTAGATAACATTCGTCAGATTCCTGGCATGCATTCAATTGTAACAGCAGTTTATGACGTACCTGTTGGTGAGGTATGGAGCGAAGAAAGCATTGCAAGACTGAAAAAGCTCGTTGAAGAGAAGGGTCTTAATTTTGAAGTAATTGAAAGTATTCCTGTCCATGAGGACATTAAGCTTGGCAAACCAAGCCGTGATAAATATATTGAAAATTATTGTGAAAACATCCGCCGTGTAGCAAAAGCCGGTATCAAATGCATCTGCTACAACTTCATGCCGGTATTTGACTGGACAAGAACACAGTTAGACCATGTTCTTCCGGATGGCTCCACTTCTTTAGTATATTATCAGGAACAGGTGGATGCAGTGAATCCGTTAGAAAGTGACAGTGATTTAACACTTCCGGGATGGGATTCCAGCTATACAAGAGAAGAATTAAAGAACGTTGTTGCAGAGTACAATGCAATGTCAGAGGATGACCTTTGGAACAACTTGAAATACTTCTTAGAGAAAGTAATTCCGGTTGCAGCAGAATGCGATGTAAATATGGCAATCCACGAGGATGACCCATGCTGGAGCATTTTCGGACTTCCAAGAATCATTACCTGTGAGGAAAACATCGACCGTTTCTTGAAATTAGTGGATGATTCCCACAATGGTATTACCTTATGTACCGGTTCTTTAGGCTGCTCTAATAAGAACGACGTTGTAAAAATGGCTGAGAAATATACAGCAATGGGACGTGTTCATTTTGCCCACTTAAGAAACGTAGCAGTTCTTGAGAACGGGTTTGAAGAGAGAGCACACCTTTCCTGCTGTGGATCCCTTGATATGTATGCAATTGTAAAGGCATTACATGACAATGGATTTACCGGATATATCAGACCTGACCATGGACGTATGATCTGGGGAGAAACAGGAAGACCTGGATATGGATTATACGACAGAGCATTAGGTGCTACTTATATCAATGGTTTATGGGAAGCAGTTCACAAAGCTTCTTTACAGAAATAGACTGACAGAAAAGATTTAGGAAAGCAGAATTAGAGGTCAGACTTACAGAACGAAAACAGCAGCTGATTTGATAAAGCAGTTGTTTGTTATAACAGAAAATATTAAGTGTAGATGTCACAAAGTGGCAGAATGGAGGAAACTATGAAATTACCAATGCAGGTAGATTTAAAGGATAAAGTTGCAGTTGTTACAGGAGCAGGTGGAGTTATCTGTTCTGTTATGGCAGAAGCACTTGCAATGTCAGGAGCAAAGGTGGCATTACTTGACTTAAACGAAGAAGCTGCACAGAAAAGTGCTGATGCGATTGTAGCTAAAGGATTCGTTGCAAAAGGTTATAAATGTAACGTTCTTGAGAAAGAAAGCATTGAAGCTGCAAGAGATGCAATTGCCGCTGATTTTGGAACCTGTGATATTCTTGTAAATGGTGCCGGCGGAAATAATCCGAAAGCCAGCACAGATGATGAATATTTTAAACCGGAAGATTTAGGCGAGATGAAGACATTTTTTGATTTAGACCCAAGCGGTGTACAGTTTGTATTCAGCTTAAACTTCATGGGAACATTACTTCCAACACAGGTATTCGCAAAAGACATGGTGAATAAAGAAGGTGCAAACATTATCAATATTGCATCTATGAACGCCTATACACCATTAACAAAGATTCCTGCATATTCAGGAGCAAAAGCAGCTATCGTGAACTTCACAGAATGGTTAGCTGTTCACTTCTCTAAAGTGGGTATCCGCTGTAATGCAATTGCACCGGGATTCCTTGCGACTGCTCAGAACAGAGCATTGTTATTCAATGATGATGGAACCCCTACTGCAAGAACAGGCAAGATTTTAGCAGGAACACCAATGGAGCGCTTTGGTGAGCCGGAAGAACTGGTAGGAGCATTATTATTCTTAGCATCTTCAGAAGCAAGCGGATTTGTAAGTGGTGCATGTATTCCGGTTGATGGAGCATTTGCAGCATACGCAGGTGTATAAAAGTGTTGTCTGACGCATCTAAAAGTACTGGGGATTTTTCATACAGTGCAGCCTGTATAAGAAATTTTTAACATGATGAAATAAATACCGCCGGGGATTTTGGCAAAAGTCTCCGGCATTTTTTCTAAATTTATGGGAATAAATTAGTTTGCAAAAATGTGAGGTCAGCAAATGGGATATTTCGATTTTGAGAAAAAAAGTGAGTTTTTAATCTGCATCGACAGTGACGGATGTGCAATGGATACCATGGAGGTAAAGCATCGGGAATGCTTTGGTCCACAGTGGATTAATACCTATGGGTTAAATGCTTGTTATGAAGAGTGTATGAAGCTGTGGTTGGATATTAACCTCTACTCCATTACCAGAGGCATCAATCGTTTTAAAGGATTGGCGCTGGCATTAGAAGAAATGGTAAAAAGAGGTGTGATTGTAACCTCGGAACAGGAGCTGACAGAAGGAAAAGTATACGTTGGCGGACTAGAGGAGTTTGTTACATGGACAAAGGAAGCAAAGGAGCTTTCCAATCCTGCATTACTCGTCCTCACCCAGAAGAGTAACAGCGAATGTGTGGAAAAGGCGCTTCTATGGAGTATACGAACCAATCGCGCCATTCATCAGCTTCCGCCGGAGGATAAGCCATTTCCGAATGTAAAAGCAGCTATGGATACCATGTGTAAGCAGGCAGATTTAGCGGCAGTTTCTTCTGCCAATGGAGAAGCAGTAGAGGCAGAGTGGACAAAGCATCAGTTAAAGGATGACTGTCGTGTGCTGCTTTGCCAGGAGGCTGGTTCTAAAGCATTCTGCATCGGTGAAATGATTAAAAGGGGCTATACAAAAGAGAAAATCCTTATGGTAGGAGACGCACCGGGCGATAGAGATGCCGCAGTCAAAAATGGTGTGTTCTATTATCCGATTTTAGTTGGAAAAGAAGGAGAAAGCTGGCAGCGTCTTCTGACCGAAGCATTTCCTAAATTATTAGAAGGAAGCTTTGATAGCAGATATCAGTCGTCTTTAATTAAGGAATTTGAACGGAATCTTGGGGTATAGAAGCAGAATTTTTTTGTTTTGAATTTACAGGCAGAGAATAATAGACCAAAGAAATGGTCATAGGAAGCGTTCTTAAGAATGATTTTCAGATTCCGGACAGTAGGAAAATAAGCATTAATAAGTGAAAAGGAGAAGAAAAATATGTTGTATCCAATTTTAACAGAGTCTCGTTTTTTAAGTGATTTAAGTGGCGTATGGGATTTTAAATTAGACGATGGAAAGGGTTTTGAGGAAAAATGGTATGCATCCAAAATGGCAGATGCAATGACCATGCCGGTACCTGCATCCTATAATGATTTAAAGGAAGGCGTGGACTTCCGTGACCATTATGGATGGGTATTTTATCAGAGAACATTCTCAGTACCTTCCTTTGTGAAGAGTCAGAGATTAATGCTTCGTATGGCAGCAGTAACACACCATGCAAAAGTTTATCTAAATGGAGAAATGATTTGTGAGCATCAGGGTGGATTCCTTCCATTTGAAGTAGAGCTTACAGATATTATTAAGGATGGCGAGAATCTTTTAACAATTGCTGTTGATAATGTCATTGACTATACAACACTTCCTGTCGGTGGTAAGTCGAATATGTTAGGCGGAATGATGGGCGGCATGGGAGCTTCCGCAGATTCCAAACCACAGAATAATCCAAATTTTGACTTCTTTAACTACTGCGGAATTACCCGTCCGGTAAAGCTTTATACCACACCAAAGAATTATATTGCGGATATTACACTTGTTCCGGCAGTAAATGGCAAGGATGCGACAATCACCTATTCTGTGGAAACAGTGGGAAGTGGCGACTGCAAAGTAGAAGTATTTGATAAAACAGGCAAAAAGGTAGCTGAAGCGTCTGGCACAGAAGGAACTTTCGAAATTAAAGATGTTACACTCTGGCAGCCATTAAAGGCTTATCTTTATGACGTGAAGGTTACTTTTGGGGAAGACGTATATACCTTACCTTATGGTGTAAGAACGGTGCGTGTAGATGGAATTAAATTCTTAATTAATGAGAAAACATTCTACTTCAAAGGCTATGGTAAGCATGAGGATACTTTCCCGGCAGGACGTGGAATCAATCTTCCGATGAATACAAAGGATATCTCCTTAATGAAATGGCAGGGCGCAAACAGCTTCCGTACTTCTCACTATCCATATAGTGAAGAAATGATGCGTCTGTGCGATGAAGAGGGTATTGTAGTGATTGATGAAACCACAGCTGTTGGTGTCAACTTACAGTTTGGCGGTGGTGCAAACTTCAATGGACAGAAGGTGGGAACCTTTGATAAAGAACATGGTGTTCAGACCCAGGAACATCATAAGGATGTTATCCGTGATTTAATAGCAAGAGATAAAAACCATGCCTGCGTTGTTTTATGGAGTATTGCAAATGAGCCGGATTCCGGAGCAGAAGGAGCCTATGATTACTTCAAACCATTATATGACCTTGCGAGAGAATTAGATCCACAGAAGCGTCCTTGTACCTTGGTATCTGTTCAGATGGGACCGGATGCACCAACAAAGGATTGTACCAAGGATTTAAGTGACGTATTCTGTCTGAACCGCTATTATGGCTGGTATTTTGGAGGACCGGACTTAGTTGGACCGGAGAAAGCTCTTCGTGCAGAGTTAGATGGCTGGGCAAAATACAACAAACCGGTAATCTTTACAGAGTATGGTGCTGACACTGTATCCGGCTTCCATGATACAACTCCGGTGATGTATACAGAAGAGTATCAGGTAGACTATTATGATATGAATAACAAGGTATTTGACGATTATGACTGCGTAGTTGGGGAACAGGCTTGGAACTTTGCAGATTTTGCTACCAGTCAGAGTTTACTCCGTATTCAGGGAAATAAAAAAGGTATCTTTACAAGGGATAGAAAACCGAAAATGGTAGCACACTATTTCAAAGAAAGATGGCACAAGATTCCTGATTTTGATTACAAAAAATAAATAAAAACAAGAAACGTGCCAGATCGTAGATGTTTATTTATGAACAGAAGCAGTCTGGCACTGTCGCAAATATTGAAGATAGGAATGGAGAAGAGAGGGTAAAAATTATGGTAGATATGAAAGCAAAGCCGTTTTATCTGGATGATGAAGCGTGTAAATGGGTGGAAGATACCATTGCAAATATGACAATTGAGGAAAAAATCGGACAGTTATTTTTTAACATGGGTTCCTCCCGGGACGAAGAATATTTAAAAATGACTGTAAATGATTATCATATTGGTGGTATTCGTTATAATCCGGGTTTAGGAAAAGAGATTCATGAGCAGAACCGCATTTTGCAGGAGAATTCCAAGATTCCTCTTATTATTGCCTGCAACACAGAAAAAGGTGGAAATGGTGCCTTTGTAGATGGAACCTTTATCGGTGAGCAGACAAAAATCGGTGCAACCGGAGATGCAAAGCTTGCTTATGAATTAGGACGCATTTCTAATAAAGAAGCAGCAACCGTAGGCTGTAACTTATCATTTGCTCCGGTCAGTGATATTCTTTACAATTGGGAGAATCCGGTTATCGGACTTCGTACCTATGGTAATGATGCAGACCAGGTATGTGAGATGACAAGAGCCTATATGGATGGTGCGCATTCCAACCCTGGATTCTGCTGTGCTGCAAAACATTTTCCGGGTGACGGATTAGATTTTCGTGACCAGCATGTAGCAAACAGTGTGAATGATATGACCTGTGAAGACTGGGATAAGACCTTTGGCCGTGTATACCAGAACTTGATTGATGGCGGACTTGAGGCAATTATGGCAGGACATATTATGCAGCCGGCATATACGAGATATTTTAATCCGGATATTAAGGATGAAGATATTCAGCCGGCAACATTATCGCCGGAGCTTATCGAGGGGCTTCTTCGTAAGAAATTAGGTTTTAATGGTATGGTGCTTACGGATGCTTCCCATATGGTAGGTTTAACCTGTCGTATGAAACGTAGTGAAGTATTACCACACGCCATTGCAGCCGGAATCGATATGTTCTTATTCTTCAATGAAATGGATGAAGACTATGCAAGCATGATGGAAGGCTATAAGAGCGGTCTGATTACTGAAGAACGCTTATCCGATGCCCTTCATAGAATTCTTGCCTTAAAAGCCCATATGGGACTTCATAAAAAAGCAAAAACAGAAATTGTTCCACCAATCGAAGGAATGGCAGCGGTTGTTGGCTGTGAAGAACATCAGGCAGTTGCAAAAGAAGTTTCGGATAAGGGTATCACCCTTGTAAAATATCTGGATGAGGAAGTTCTTCCTATGAATCCGGAAAAATATAAGAGAATTATGATTGTTCCGGTAAGCGGACTTCAGGCAAGTGGCGGACTTGGAGCCATGATTCATGGTATGGGAGCTGCGAAGAAGTCTCCGGCAGAAAGACTTTGTGAAAAACTTTGTGCAAAAGGTTTTGATGCCTTTGTCTATGAAAGTCCGATTGAGAAGTTACAAAGAGAGGCAAAAGAAGCAGGAAAGCCGGTAAACTTCAATGCCTATTTTGCAGGAAAGACTCCAATCGAGGAGTTTGTAGGTGGACAGGATTTAGTTATCACACTGGTAGATATTGCAGGAGGATTTCAGGCGGTTGCAAGACCGGGCTTTGGTATGACCAAAGGCGGTGGAGAGATTCCTTGGTATGTTCATGAACTGCCAGTAATCGTAGTAGGTACAGGACAGCCTTTTGTACTTGCAGATATTCCGCAGGCAAGAACTTATATCAATGCCTATGACAGTCAGGACCAGACCTTTGATGCATTAGTTGAGAAATTAATGTCCGGAAAAGATGCCTTTAAGGGTATTGACCCAGTTGACGCCTTCTGCGGATTATGGGATACTAGATTATAAGAACTGCAGTAATTATTTGAGAAACTGCCGGTAATTAAGCAGAACATCAGAATAATTACATTAAGACAAAAGAAAAGACAGGATGGATGAAAGCATGAAGCATGGAATGAATGAGAAGAGGGAAAATTTATTGATTGCGGTTGGTCTGATTGTACTAGCGGTTATATTTGCAGGCATTAGTTTCTGGATTCTTCCCAATCCGGTTGCTACGAAGATAGCAACTGCCACACAGCCGGCAACGACAATGCCGAAGCTGTTTGCGATTTTGATTCCGTTTGCATTAAGTTCTGTTTTTGCAATGGCATCCATTGAAAATAAAAATAGCAGAAAGCTTAGTCTGATAGGATATGTATTAAGCATCATATTATGGGTAATTAATTAAGTTAAAAATACTTCCTTCCGGGTGGATGGCAAAAAGATGTGTGCCGCCTGGAAGGGAGTTTTTTTATTCTATAGGAGTTCGTTGAACTTCCTATAGAATAAAAGCACTTCGTGCACAGATGCGCATAACGTGCAAGTGGAAAGTGTCACTGCGTGACTGCGCGTTAGCGCGAGAATCTCGCGAGCGAGATTCTTTGTTCTTTGCGCGAGTAGCGGGGAAAAGCGTGTGTGTTATAAAAATATAAGTATTCAGATAATTGAGGGACAGTACCTAAGTACTTTTTGAAATTAATATAATTTAATAAAAAATGCGAGAAAAAACCACTTGTATACAAGAAGAGAAAGAAAAGAGTTTCCAAATAATGGAAAAAGAAAATGTGCATATTGCACAAAAATAAAAGTTTTGCATTGTACAATAACATGAAAAGTGCAATAGGAATTGACACTTGTATACAAGGGCGTTATAATAAATTCAACAAATGGAGCGAGGGTGAGGCGCTTCGTTTAAAACGACATGTATTCAAGTGCATGTTGCAGCAGATGACTAATATATCTGCGAATAAAACTTTTAAAAGAGAAGGAGAAACTAGTATGAGTAATGTATCTTCAAAGTACTATGGAGAAAATGGTATTCATCGCGTTCCGCTGTGGCGTATTGGTGGTTATGCTTTGAATAACACAGCGACAAACCTGTACATGTTCATGATGAACTATGTAGCATACTACTTAACAGGTTTTGTTGGGGTTGCAGTAGTAACAGCATCCAGCTTTTCTATGATGATGAGAATCTGGGATGGTGTAACGGATCCGGTTATCGGATTAGTAGTAGATAAGACGAATGGAAGATTTGGTAAGAATCGTCCGTTTATGGTGATAGGTAATATCATTTTGGCTGTTACATCCTTTATATTATTCCATGTAACACATTTATTGCCGGATAATTCGACAATACGTTTTATTTTCTTTATTATTGTTTCTGCAATTTATTACATTGGATATACCTGTCAGTGTGTAGTTACCAAATCTGCCCAGACATGTATTACAAATGATCCAAAACAGAGACCATTGTTTGCTATCTTTGATGGTATTTATAATACGATTCTGTTTACTGTATTAGCAATTATTATCGGTAGACTTTCATCAGATGCAGGATATGGTACTATGTACAGCACAGAATTATGGCATGATTTCTGGCTGATGACAGTACTTGTCAGTGCAGTTTGTACAGCAATTGCAGTATTTTCTATCGCACCGAAAGACAGACAGGAATTCTATGGTACCGGTCAGACACAGGGCAAGATTGGTATCAAGGATTACTGGGATACCTTAAAAGGCAATCGTGCAATTCAGATGTTAATTGTATCAGCTTCTACAGATAAACTTGCAACCTCTATGAAGGTTGGTGCCGTTACTATCGTATTGTACGGTGCAGTTGCAGGTAACTATGGTGTAATTAATGGTACAATTACCGGTCTTACTTCTATTGCAGGTATTGTTCTTATGATTCTTGGTGTTGGTACAATCGCTACCCGCCTTGGTCAGAGAAAAGCAATGTTAATTGGTTCCTGGGGTGGTATTATTGTAAATATCTTTTTAATTGCATTATGGATTTTTGGAGATCCTACAACAATGGTAACAGGACCTACAGCTGATGATAAAGTTGTATTTGGATTCTTTACAATTGCACATATAGGACTTATGGTAATCTTATCATTCTTCCAGGGTATTTCCGGTAACATTGTTATTCCGATGACAGCTGACTGTGCAGATTACGAAGTATATCGTACCGGTAAATATGTACCGGGCTTAATGGGAACCTTATTCTCATTGGTTGACAAGCTTGTTTCATCCTTTGCACCAATGATTTCCGGTGTACTTTTTGCAATGGTTGGATATGCAGATGCGCTTCCGGATGTAAACGCTCCATATAGCACAGGTATTCACTATGTAGCAGTATTCTTAATGTTTGGTATTGTAATTCTTGGCTTGATTTGTAACGTAGTTGCTATGAAGTTCTACCCACTTACCAAAGAGAAGATGGAAGAGATTCAGGGCGAAATCGCAGCAATCAAAGCAAAGGCTATGCAGCAGTAAGCGTAAAGACGTTATATTTACATAAAGCATAACAGCAGGGCGCTGGAGTAATCCGGCGCCTGCTAAATTAAATTTGGATAAGACAAAGTAGTTTTGGCTTTTAGAGATAAGGCAGGATAAGGAGTGCAGGATATGGGAGTAAATACAAAGAGCGAGGAAAAAACAATTGTAAGTGATATTATTGTTGCGCAGGAAGAATTAAAGGCATTAAAAGCGGAACAGGGTATCGTAGAAGAAGAACGTGGAATGTCAAAAATAATTACTCGTTTCTTTGATAGAAAGGAAGCGCAGTCACAGATTCCGTTAAATAAGAAGAAGTATTTACTTCTCGCTGTTTTTCTGGGATGGATGGGGGCACATCGTTTCTATTCCAAGCAGTATCCTACCGCAATTCTTTATCTGCTGTTGTTTTGGTCGGGATTTCCCTTTGCGATGACGTTAGTGGATCTTCTGATAGCAATTCCAAAACAGCCGGACGAGAAGGGTAATATTTATCTTTAAATACAGGGGAAGTACTTGAAATTTAACTATGGGGATAGTGAAATTAAGATACGAATAAAAAGACAACATCCGATGCAGGGGAGCGCATGGATGTTGTCTTTTTATTGATTTATAGGAAGTTATGTAAATTCCTATAAATCAAAAGCTTCTGGGAGACTTTCGAAACGAAAGTCTCCTTGGATGCGCATAACACGCAAGTGAAAAGTGTCACTGCGTGACTGCGCGTTAGCGCGAGAATCTCGCAAGCGAGATTCTTTGTTATAATTAAGGAAGGGATTACCTTATAAGTATCTCTTAATTGCAGAAATTAATTCATCATATTCTTCATTTGATAAAAATTTCTGCTGTGGATTCATGGCAAATACGCCGCCCCATTCAAATTCATCTGTGTATTTAGGTACAAGATGGAAATGAAGGTGGTGTCCGGTATCACCGTAAGCACCATAATTAATTTTCTGTGGAGCAAAGGCTTTATGAATTGCTTCTGCCACATGGTTAATGTCTTCCATGTATGATGCACGTTCTTTGGCAGTTAATTCTACAATTTCGCTTACATGTTTTTTGTGAGCAACGATAACACGGCCTTTGTGGCTTTGTTCCTTAAAAAGATAAACCTTTGATTCCGGGAGTTCGCAGATTTTAATGCCAAAGGCATCTACTAATTCACCTTCCATACAATATGCACAGTTTTTATCCATAATAAAAATCTCCTTTGCGATTATTTTGTCATAATTTGTGGGTCAAGTCTGTTACGTAATAATAATTAACGCTGACAGATAAAAAGCAAGGAAACGCATAGAGCGTTTCCTGCTTATAAACATTGTCAATGTTCTTATTTGTTGTTGAAGTGTACAGCAAAGCCTGCAATTTCATCCTGTAAGTAAGCAACTTTTAAGTTACCCTTATCATCATATTTGAAGGAAGATTCATCAAATACAAAGCCGCGTTTCTCTAAGTGATAGATAGCACGTGCTAAGTAGTTTGTCTGAACACAGATGTGACCATGTGTTCCACGACCTGGATTCTTCATCATTTCAATCATAGTTCCAACAAAGATAGAGCTGTTGCCTGGTTTAACAGTCTGTCCTAATAAGGTACCGAATTTAGCAGAATCAGCTGCAGCATCGTTTTCATTTGCGTTGTTTACGCCAACATGAAGAAGTTTGAAACCTAACATAGTAGAAACAGCTTCCTCTGTGAGAGCAGTAATACCAGCCCAGTCTTTTGCGTTAATCATGTCTTTGCTAACCATCCAGGAACCACCACATGCAATAATCTTATTGAAGTCAAGGTAGCTTGTAAGGTTCTTAGCGTTGATACCGCCAGTTGGCATGAATTTCATTTTTGTATATGGAGCAGCCATAGATTTAATCATGTTTAATCCGCCTGCAGCTTCTGCTGGGAAGAATTTAACAACTTCAAGACCAAGCTCGATAGCAACTTCAACGTCACTTGGGTTAGAACATCCCGGTGTTACAGGGATTCCTTTTTCTACACAGTAAGCAACAACCTTTGGATTTAAACCTGGGCTTACGATGAATTTTGCACCAGCGTTTACTGCACGGTCAACCTGTTCTGTAGTAAGAACGGTACCGGCACCAACGAGCATTTCTGGGAACTGCTCAGCCATAATGCGGATA
>CAYMIS010000047.1:19011-24546 GCA_964390485.1 uncultured Roseburia sp. | reverse complement strand
GAGTACAGAACAGAGCCATATGCACATGCATTATCTTCTGTAATCAATGAGTACAAGCCAGAAATCGTTCTGGTTGGTGCTACAGCAATCGGTAGAGATTTAGGTCCTCGTGTATCTGCGAGAGTAGCTACAGGTCTTACTGCTGACTGTACAGTACTTGAGATTGGTGATTTCCCAATCAACCCTATTCCAAATCAGGAGCAGAAGCACAATCAGCTGCTTATGACCCGTCCTGCATTTGGTGGTAACACAATTGCAACAATTGCTTGTCCGGATACTCGTCCTCAGATGGCAACTGTTCGTCCTGGTGTTATGCAGAAGATTGAGCCAATTGCTGGTGCTAAGGCAGAAGTAATTGAGTACAATCCTGGATTTACTCCAAACAACAAGTATGTTGAAATCGTTGAAATCGTAAAAGAGATTTCTGATACAGTAGACATCATGGAAGCTAAGATTCTTGTATCTGGTGGACGTGGTGTTGGAAGTGCTGAGAACTTCAAGATGCTTCAGGATTTAGCTGATGCTATCGGTGGTACAGTAAGCTGTTCTCGTGCCGTTGTAGATAATGGCTGGCTTCCAAAAGAGTTACAGGTAGGTCAGACAGGTAAGACAGTTCGTCCTAATGTATACTTCGCTATTGGTATCTCTGGTGCAATCCAGCATACAGCAGGTATGGAAGAGTCTGATATTATCATCGCAATCAACAAGGATGATACAGCTCCTATCTTCGATGTAGCTGACTACGGTATCGTAGGCGACTTAAATAAGATCGTTCCAAAGCTTACAGAGGAATTAAAAAAAGTTGTTAAATAATCATTTGCGTTAGTTTGTAAAAGATTAGATAATGTAACATCACCATCTATTTCAACATGCCCTAAGGTATGTGAGATAGATGGTGTTTTTTATCAAATAGGAAATTCCTCCTATTCGATAAAAGGATTGATAGAAGTATTCTAATGACGACTTTGAAGGAGAAAAATATAGAATGGAAGAGAAAATGAAAAAGTGTGAATTGTATTTAAAAAAGTATAGAAAACTAATACCTACTTTGATATATCCCTTTGCAGTAGCACTTTATTTTGTGTCGATGATTTTTTGGCAAGATAGTACTTGGTATAAGATGATTGTGGGATGTGGTTTGGAAATTATTTCTTTGATTATTATCATAACCTTTCCACTGGTTGGTTTGATTTGTAATTTGAACATCGGTCATCAAATAAAAAAAGAACAATGGGACTATTTGGAATTATTAGAAGTAAATATGTTGATAAAATGTATTCAAATTCCTGCATACATCGTGATTTTTCTTCTTGGACTTGCTTTTTTGCTTACTATTTTCACTTTTGCATTCTCATTTTTTCTAGTGATTTTAGATTGTTTTGGCGTGTTTTTGTCAGGAATGGTGGCTTCAATGGCTATTAAGCGGTCTGTGTCAGAAGGAGTAATAAGTAAGGGAATTGCGTTTTTATGCAAAATCGGATCATTTATTTTTTGTTTTGATGTAATTATTGCAATTATTTTGTATATTACAGAAAAAGAGAACGCAAAGAAAATTACTTCAAAAACTTTGTCAGAGAAAAATGGTTGTGAAAATTAGATTATTTCGATATACTATAGCATAGTTTTTATTATAAATAAGAGCAGAAAAGATGGCTTGCCTATAGAAATAATGACGATATTTAAGGTATAATCCTTGTCTTTGCTCATAGGAAAGGAAGAGAAGAAAGTGTTAGAATTTTTGAAATCATTATTATTTGGAATTGTGGAAGGTATTACAGAGTGGCTTCCTGTCAGCAGTACCGGACATATGATTTTGCTGGATGAGTTTGTTCAATTGTCAATGTCAGAGGCTTTTAAAGAAATGTATATTGTAGTGATTCAGTTAGGAGCAATATTAGCAGTAGTGCTTCTGTTCTGGAACCAGCTTTGGCCTTTTACTACTCCGGAAAAGGGATGGATTAAAAAGGATATTTTTTCCATGTGGATAAAGATTGTAGTAGCCTGTGTTCCGGCGGTTATTGTTGAATTAGCTTTTGGCGATTGGTTAGAAGCAACATTTTATAATTATATTACCGTATCAGTAATGTTAATTTTGTTTGGTATTCTTTTTATTATTGTGGAGAATTGGAATAAAAACAGGGAGTCAAAGATAAATTCCATTGCTGGAATTACCTATCAGCTGGCATTTATGATTGGTGTATTTCAGTTGATTGCGGCTGTTTTTCCGGGAACCTCCCGTTCAGGTGCGACCATTATCGGTGGTTTGGTTTTAGGACTTTCCCGTACCATTGCGGCAGAATTTACTTTTTATCTTGCAGTACCGGTTATGATAGGGGCGAGCTTTATTAAATTATTGAAATTTGGTTTTCATTTTACACCGATGGAAGCAGGAGTTTTGGCAGTGGGAATGATTTCCTCTTTTTTGGTGTCTGTATTTGTCATTCGTTTTTTGATGGGATATATTAAAAAGCACGATTTTAAGGTGTTTGGGTGGTATCGTATCGTGTTAGGGATTTTGGTTTTGGCTTGTTTTGCTTTCTTTTTATAGGAAGAAAAAAACAAAAAACTATGAAATTTTTATGACTTTTACGAAGAAAATTTGACAGATGCTTTTTTGGGGATTAAGATATAGAGGAGTGTATCATGGGGAGGAAAAGCAGATAGGAGGATTATCATGGATTTTCGAAGAATCGACCAGAATACAGTACAATGCATTCTAACAGAAGAAGAGATGAATGCGTACGGATTTCAAGTAGAAGATTTCTTTTCTAATCAGGAAAAATCCAGAGATTTTTTAGAACATATAGTAGAAAGAGCGGAGGAAGAGGTTGGCTATCAGGCTAAGGGTGGTATGGTTTCTATGCAGATTATGAAAATGCCCAATAATGATTTATGTATTACTTTTTCTGAGCATGATAAAGAAGAAAGTGTTATGAATATGTTGCAGCATATTCAGCAGCTAGCAGGGATGCTAGAAGGAAATCGAAGTTTACATAGTGAAGCTATGCAACAGGATATTTCAGACGCTTCTGAGACGGAAACTCAGCCAGAGATGGATGAGGAGTACAAAAAGCATATGGAGCAGGTTTTAAAGCGTAAGCAGGAAAAGGAAAAGCAGGACATTATTGCTACAAGAGTTTACCGTTTTGAAACATTACGTTCTTTAGAACAATTTGCTGCTTCTGTGGAATTAGAGAAGCCAATTACCAGTACAGTGTACAAAGACGATATTGAAAATGTATACTATTTATTGGTAAAGAAGGGAAGATTAAAGTTAGAAGAGTATAAGCTGCTCTGTGAGAGGATTGCGGAATTTGGTGTATTATCCTCCAAACAGACCTATGTAGAACAGTACTGCAAGGAACATTTTTCTGTATTAATTCCAAAGCAGGCGATTCGTATTTTAAAACAAATAGAGACAGGAATGTAAGGAAATAAGAATGAAGTATGATTTTGATTTAGATGAGCGCCGAATTTCTAAACAAACGGTGATAAAGATATTAATCACTTTGGTAGAGGCAATCATTGTTGTATTTGCTGCATATGCCATTACCCATTATGGATTGGTAACTATGACAGTTTCTGGAGAATATATGAGTCCTACCTTAAAGGATGGAGATTCTATTTTGATTAATAAAATGTCCTATAAGATTCATTCTGTAAAACGAAATGATGTGGTAGTAGTTCAGGTAGATGGTTCTGAGCATAGTTATTTTACTTTAAACCGTGTAATTGGATTGCCGGGAGAAACCGTGCAGATAAAAGAAGGAACCGTATATATTAATGGAAAAGAACTAGAGGAAAAACTAGAATTTCCTTTAATTGAGAATGGTGGGCTGGCAATAGAAGAGATTCAGCTGGAAGACAATGAGTATTTTGTGTTAGGAGATAACCGAAACGAATGTGAAGACAGTAGAAATGCCAATGTAGGTAATATTATAGAAAAAGATGTGGTTGGTAAGGCATGGATGAGGTTGAATTCTTTTACATTTGTGGGAATGATAGACAATTTTGCCAAGGAAGATGCTGGCAGTGAAGAAAGTGAATAGGAAGGTCGAAAATATGCAGTTTCAATGGTATCCAGGTCATATGACCAAGGCAAAAAGAGCCATGCAGGAGGATTTAAAATTAATTGATGTTATTATTGAGTTAGTAGATACTCGTATTCCATTAAGTAGTAAAAATCCAGACATTGACCCTTTAGCTAACGGAAAATCCAGAATTATTTTATTAAATAAATATGATTTGGCAGATAATAAAGTAACTCAGGAATGGGTGAAATATTATGAAGAAAAAGGATTCTTTGTTCATTTGGTGAATTCCAAGCAGGGAAAGGGTGTAAAATCAGTACATGATGTCATTCAGAAGGCTTGTAAGGAAAAAATCGAAAGGGATCGTAGACGAGGAATTTTGAATCGTCCGATTCGCGCTATGATAGTAGGAATTCCTAATGTGGGAAAATCAACCTTTATTAATAGCTTTGCAGGAAAAGCCTGTGCCAAAACTGGAAATAAGCCGGGAGTAACGAAAGGAAAACAGTGGATTCGACTAAATAAAAATGTAGAATTGCTGGATACACCGGGTATCCTTTGGCCGAAGTTCGAGGATCAGACGGTAGGACTTCGTTTGGCATTTATAGGTTCTATTAAGGATGATTTATATAATATTTATGAGCTTAGTTTGTTGTTGATGGATTATTTACAGCAGGAATATCCAAAGGCAATTCCAGACTTTTATCAGATTGAAGCAGCAGAGGACAATGCGGTTTTATTAAGTCGTATTGCAGAAAGAAGGGGATGCCTCAAAACAGGAGGCGAATTTGATTTAGATAAGGCAGCAAAATATCTTGTGGATGATTTTAGAAATGGTAGACTTGGAAAGATTAGTTTAGAACATCCTGTAGAGTAAACTGCTTTTCGGAGGGGAAAAATATGTATGACGAGGATTTGATTGAGGACAGTCTTGCATTTGTAAAGGGATTGAAGAGCGTATATAATGCAGGGGAAGAAAATGCAACATCTAATATCGGTGCATCAAAAAGTGAAAATAAAATATCGAATCAGAATACTGTAGGTGTGCAGCCACAGGCAAGACCCATAGTACCACAGACTCAAGCACAGCCACAGGCAAGACCGGTAGCACCGCAGCCACAGGTTCAAGCTCAGGTTCAGGCACAGCCACAGGCAAGACCAGTAACACCACAGCCACAGGTTCAGGCACAGCCACAGGCAAGACCAGTAGCACCACAGCCACAGGTTCAAGCGCAGGGTCAAGTACAGCCACAGGCAAAGCCAGCAGCACCACAGCCACAGGCAAGACCAGTAGTGCCACAGCCACAGGTTCAAGTACAGCCACAGACAAGACCGGTAGCACCACAGCCACAGGTTCAAGCGCAGGTTCAGGTACAGCCACAGACAAGACCGGTAGCGCCACAACCACAGGTTCAAGCTCAAACTCCGGTACAGCCACAGGCAAGACCGGTAGCACCACAACCACAGGTTCAAGCTCAAGCTCCGGTACAGCCACAGACAAGAC
>CAYMIS010000047.1:0-18911 GCA_964390485.1 uncultured Roseburia sp. | reverse complement strand
CGGTAGCGCCACAACCACAGGTTCAAGTACAGCCACAGGCGAGACCGGTAGCACCGCAGCCACAGGCAAGACCGGTAGCGCCACAACCACAGGTTCAAGTACAGCCACAGGCGAGACCGGTAGCACCACAGCCACAGGTTCAAGCTCAGGTTCAGGCACAGCCACAGGTTCAAGCTCAGGTTCAGCCACAGCCACAGGCAAGACCGGCAGCGCCACAGCCTCAAGTACAACCACAGGTTCCGGTACAGCCACAGGCAAGACCAGTAGCGCCACAGCCACAGGTTCAAGCTCAGGTTCAGGTACAGCCACAGGCTCAAGCTCAGGTTCAGCCTCAGATAAAGCAGACAGTACCACAACAAATAGAGAAAAACGAATCTTCTGTTGCGGATGAAGCAATTGAAAGGTTAAAGGCGAAACGTAAGGCGGAACAGGAAGCAAAGCAAGTAGAAGCAGCGGCAAAACAGAATTCTGAACTTGCTGCAGAAGCAGAAACCATTCGTGAGCTTCCAGCAGAAGATAAGCATACATATGAAATAACAATTAAATTCGATTTTGATAGTATTAAAAAATTAGGAAGAAAATTAAAAGAAAAAATCACTCCAGAAGCTCGCACATTAGAGGATGTAAATGCAGCAATGGAAGAGAATCGTCAGATTCAGGCGGAAAAGGAGCAGCAGGAACCGAAATCCTTTTCTGATACCAGTAAAGAAATGGCGGTAAAAGCAAAAGAAACCATTAGTAAACTTCCAAAGCTTGCTGCTAAAAAAACAGAAGCTGTATCCGGGGAAGCAATGGAAACCGGGGATGCAGTAGATGCAGAAATTAAGACGCTGGAAGGTAATGATTCAAAGAGTAAAATTGCAGGAAGAATAGAAGATGTGAAAGATTTTATGACACCAAAGGTTTCTTTTGCATCACATTTTCTGACCAATGCTATAATTTTAGTATTTTGTGTAGTTATTGCGTTTTTCTTTGCGTCCTTTGTCACAAATTATGTGGCACATCAGACTACAGTAGAGGGTGAATCCATGGAACCAACCTTGGCAGATGGAGATACTGTTATTATCCAGAGGATGAGTTATTACTTTTCAGAGCCAGAGCGTTTTGATGTAGTAGTATTTCCTGTAACTTACGATGATCCAGCAGAAAATAATACCTATTACATAAAGCGTGTGATTGGAATGCCGGGTGAATCTGTTCAGATTATTGATGGTAGTGTATACATAGATGGCGAAAAGCTAGAGGATGATAAATATGCATTATCAGATATTTTAGATGCCGGTATTGCTTCTTCACCTGTAGTTTTAGGAAAAGACCAGTATTTTGTTATGGGTGATAATCGAAACATGAGTACGGATAGTAGAAATTCTTATGTTGGACTGGTAAATCGAAGGGACATTATAGGTGAAGCATGGATTTGTACTTGGCCTTTAAATCATTTTGGCAGCTTAAAACGATAAATAGAGAAGAGGAACGAAATGAAAAAATCCATTCAGGAAATAAAACAGGAGTTAGAGGTTGTTGCTTCAGAAAAGCTACCCCAGCTTTTAGAGGAATATAAAAAGGATGAAAGAAAAGGTGTTCAGAATTTAGTTGCCCGATATTTTAAGGAGCAGGAAAAGCTGAAACAGGAAATGCAGCGTCTGGAGGTAATGAAACAATTTGAAGTAAAGTATAGCAATTCCTATTCTGCCATTTGTGGCGTGGACGAGGCTGGAAGAGGTCCTTTGGCGGGACCGGTAGTGGCAGGAGCGGTTATTTTGCCCTCAGATTGTACTATACTATATCTCAATGATTCTAAAAAGCTGAGTGCTGTGAAACGAGATCAGTTATTTGATGAAATTAAAGAAAAAGCCATTGCCTATGGCGTTGGAATTGTGTCACCAGAGCGGATTGATGAAATAAATATTTTGCAGGCAACCTATGAAGCAATGCAGCAGGCTATTGCCAATATGTCTGTAAGTCCGGATATGCTATTGGTGGATGCAGTTACCATTCCTAATATTTCAGTAAAGCAGGTAGGTATTATTAAAGGAGATGCAAAAAGTGTTTCCATTGCTGCTGCCAGTATTTTAGCTAAGGTAACAAGAGATCGTTTAATGGTGGAATATGACAGTTTGTTTCCAGAGTATGGATTTGCCGGTCATAAAGGCTATGGTTCTGCAAACCATATTGAAGCCATTAAAAAGAATGGTCCATGTCCAATTCATCGAAAAACATTTATAAAAAATTTTATATAAGTAATGTAGAAGGTGAAGCATAGAATAATCCTATCTTATGAAAGGAGGAGTTACATGGAACAGCAGGAAGAGTTTCAGTATTTTCGGAATCCGAAAAAAGAAAAGAAAACGGCTATCGCTTTGGAATACGAACCAGCGAAAGATCAGGCTCCTAAGGTAATTGCCTCCGGACAGGGTTTTTTAGCAGAAAAAATAATTGATGTTGCGAAGGAATCAGAGATTCCTGTGCATCAGGATGAAAAACTTGCCAGAAGCTTGAAGGAAATTGAGATAGGAGAATATATTCCCCCAGAGCTATATCAGGTAGTGGCAGATGTGCTGGTGTTTGTTGATGCTATGGATAAGATTAAGGGAAAGGTAATGGATAAATCAAAAAATCATTCCGATTCCTTTTTGAAAAAAATGTAAAGGGAAAGAAAGGCGTAATATGGTGAGAGGGAATAAACGGGAAATTGGGACGGCTTATGAGAAACAGGCTGTCCTTTTTTTACAGAGACAGGGCTATGACATTGTTCAGACTAATTTTCGCTGCCGTTGTGGTGAAATTGATATTATTGCCAAGGATAGGGAGTATTTTGTATTTGTTGAGGTAAAATATCGAAGTGATATACAAAGTGGAAGTCCTTTAGAAGCAGTAGATAATCAGAAGCAACGAAAAATCATTCAGACAGCAAAGTATTATTTGTATTCTCATGGATTAGGGGAAGAGATTCCATGTCGGTTTGATGTGATTGGAATCTGTCAGAACAAAATAACCTTAATAAGAAATGCCTTTGAGGTATAAAATCAGGGAAAGGGAAACAGTGATGAAGTGGAAATGTAAGACGATTATGGAATTAAAAAAAGAGAATAAGCCATATGCAGAGTATTATTCTGGAGAGGAGGTTTATCTGGATGAGACGAAGGAGGTGCCTTTTCTTCGTTTTTCTGCCTGCAAAGAAATGCCATGGATGGATTTAGCCTTTTCCACTAGAGCCGGAGGCGTTAGCGAAGGCTATCTTTCCAGTCTGAATCTGGGTTGGGACAGAGGAGAGCCAAGAGAAAATGTGTGTGAAAATTATAAGAGGGTATGTAAGGCTTTAGGGGGTGATTACAGGAAGCTGGTTCTTTCGGATCAGATTCATGAAACGAAGGTGGTTTATGCAGAGGAAAGTCTTTGTGGTGGAGAAAACATAGAAAAGAAATTAAAGGGCGTGGATGGCTTGGTGACGGATAAGCCGGGACTGATTCTTGCTACCTCCTATGCAGATTGTGTTCCCTTGTTCTTTTTGGATGATAGAAAAAAGATAATTGCATCCTCCCATTCCGGCTGGAAAGGAACTGTTGCGAAAATCGCAGAGGAAACCATTGATAAAATGAAAGAAATGGGAAGTGATTGTAAGGATATTGTTGTAGTGGTAGGTCCCTCTATTTGTCAAGAATGCTATGAGGTTAGTGAGGATGTAGCACAGCAGTTTCTGGAAGCTTATGGAGAAAAAGCGGGAAAGGATATTCTGAAAAAAGGAAGAGTTATGCCAGATGGTGAGCAGAAATACCAGTTGGATTTATGGGCAGCTAACTGGCATCAATTAAAGCAGGCTGGGCTTCTGGAAGAAAATATTCACATTTCTGGACTTTGTACCTGTTGTAATCCGAAGTTTCTGTATTCTCATCGGGCTTCCCAAGGAAAACGGGGGAACTTAAATGGATTTATCCGAATTTTATAGTATAAAGTTAGAATCTCCGCGGTTGCTTTTTTATGTTCTTTATGATATAAAGAAACATGTTGTATAAAAATCAGATTTCTTGGAAGTAAAAAGGAATTTGACAAAATTGGAGGTATTATATTGAGAAGAGTAAGTAAATGTGCAGTTGCACTTACCTTATGTGCAGCAATGATTTTTTCTGGCGGCTGCGGGAAGAATAAGAAAGAGGAAGGCTCTGATAAAAAAGTAACATCTGGTGAGGCGTCCATCACCTTAGGAGAATATAATCCGGTTACTTTGAAAAAAGCAGACGTGGATGAGTATGTTCAGGGACAGATTGACCAGACCTTAGCAGAATATACAGAGTATAAGAAGGTAAAAAAGGGCAAGGTAAAAGATGGTGATATTGTTAATATCTACTATGTAGGAAGAATGAATGGAAAGAAATTTCAAGGTGGTTCCTGTACCCCAGAGGATATGCCGGAAGGCTATAATCTGGAGATTGGTTCCAATTCTTTTATTGATGGCTTTGAAGAAGGCTTGATAGGAGCCAAGGTAGGAGATACCGTAAAGGTAAATACTACATTCCCGGATGAATATCCAAACAATCCAGATTTTGAAGGAAAGAAAGCAGTATTTACTGTTACCATTAATTATATTCAGGGCGAGGCCATTGTACCAGAAGTAACAGATAAGTTTGTAAAAACATATCTGACTTCTTATAAATCTGCTGAAGATTATAAGAATACTCTTCGGGAACATGCCATTAAAGAACTGGCATGGAGTAAGGTATATGAGGAAACCAAAATTGAAGAGTATCCAGAGGCTGAGGTAGAGGAAATGTATAACCAATTATACACTTCTATCACTTATTATCTGGAGCAGAATAGTTATACTCTGGATGATTATCTGGAAAGTCAGCAGACCACAGAAGACGCATTTAAGGAGCAGTTAAAATCCACTGCTAAGGAGGATGTTGGAAGAATTTTAATTTGCAAAAACATTGCAGAGGCAGAAGGATTATCTGTAACGGATGAAGAGTACGATAAGGAATTAGAAGAGTTTATTACTAGTTATAATGTGGAAGATGAAGCGGCATTAAATGAACTGTTCCAGAATTATTATGGCACAGATGCCAAATCTATCATTGTGGATGACATGCTGTTTCAGAAAGTAAAAGATTTTCTCGCAGAGAATGCAAAAGAAGAATAATCTCACTGTAGGCAGGGATTGGAAAAGAAAGGATTACGTGCATGAAAGGTCATAAAATATCAGATATTGTACCTGGAAGCATAGCAGAGGAAATGGAGATTGCCCCAGGCGATCTCCTTTTATCTGTTAATAACCATGAGTTGGTAGATGTGTTTGATTACCACTATTTGGTGAACGAAGAGTACATTACCGTTTTAATTGAAAAGCCGGATGGGGAACAATGGGAACTGGAAATTGAAAAGGATTTTGATGAGGATTTAGGACTGATATTTGAGCAGGCATTGCTGGATGAATACCATTCCTGTCGGAATAAATGTATCTTTTGCTTTATTGACCAGATGCCACCGGGCATGAGAGAAACCTTATATTTTAAGGATGATGATGCGAGACTTTCTTTTTTGCAGGGAAATTATGTGACTTTAACGAATATGTCCGAAAAGGACATTGATCGGATTAAGCGGTTCCATTTGGCTCCCATTAATGTTTCTGTCCATACCACCAATCCAGAGCTTCGTTGTAGGATGCTGAACAATCGTTTTGCAGGAGAAGCCTTGGATAAAATGTTTGAGCTGGCAGAGGCTGGTATCGAAATGAACAGCCAGATTGTGCTTTGCAAGGGATGGAATGATGGAAAGGAACTGGATCGCAGTATTGAAGATTTAGGGAAGCTATATCCAAGTATGCAAAGCTTGTCTGTGGTTCCTATGGGAATGACAAAGTACCGGGAAGGGCTGGTTCAGGTGGAGAAATTTCAAAAGACGGATGCCATTGCTTTTCTAGAGCAGGTTCATGGCTGGCAGGAGAAATTTCTGGAGAAATATGGTACTCGTTTTGTTCATGCCAGTGATGAATGGTATCTGATGGCAGAGCAGGAAATACCGGATGCAGATTATTATGAAGGCTATGGACAGATAGAAAATGGAGTAGGAATGGTTCGCTCTTTTCTGGATGAATGGAAAGAGGCGCTAGAGGAATGGAGAGAGATTCGGGAGAACAGGACAGAAGAAAAGGGCGAAGAATCAATGACTCGGAATTCCATTGAGGTTTCCTGTGTTACAGGGCGTTTATTTGGACCAATTTTGCAGCAATGTGCCAGAGAGCTGGAGGCGTTGGATAGCAATATTTCTGTTCATGTCTATCCAATCCGTAATGATTTTTTTGGAGAAGACATTACCGTGGCCGGTTTAGTCACAGGACAGGATATTATAGCTCAGTTAAAAGGACAAAAATTGGGACAGTATTTAATGATTCCAATGACCATGCTTCGTAGTGGAGAAGAAGTTTTTCTGGATGATATTACTGTTTCTCAGCTGGCACAAGATTTACAAATCGACACGATTATTGTAAAATCAGATGGGAGATCCTTTTTTGAGGGAATTATGCAAGAAGGATATTAGAGATAGAGAAATTGGAGGTAGAATATGAGCAGACCGATTGTAGCCATTGTAGGTCGTCCTAACGTGGGAAAGTCTACTCTGTTTAATATGATGGTAGGAGAGCGTATTTCTATTGTAAAGGATACGCCAGGCGTTACCAGAGATCGTATTTATGCAGATGTTACATGGCTTAATTATAGTTTTACATTGATGGATACTGGTGGAATTGAGCCAGACACCAATGATTTAATGCTTCGTCATATGAGAGAGCAGGCAGAGATGGCAATTGAAATGGCGGATGTAGTACTTTTTCTGGTGGATGGAAAAACTGGTGTAGTGGATGCGGACTATCAGGTAGCAGACATGCTTCGGAAATCCCAGAAAAAGATAGTGCTTGTGGTAAATAAAATTGACAACTTCGATAAACAGATGATGGACGTATATGAGTTCTATAATCTGGGAATTGGAGAGCCTCATCCCGTATCTTCTTTAGGAAAACTGGGTGTGGGGGATATGCTGGATGAAATCGTACATCTTTTCCCTGAGAATCTGGAGGAGGAAGAGGACGAGCGTCCACGAGTGGCTATTGTTGGTAAACCAAACGTAGGAAAATCTTCCATTATCAATAAGCTGCTTGGAGAGAACCGTGTCATTGTATCGGATATTGCAGGAACTACCCGTGATGCTGTAGATACAGCTATTACATGGGAAGGTAAGGAATATGTCTTTATTGATACGGCAGGACTTCGTCGAAAAAATAAAATCAAAGAAGAGATTGAACGTTATAGTATCCTGCGAACGGTATCCGCTGTAGAGCGGGCAGATGTGGTAATGCTGGTGATTGATGCCCAAGAGGGAGTAACCGAGCAGGATGCCAAAATCGCAGGAATTGCCCATGACCGCGGTCGTGGTATGATTATTGTGGTAAATAAATGGGATGCGGTAGAGAAGGATAACAATTCTGTAAAAGAGTATACCCATAAGATTCGCATGACCTTATCTTTCCTGCCATATGCAGAGATTATGTTTGTTTCTGCCAAGACAGGACAGCGTCTTCCAAAGCTGTTTGATTCTTTGGAAATGGTGATTCAGAATCATTCCCTGCGAATTGCTACCGGTGTATTAAATGATATTTTGACCGAAGCAGTAGCAATGCAGCAGCCACCTTCCGATAAAGGACGTCGCTTGAAGATTTTCTATATGACTCAGGTTAGTGTAAAGCCGCCAACCTTCGTTATTTTTGTAAATGATAAGCAGCTAATGCATTTTTCCTATACCCGTTATATAGAGAATAAAATCCGGGAAGCCTTTGGATTTGCAGGAACACCATTAAAATTTATTATAAGGGAACGAAAAGAAAAAGATTGATAAAGAATGAACACAGGAGGAACGAATCGATATGTTAGCTCATGTAATTTGTTTAGTAATTGGCTACTTCTGCGGATGTATCTCAGGAGGATATTTAGTAGGAAGAGCCTATCATATGGATATCCGTACCAAGGGAAGTGGAAATGCGGGTACCACCAATGTGTTGCGTAATTTAGGAAAGGGTCCTGCACTTCTTACTTTTTTGTGTGATTTGGCAAAAGCAATTATTCCTATTTTAGTAATTCGGCTGGCAATTAATCCAGAGGACTGGTATCTTTGGTGTCTGTATTGTGGATTAGGGGTGGTGCTTGGTCACAACTATCCATTTTATCTTGGATTTAAGGGAGGAAAAGGAATTGCCGTTACTGCGGCAGTGGTACTTTCTGCTTGTAATCCATGGGTGATTCCCTTTGGATTAACTATTTTTATTGCTGCCGTTGCCATTACCCGTTATGTATCGGTAGGTTCTTTGCTGGTGGCATGGTATATTCCGGTAAATACTTTCCTATGGCATAAGGAAGATCCTCTTTTCATACACATGATGGTAATCAGCTTGTTATTTACCGCATTTGCTTATTTTCAGCATCGCCAGAATATTGTCCGCTTAATTCATGGAAATGAAAATAAGCTTTGGGGGGATAAGAAGAAAGAGGAGTCTGAAACCAATCCAGATAGCAATTAAGACAAGAGCGAAAAAATAGGAGGATGAAAGCATGAGCAAGGTTAGTTTTTTAGGAGCAGGAAGCTGGGGAACTGCATTAGCAATTATGCTGGCGAAAAGTGGACATGAGGTTACACTTTGGTCTGCGGTAGAGTCGGAAGTAGATATGCTGGTGGAAAACAGAGAACACAAGCATCGTCTGTCGGGAGTGAAGCTGCCGGATTCCATTCAGTTGACGAAGGATTTGGAAACCGCCTGTAAGGGCTTTGATTTAATCGTATTTTCTGTGGCATCTCCTTTTGTACGCCAAACAGCCAAAAATGCCAGTGGTTATATAGTGGAAGGACAAAAAATTGTTAATGTGGCAAAGGGCATTGAGGATGATACCTTAAAAACTCTTCGGGATGTAATTCTGGATGAGATTCCACAGGGGGATGTGGCGGTTTTGTCTGGTCCTAGTCATGCAGAAGAGGTAGCAGTGGGTGTTCCTACTACGGTTGTAGTTGGTTCGGGAAATGAAGAGACTGCTTCTCTGATTCAGGAAATCTTTATGAATGAACGTTTTCGTGTATATACCAGTTCAGATATTATCGGAATCGAGCTGGGTGGTTCTTTGAAAAATGTCATTGCGCTGGCGGCCGGGGTTATTGATGGTCTTGGATTTGGTGATAATACCAAGGCAGCATTAATGACTCGTGGAATTGCAGAAATCAGTCGTCTTGGAGTGAAAATGGGTGGAAAGATGGAAACCTTTTTAGGTCTTTCCGGCATCGGTGATTTGATTGTTACCTGTACCAGTGAGCATAGCCGGAATCATACTGCCGGATATTTAATCGGAAAAGGATATTCTGCTGACGCTGCCATGAAGGAAGTAAAGCAGGTAGTAGAAGGCGTTTATTCTGCTAAGGCGGCATTGGCTCTTGCTGAGAAGTATGAAGTAAGTATGCCCATTGTGGAGCAGATTAATAAAGTGTTATTTGAGAATCAATCAGTAATGGACGCTATAAATGAACTATTGGTGAGAGAAAGATGTAATGAATATTCCGGTCTGGGCTGGGAGGAATAGTTTGTCTTGCCCTATCATATTCTAGTAAAAAAGAAATGGAGTTTAGAATATGGAGGGACAATCAGAAGAATTTATTAGCCGTCAGCAAAAGATTGCAGCGGCAAAAGAAGCATTTCAGGGGAATCAGCCATCAACCCTTTCCTATGGTAATTCTTATGGAAGGGAAATGGAAAGGATGGATATTAAGGAACCCCAGGAGGAATTACAAAAAAGGCATACCTTTCGTCTTCTGCGCATGATGGCGGCGGGAATGCTTTTTTTCCTTTTAGTCATTGCTTTTTCCAATGGATTTTCTTATCATGGATTTAATCAAGAGTATGTTCAGGAAATATTAAATGATGAAACTACTTGGAACCGCTTGCAATGCAAGGTACAGGAATTGTATCATTTGATGGAAGATAAATGGAAGGATACTGGGGAAAATTGATTTTCTAGAACCGAAGAAAGGAAGTAGTAAAATAAATATGAGTATGAGAAAATTGGCGTTGTCGGATGAGATTTTATTATCCGTGGAAAAGCCTGCAAGATACATTGGTAATGAAATTAATATGGTAAAGAAAGACCCTGCAAAGGTGGATATTCGCTTTTGTATGTGTTTTCCAGATGTTTACGAAATCGGAATGTCCCATTTGGGAATTCAGATTTTATATGATATGTTTAATCAGTGGGATGACATTTATTGTGAGCGAGTATATTCTCCATGGGTGGATTTAGACCGGATCATGCGGGAAAAGAACATTCCTCTTTTTGCGTTGGAGACTCAGGAGCCGGTGAAGGATTTTGATTTTTTGGGAATCACCTTGCAGTATGAAATGTGCTATACTAATATTTTACAGGTGTTAGATCTGGCTCAGATTCCATTAAAATCCTGTGACCGTACTTTAGAGCATCCCTTTGTTATTGGTGGAGGTCCTTGTTCCTATAATCCAGAGCCAATCGCAGACTTTTTTGATATGTTTTATATTGGGGAAGGAGAGACTGTTTACCGCCAGCTTATGGACTGTTATAAAGAGTGGAAAGCCAGTGGGAAGGATCGAGTAGAGTATTTGAAAATGGCAGCACAGATTCCGGGAATCTATGTACCCATGTTTTATGATGCAGAATACTATGAAGATGGAACCTTAAAGAACTTTACTGCCAATACTCCAGAAGCACCAGAAAAGGTAGTAAAGCAGGTGCAAATGGATTTGGCAAATACATTTTATCCAGAAAAGCCATTGGTGCCTTATATTAAAGTGACACAGGACCGAGTGGTGCTGGAGATACAGCGAGGCTGCATCCGAGGCTGTCGTTTCTGTCAGGCAGGCATGCTGTATCGTCCAATCCGCCCAAGAGATTTGGAATTCTTAAAGCAACGTGCCATTAAAATGCTGGAATCTACGGGACATGATGAAATTTCCTTGAGTTCCTTAAGCTCCAGCGATTATAAGGAACTGCCGGATTTGGTTTACTGGCTCATCGATGAATGTAATAAAAACGGAGTCAACATTTCATTGCCTTCCCTGCGTATCGATGCTTTTTCTCTGGATGTAATGTCTAAGGTACAGGATGTACGAAAAAGCAGCCTGACCTTTGCTCCGGAGGCTGGTTCCCAGCGTATGCGTAATGTGATAAATAAGGGTCTCACGGAAGAAGTTATCTTAAATGGAGCTATGGATGCCTTCCGGGGGGGCTGGAACAGAGTAAAGCTTTATTTTATGTTAGGACTTCCAGGGGAAACCTTTGAGGATATTGAAGAGATTGCCGTTCTTTCGGATAAGATTGCAAGAGAATATTATACGATTCCAAAGGAAGAGAGAAATGGAAAGGTAAATATTGTTACCAGTACCTCTATCTTTGTACCAAAGCCATTTACTCCGTTTCAATGGGCGAGAATGAATACCAAGGAAGAAGCCAGTGAAAAGAGAAATTTCCTTTTGGATAAGGTGAAGAGTCAGTTGAATGCAAAGAGTATTAAGTATAATTGTCATGATGCGGATGTTTCTGAGCTGGAGGGGGTATTTGCCAGAGGTGACAGACGCCTTTGCGATGTAATATTACAGGCTTATGAAGCTGGGTGTATCTATGATTCTTGGACAGAGTATTTTCATTATGACCGTTGGCAGAAGGCTTTTGAAGATCACGGATTGACCATGGCATTTTACAACGACAGAGAAAGGGCAGAGGACGAACTGTTCCCATGGGATTTTATTGATATTGGTGTAACTAAGTCCTTCCTGCTTCGGGAATATCATAATGCCAAGGCAGAAACCGTAACTCCAAACTGTCGTCAGAAATGTGCCGGCTGTGGTGCTGCCAGATTTGGCGGTGGAGTATGTGTAGAGGAAAGACCAGAGGCTTAAAGTTGAAAAAATTGTGTTAAAAAAACTAAGACAGAAAGCTTTAGGTAAGAAACTTAAAAATACAAACAGAACATGATACAAATTGATTAGAAAAGAAAGAAGAAAATATATGAAAGCAAGAATTAAATTTTCCAAAACAGGGTCTATGCGTTTTATTGGACACCTAGATGTCATGCGGTATTTTCAGAAGGCATTTCGCCGGGCAAAGATACCAGTAAGCTATAGTCAGGGATTTTCCCCACATCAGATTTTGTCCTTTACTTCACCGTTGGGTATCGGACTTACCAGTGATGCAGAATATTTGGATATGGAGTTAGATACCTGTTCAGAGCCGGAGAAGATGGTAGAGTGGATGAATACCCAGATGAATGATGAAATCCGTGTGAAGGATTTTTTGTTGCTGCCAGATAATGCAAAGCCATCTATGGCAATGCTTTCTGGATGTGACTATGTGGTTACTTTAAAACCAGATGTAGAGTCCGCTTTTCGGGACAAGGAATGGACAAGCTCGAAACTGGAAGAATTTTTATCTCAGAATGAGATTACAATTATGAAGAAAACAAAGCGTTCTGAAAAAGAGGTAGACATTCGTCCCAACATTTATTATGCCAGTGGAGAACAGGTTGCTTTTGAAGAAATGACAAAGCAGAAATACGAAAATCTTTGTATTGATTTAGAGGAGTTTGTTCCGGTGCTGTTTTGTCAGCTTACCGCAGGAAGTGTTATTAACATTAAGCCGGAACTGGTGATGCAGGCATTTTGTGAATATGTAGGAGTTGAATATGAACCGCTGCATTATCAGGTGCATCGTCTGGAAATGTATGGGGACGCCAACGGAAAGAAGGGAGAGGTACATCTTCTTCATGGAGAACCACCATGCAAGCTGGTGCCACTGTCCCAGTATAAATAATGCAGAAAGTATCCGAAATAGAAAAAATATAGGATGGAGATGCAGCTATGCCAAATGAACTTTTGATTATGAGAAGGGAAAATAAAATATTGTCTCTACAGGTACAGGAGGGGAAAATCTGTCAGATTCATGCAGAGGGTGCAGAGGCAGAGCCGACAGCCCATCTTGGAGATATTTATGTGGGAAAAGTTCGTAATATTGTGAAAAATATTAATGCGGCATTTGTAGAGTTTCAGAAGGGACAGATTGGCTATCTGTCTCTTTCTGATAGTGTAATACCGATTCATACTCAGGGGGGTGTGTATCAGGAAGGAAGAGTGTTGATTGGGGATGAGATTATGGTTCAGGTTGCAAAGGAAGCCATTAAGACCAAACCTCCAACTCTGTCAGGAGCCTTAGATTTAACAGGCAGGTATGTGGTTCTTACCGTAGGAAGACCTCAGATTAGCATTTCTAAAAAGATTCGGGAAAAGGCAGTTCGGGAAGAATTAAGTGAATTTCTGGCGGAGTTTGCCTGTGATGCATTTGGCTTTATTGCCCGTACCAACAGTGCAGAGGTTTCCAAAGAGGTATTACAGCAGGAAATCCAAAGCTTAATAAAATCCTATGAGGAAATAATGGAATTTGGAATCCATCGGACACCATACTCCTGTCTTTTGAAAGCACCTGCTGGCTATCTGTCCCATATTCGGGATGGATATATTGCAAAGGTAGAACGAATTCTTACGGATGATGAGGAATTGTATCAGGAAATAGAAGGATTTTTGAAACGGTTCTGGCCGGAGGAATTACACAAGCTGGAACGGTGGAAGCCAGAAAATGGTAAGCTGGATGCAGTTTATAATGTAAGCCGAACCATAGACCACGCATTGATGCCAAAGGTATGGTTAAAAAGTGGGGCTTATCTGGTAATCCAGCCTACAGAAGCATTAGTTTCCATTGATGTAAATACAGGAAAGGCAATTTCCAAGAAAAAGGATGTACAGCAGACCTATTTAAAGGTCAATAAAGAAGCGGCACAGGAAATTGCCCATCAGCTTCGCTTACGAAATCTTTCCGGTATGATTTTGATTGATTTTATTGATATGAAGTCAGAAGAGGCGAAGCTGGAGGTAATGGAAAGCTTACGTCAGGCGGTTCGTCAGGATCCAGTAAAAACTACAGTGGTGGACATGACGAAGCTGGGATTAGTGGAAGTTACAAGAATGAAACTGCGAAAATCTTTATTTGAACAATTAAAAGAGTAAAATAACAGAAATAGAAAGGCATGGAAAACATATGACACAGGATGAAATTATTATTAGAACAGGTATTGTGCATATTTTAGATGGAGAATTAGGGTATCCGGTATTTTCGGAACAGCCCTTAGAGCTCTCCCCAGATACTAATGATTTTTTTCGGGGACTGATTTATAAAATCATGTCTGGTGATGAATTAAAAAAATGTCATTTTGATGATATGAGCATAGAGGAGGAAGTTCCTTTTGAGGAAAATCCAGAAAACTCAGAGGGTGGAATATTATCTGACGCGGAAGAAAATGGAGAAAATTTACAGTTTGCGGAGGAAGAGCTGTCAGAGCTTTCTGAGGATTCAGAGCCAGAGGAAACGGTTTTTGTTTCTAAGGTTAATGTTTATGAACTGGTAAAAGCTTTTTCAGAGGACGCATTGGTAGAGCATAGCAAGAAGCTGGCACAGGCATTATATGATATTATGAATGCGAATATTGCCATTCCTTCTGCGGATTTCGCAGTAGTTACCTTTCAGGTTCATTCTCAACCTTATTTAGCACTACTTAAAATGAATTATAAAGAAAGCTTTGTACATATGACCCAGGCAGAGGAGGTTGGAAATGTAAACCAGATTATCCGCTATAAGTCTATGCTTCCTTCCGCAACAACAAAGCTGTCGGAGGCAGTAATTATTGATTTGTCGGATTATAGTGTGCAGATTGTTGAGAAGAAATATGAAGTGAATGGAAAGAAGGTAAATTATCTTTCAGAGCTGTATCTGCGTTGTCATGCTGCCATGTCTTCTAAGACGAAAATGGATATTGTAACCCGGGCGGTAGAACAGGTTAATAAAAAGCATTATGCAGAGGAACCAGTGAAGCAGCTGGAGGCAAAGCGGATTATTAAAGAGGAAATTGAGGATACTGGTACCATTAATGTGGAGCGCATCAGTGAAAAGATTTATGGAAAAGCACCAGAAATCAAGGAAGAATTTGATGCGAAAATGGAGAAATACCATATGGAAAAGGCAGAGGTGACGCCACAAAGTGAGAAAACCACCAAGAAATTTGAGAAGCAGTATCTAAAGACCGATACCGGTATTGAAATAAACATTCCAATGGAACAGTATCAGGATGCAGAGCAGGTAGAGTTTATCACCAATGAGGATGGTACCATTTCTGTATTGATAAAAAATATAAATAAGATTACCACCCGGTAAGGAACGCTTTGGTTTTCTATCTGGGAAATGCAAAAAATAATCTTTGCAAAAAAGGGAGAAGGAGCTAGGAAATATGTTTCGATTGTGGGCGAAGGCTTTTAAGGAAAATCGGTTAGTACAGGATCTTACCATCTGTGATGATGATAAAGAGAAGAATCGCACGAAAAAGGTATTTGATGCAGTGGATGAAATTTGCTATGCCTTTGATTTAAGTAAACCAATCTGGCTGGAATCCAATATTGAAGAGTTTAAGAAACGGGATAAAACCCGGTTCTATCAGGATAATTTCATTGATAGTATTGAGTTTGATTATTTAGAGATTCATGTGATAGAAGAGGATGATTGGTGGTAGAGAAGGGGGGATTTAATGAAAAGCAAGTATAAGATTTTTGTGAGTATTTTTATGGTGGCGGTATTGTTGTTGATGGGGAATCCCCAAACCAATCAGGCGGCAGAAAAACGGTGCCTGTCTAAAAAAGAAGTGGTGCTTTGGAAGGGAGAAACCATTAAACTCTCTGTCCTAAATAAGAAAAAAGGGGACAAGATTACATGGAAGAGTAATAAAAAGTCTGTGGCAACGGTTACGAAAAAGGGAAAGGTAACTGCAAAAACGGCTGGTAAGGCAAAGATTACTGCCGTCATAAAGAATGCAGGAAAAAAAGTGAAGAAACTTACTTGCAAATTTATAGTAAAGAAAATTCCAACAGAAGAGGATGTAACGGTTTCTCTTCCAGCTACACCATGTACCATAGCAGATTTGCCGATGAAGGACTGCTATTTTCATATTACTTCTATGCAGGTGGCAACACAGAAAAAAGATGCGTTAGCAGAAGGGGAAAAACCATTTACAGTAAGTGTAAGTATTTCAGGAACCTTAGATTGCCAAGTAAATAACAGGACTTTGAAGCAGCTTTCAGAGGATGGTCTTACGAAATATACCAATGGAAGTACCAGTGTCAATAATCTTCATGCGCCAATGATTTTGTCGTATCAGTTAGTGGATACAAAGGGGGATGCCGTAGAAGAAGGAAAGCGATATTTCTTTGAGTACAAGGCAGGGGAACCTGTGGCATTTACCTATGTTTTGGAGATTGATAGTTATGGTGGGGAGTATCGCTTGAAGTTTCCAACCATGATGTGATATAATTTCAAAGAAATTACAAATGAAAGGATAACAGGGGGAGAGAAATATATGGATAATAATGAAAACTTTTTAGAGGATGATTTGAGTTTTGACCCATTTAATAACGTTCCAGCGAATAACCCAATATTAAATGACCCGTTTAATAATGTTCCAAAGAATGAATTGACATCAAATAATTCATACAATCAAAATTCTGCAGATAACACAGATGTAAATAATGGCAGTATTGATTCCAGAGTATTTACAAAGTCAGGAAATTTCCAGAGGATTGCTATTGATGGAGAGAAGAGCAGAGCGTTAGAAGAACGCATTCGTGCTGCTCAGCCAAAGCCATCTGGTTCACAGAAAGTGTCTGTACCAAGAGAGCCTTTAAGAGAAATTGGAGCATTTATTGTAGCAACCATTGCATTCTGGTTTGGTGCATTATTTTACATAATGACATTTAATATGGAATATGCATTTAATTTACAAATGGTAACCATAATATTTCCTTTGCTATTTTTTTATGGAGGTTTTATTTGGGTAAATAAACAGATAAATTGCATTGAGATAATTATATTAATGATTTTGTTTGTTGTTATGTCTCATTGTATGTTTCAGGTTACACTTGCCCATGCAATGTCAAAGATTTCCGACTATGGGATTTTGGAAATGTTACAAATTGTAAAGAATCGAAGTCAAATAAAAGAAATAACAGAACTATATAATTTTCATTTCATACCTATGTATGGTGTTTTAGCAATACTTTGTGTAATAACTGTAGCTGTTGTGTACTCGATTCAAAAAGATAAAAGAGAGAAGGGTGGGAGATAAATGCTAATAGTTTATGGAACAAAAACATTTCGGAAGAATCTTGGTAAATCGAAAAGTATAGTGAAATGTGAATATTGTGGTCAGGAAGCTGTATGGCAATATAACAGATTTCGGAAGTGGGGAACCTTGTATTGGATTCCTTTGATTCCCATGAAGACGAATTATTTGTTTCATTGTCCAGAGTGCGAACATGGGATTCAAATATCAGAAGACAATTTTTATAGAATTAGTGGTCAGGTGAATCTGAATAAACCTGGAAAGTTTACTTAAACTTTACAATTTTTTTTCCTCATGCTAAGATATTATTCGTGAGTAGCACAGACAATCGCGGCTGCAAGTGTCGAAAGACCGCAGGTGAGGAAAGTCCGGGCTTCATAGGGCAGGATGCCGGATAACGTCCGGTGGAGGTGACTCCCAGGAAAGTGCAACAGAAATAAACCGCCTGCTTTGGCAGGTACGGGTGGAAAGGCAGTGTAAGAGACTACCGCATGGCTGGTAACAGGCATGGCTCTGTAAACCCCATCCGAAGCAAGACCGAACAGAAAGAGGGCTGCCCGTCCGTACTTTCGGGTAGGTCGCTTGATTCTGGTGGTAACATCAGAACTAGATAGATGATTGTCGAATACATAACCCGGCTTATAGTTCTGCTCATTACGTAAAATACAAAGGCAAATCATGCTTCGGTATGATTTGCCTTTCTTGCTTGCAATTTTTTTTTTAGTATGTTATAATGATGCAACGATGTGTACTATGAGATATAGTACACTTAGAAAAAAGGGGAGATAACAAATGAAGAAGAAAGAAAAGTTACTTATTGCAGGGGTGGTATTACTTGCCGGTTTTGCAGGTCTGCTAAAAATAGGTGTTCCGTATCTAAAGCAATATTGTGATTATTATATGGTAGGACGGTTGAAGGAAGAAACATTGGATGAATTGGAGCTTGAGAATTATAAGAAGCTTATGATAGTGGCGCATCCGGATGATGAGACGATCTGGGGTGGTGTCCATCTTTTAGAGGATGATTATTTGGTTGTCTGCATTACAAATGGAAAAAATGAGATTCGAAGCAATGAATTTTTTCAGGCATTATCGCATAGTGGCGACAAGGGTTTGATTTTGGACTATCCGGATAAGACATATGGAGAGAGGGATGATTGGAGTCATGTATATGACAAGATAGAACGTGATTTGAGTCTGTTGCTGGATTATCAGGCTTGGGAACTGGTTGTGACACATAATCCGCAGGGAGAATACGGACATGCGCATCACATTATGACGAATGAGATGGTAACAAATCTCTGTAAGGAGAAGAAATACAGGGAATTGTTTTACTTTGGGGAATATTATAAGAAAAAAGAGCTAGAGAAGCTAGAGGATTTGCCGGAAAGTCAGAGAGAGGACTTGGTGAAGAAAAAGACAGAAGAGATGATACCGGAGTATCACTCGCAGAGTAAGGTAACAGACGGGTTGTCCCACATGTTTCCATACGAAAACTGGTATCATGCAGAGATTGATTCATAAGAGGGAAAGACATGAAGAGATATAAAAAAAGGGATTACATCTATCAATTGATTTTGGCATTGTTTGTGCTTTTTGTGGTGGTATTGATTACAAGATTTCGTTATTTATATGGTTCAACACTGGAC
>CAYMIS010000046.1:0-24801 GCA_964390485.1 uncultured Roseburia sp. | reverse complement strand
GAGGTATATCCAAAGGCAATACGTGTTGCAATTGATATTTCAGGGTTTTCATAAGGTGCATAGCCAACAAATAATGCGTGGTTTGCTCTTTTTAAGTTTTCCTGTGCTGTACCGGTTTTTCCCGCAGCAGAAATAGGAAAATCTGTAAAGGAGCTGGAATTTTCTACCACCATACGCATACCTGTATGAATTGCCTGCCACTGGGAACTGTCTAACACGTCCACCGTATTACGGATTGTAGGCTCATATGTTTTTACAACGTTACCGTCGGAATCACATATTTTATTCAGTAACGTATAATTATATACATCACCACCATTAGCGATTGCTGTCACATAACGCGATAACTGTACAGTTGCGTAGTTATGATTACTCTGACCAATAGCTGCCATGACCGGATACTCATCTGCAATCTGAGGTGTGTTTTCTTCGATTTCAATGCCGGTTTTCTCATTTAAACCAAACATTTCAGCGTATTTCTGTATTTTTTCGGTTCCCAGCGAATCACTATAATTAAGCAGGTAATTATTCGTACTTAAACGATATCCCAGCTCATAATAAAAATAGTTACAGGAATCCCTAAGAGCCTCTGAAACATTTAAAATACCATGATTAGACGGATATACCCAGCATTTTGGCTTATTACTGATGTTATCATATACACCCAAATCGTCAATTGTTGTGGTTGTAGTAATCACACCCTCTGCAAGACCGGCAACTGATGAAAGCATTTTAAAGGTAGAACCCGGTGCTGTTCTCTGCTGGGTTGCATTATTATAAAAGGGATTGGATAAATCCTTCTGTAAGCTGGCATAATAAGCAGCATCTACCGTATTTGCCAGTCGGTTATTATCATAACCCGGATAGCTGACAAGCGCTAAAATCTCTCCGGTATCAACATCGGTAATTACACAGGAACCGGAACAAGGGTCTAATGCCAGCTGTGCCGGTGTAATTTCAATGTTTTTAATTTTTTCTTTGATAAAGTTTAATGCATTTACAGAATTATTTTCTAAAGCAGTAATCTGCTCTGCATTATGTGCTAGTACTCCCTGGTCAAACAGAATCAGACATAGCTGTTTTCCGGAAATGCTTCCGCCTTGAACCAGATATTTATATATTATTTTAGCAAAATCTGGTTCGCTGGAAATCCGCTCTTTAATATACTCACATAATGCGGCATATATTTCTGTTGAGTCAGAATATTTTTCTTCGATGGTAAACTGGGTAATATCAATCCAGTTTTTGGAAATTGCGTGTCCAAGATATTCCTGCGGACTGATTTCACCATTTTGCCATTCCTGATATACCTCATCACTGGTATCAATGCTTTCCGTGTCAAGAATTTCATCCGCTTTTAGCATCTTAATAATATAAGTATAATAGTCCTGCTCCTCGTCGTTCATTATGCCAAAGGCTTTGGCATTTGGACCGGTAAGCTCTGCCATAATAGTTGAAAGTACCGTACTCTGACGATTAGAGAATATCTGTTGCACTTCTTTTTCATAAACACTGGAATCCGCTTCAGAAAAATGACTAATATCAATTACATTATTGTTAATTAATGCAAAATAAACATCGGTAATTGGAATATTAATATCGGAATATGGATTTTCGATATTTGAATACACAATGCCGGCAATTTCCTGCTCTAACAAATCATAGGATGCTACCTGCAGCTTTGCATCAATTGATAAATAGACATCATTTCCGGCAGTCGGTTCTTCACGCTGAATAATTTCTACTGCTTTTCCAAGGTAATCTACATAAAGTTTTTCATAACCCTTTGCACCCTGTAATTCCGCATCCATTACCTGTTCGATGCCGGCCTTACCAATAACATCATTTAAGGTATAGTTGCTGTTAGTTTCCGAAAGCTGTGCATATTCATCAGAGGAAATCATACCTGTATATCCAATAATGGAAGCAAAATATTTGCTATTGTTATATTTACGAATCGTATCGTCTATCACTTCTACACCTTGCAATTCAGAGCTGTTTTCCGCAATAAATGCCACCGATTCCTCAGAAATATTAGTAGCAATTGTGGTTGCAATATATTTCTGGTAACCATTTTCAAACATTGCATACCGGATAACCGTAATCTTATAGGCTAATTCTTCCTCATATTCGTCACTGACACCAAAGCGGTTTTTACTATGCATCAGATAGTCCATTACCTGCTCTTCTGTTGCCTGGGACGGATCATAGCCAAGGTCTTCGTCATATTTTAGCTTCTCATAGGATGTTGCACCATAAACATCAGCTAAAAAACGATTTTTAGATGTTCCGGTAACGTTAAAGCTGTAGGTACCATCCTCGTAAGATATTTTAAAATTATTTGTGATATCATCCCCATTTTTTTCGAGGGCACGAATAATTTTTGCTATTTCAGCATTTAGCTGTTCATTTTTTTTACTTGTTGATTCATATGTTCCGTTATCTTCTATCGTAACGGAATAAGCCAGCTCATTATAAGCTAAAAGCTCGCCATTTCTGTCATAGATACTTCCACGGGTACTGTTTAAGGTACGTTCTTTGACAATTTTTAATGTATAGTTGTCCTGATATTTCTCACCTTTTAAAATCTGCAGATGAAACATCCGCCAAAGAAGGATTGAAAAAAGCCCTGTCATTATGATTCCAGCTACTAGTAACCGGGATTTAAATGCTAGGCGAAACAGACTTTTTATCTTATTAAACAAATTTACTAGCACTCCTTTTTTCAATCAATTCCAGTTTCTGGTTTACTTTTAATATAATAATATAAAGGAAAATGGTAATTAACATGGTATATACCAGTTCCGGGATAATAATATGGAACCCGTAATAGCCAATGTCAAATCTTCCTCGAAACAGAAACTGTAAAAAATAAATTACAAAATTACATGCCAAATCACTTCCTGCAATTAGTAACATCGGCAGCTTAATATCCTCCGGGTAAAACATCTTCCGAAAAAAGCCATTGATATAACCAATATACATATAAACAAGGGCATAAAATCCTAAAACACTTCCACAAAAAATATCTAACAGAAGACCACAGAAAAATCCTATCCATAAGCCTTCTTTTTTTCCACGCATAAATCCAAAGGCAGATACAACCACAATCAACAGATTGGGAGAAATGGATGCGAAGGAAAGGGTCTGGAATACCGTGCTTTGCAGGAGATAACATATAATAATTATGATAGCAACACTTATTTTTCTTCTCATATGATTCTATTCCTACTAATCCTCTGTTGTCTGTTTTTTATTTAAAATGACAAGCACTTCTTCAATATGTTCAAAATCCACTACTGGTGTAATGGTTCCCGATTTTGTCAGGTTATTGGAATCGGTTTCGATGGTACTGATATAACCAATTAATATTCCCTGCTGATAATCATAGGAAACATAGGATGTTACCACCGGGTCTCCCACCATAACTTCATCATCCTTATCATTTAAGTTGGTAAATTCAATAACCATATCTTCGTTCATTTTCTGAAGATTTCCGTTGACAATCAGATTATCAGAGGTAGTTGTTACCATACCGCTGACTTTACTGGTATCATTGATGATGGCAGTAATTTTGGCATAATTAGGTCCAACGTCTGTAACAATGCCAACTAAACCACTTCCTGCCATTACATTCATGTCAACTTCGATGCCGTCATTACTTCCTTTGTCAATGGTAAAGGTATTAAACCAGTTCCCGCTGTCTTTTCCGATAACGTTTGCGGCAACCTTTTCATAACTTGGATATTTCTGGTCAAGTTCGTAAAGTTCCCGCAGATTATCTAATTCGTACTGCTCTAATTTTATGGTATTCAATTCTGTGGTTAATTTGTCTACCTGGCTTTTTAATTCTTCATTTTCCGCCATGACATCACTTAATTTCTTTAAGTTATCGGATTTGTCAGTAATCCATGTGCCTATTTTATTAATGCCTTCCTGCATGGGAATAAAAACATAGCCGGCTGCCGTATTCAGCGGGCCACCGGATATGTTTAAAGTGAAACAAAGTAACATTGCCACTACGCAAAAACCTGATAAAAGCATTAACAGATATTTTGCAGGAAGTATAAACTTTGATTTACGTCTCATTACTTTCCTCAGTTTCTATTTTAAAATTTTGTCTTTCATACTAAATGCAAGATGTTTAAATTTGTTGTCGGAAACAATTTTAACAAGTCCCCGTACAACACATTCCTCTGGTTCTTCACAGGTGTTGATTTCAATACCTGTAATCTGTTTAAAGAGCTGATCCAGATTATGTATTTTGGAGCTTCCACCGGTAATATAAATACCGGAATGAATAATATCTTTTGCCAACTCTGGCGGTGTTTTCTCCAGAATCATTTTAATGGCATTACAAATACTGTTCAAATTATCTTTGATTGCCTCGTATACCACTTCCCCGGAAATTTCCATCTCAATAGGAAGTCCACTGACAACATCCCTGCCTACAATCACCATGGTATCAGTATTACCCGGAATACCGGAACCTAAGCCTTCTTTTAAGGACTGGGCCGTTTTTTGTCCGATTACCAGATTATATTTTCTCTTTACATATGTGATAATGGATTCATCAATGCGATTGCCGCCAAAAGGAAGCAGTTCACTTAACACAAGTCCACCAAGAGATATAACAGAAATCTCTGTGGTATCTGCTCCAATATCAACCACCATAATACCGGTTGGTTCTGTTACATCCAGGCCCAGACCAACTGCATCTGCAATTGGCTTTTCACAAAGAAGTACACTCTTCGGTTTTAATTTACTCTTATAAAACATTTCAAAGAAAGCACGCTGTTCAACCAGTGTGATGTCCGTTGGTACAGCAACGATAAATTCTGCTCCTTTGATTTTCCCCTTCATATTTTTCTCAAGATATTCCTGAATCATTGCCTGAAGGTTATTGTAATCAGCAATCACTCCACTGCTGACTGGAAATGTTACATTAATTGATTCCGGAGCCTTTTCATACATTGCATACGCCGCATCACCGTAAGCATAAATCTGATCTTTTTTTACTAATGCAATTGTATTTTTTTCATTTAAAATCTTATTGGATGCCTTGCAATAAATTTTCATATTACAGGTTCCAAGATCAATTCCATAAACGTTGTTCACCATGCTTCTTCTCCCTAAACTTTTCTCACGTATTTTATAAGCTCGCAGGTGTGTACGTCGAATGAAAATGAAAAACATTTTCAGAAGCGCCACCCCGGAATGCTTTTTATACTTTTTTTCCTAACCAGAAGCCAGCTTCTCTAAAACTGTAATAGTCCTGGTCTCCTATGATGATATGGTCAGCTAATTCAATGCCTAAAAGTCTGCCACCTTCATAGATTTTTTCTGTTACCATATGATCCTCTCTGGAAGGAGTCGGCGAACCACTCGGATGATTGTGAATTAGTATAATCTGTACTGCCTGTTTTCTTAGAGCTGTCAAAAAAATTTCTCTTGGCGAAACAATGGAACTGTTTACGGTTCCTTTTGATATTACAACATCATCAATCAGCTTACATTTGGTATCTAACATGCAGACAATCAGATATTCCTGTCTTTCATGACGGAGCCTTTCCATGTAATAATCTGCAATACTTTTGGCATTTTTAAGTGTGATTTTACTGTAATATTTTGTTTCTGCAATACGTTTTGACAGTTCTGCAATACATTTTAACTGAATTGCCTTTACCTTTCCAATTCCTTTGATTTTTATCATCTCTTCAAAAGAAACCTCATAAAGATTCATTAAATTGCGGCTTTTCAGGCTCAGAAAATGCTGTGCCACCTCCACCGCCTTTAATCCGTTGGTTCCTGATTTGATAATAACGGCCAAGAGCTCTGCATCACTTAAATGCTCGGCTCCGGATGATAAAAATTTCTCATAAGGACGCTCAGAATCTGGTAATTCTTTGATTGTTAAATGGTTTTTCATTCATCTTCCTTTCACTCTCCCTGAAAGTATTATCTTATTCAATGAAAAACAAAACCATTTATTATTTTAACATAACAAGTCTTTATTAACAAGGTTACGTTCCTTAAGTTTTTGTAAAGACATTAAAATACCAAGCTTTGCATGGTACCAGGTAAGTCCACCCTGAAAATAAACGGCATATGGTGGTTTTAATGGTCCGTCTGCGCTTAATTCAATGGAAGAACCCTGTACAAAAGCGCCTGCCGCCATAATAACATCACTGTCATACCCCGGCATTGCCCAAGGTTCCGGTGTTACATAGCTGTCCACCGGTGCCGCTGCCTGAATTCCTTCGCAAAATGCGATTAAAGCCTCCGGATTTTGGAAGGCAACTGCCTGAATAATATCATGTCTGCTTTCGCTGCTATTCGGAATAACAGAAAATCCTAATTCTTCATAAATATTTGCAGCAAATATGGCTCCTTTTAAAGCACCACTGACTACGGTTGGTGCTAAGAAAAATCCCTGATAAAAGGACTGGATAATGCCTAAGGAAGCCCCTACTTCTTTTCCAAGCCCCGGTGAGGTCAGACGATAGGCTGCATTTTCCACACATTCCTTTTTACCCACGATATAGCCGCCAATTGGTGCTAAACCGCCCCCCGGATTTTTAATCAGTGAACCAACAATCATGTCTGCGCCTACTTCTAATGGTTCTTTTTCTTCAACAAATTCACCATAGCAGTTGTCAACCATACAGATAACATCCGGTTTAATATTTTTAATAAAGGAAACCAGTTCACCAATTCTTGTTACAGACAGGGTTGGTCTGGTGGCATAACCTTTGGAACGCTGGATAGTTACCAGCTTTGTTTTCTCATTAATGGCTTTTTTGATATTTTCATAATCAAAGCTGCCATCTTCTAATAAATCTACCTGACGATAAGTAACACCATATTCTGCAAGGGAACCCTTTGAAGGACGGATTCCAATGACTTCTTCTAAGGTGTCATATGGTTTGCCAACCGGGGATAAAAGCTCATCTCCCGGTCTTAGGTTTGACATTAATGCAAGGGCAAGGGCGTGGGTTCCGCAGGTAATCTGGGGACGAACCAGTGCATCTTCGCCTTTAAAGCAGGAAGCATATACCTTCTCTAAGGTGTCTCTTCCTAAATCATTATAGCCATAGCCGGAGCTTGTATTAAAGCATTCTGCACTGACACGATTATCCTGCATTGCTTTAATTACCTTCATCTGATTATATTCTGCCCGTTTATCGATTTCTTCAAACCGTTCTTTTAAACTGGCTTCAATTTTTTCTCCAAACTCGTATACTTCCCTTGAAATTCCAAGGGCTTCGTACTGTTTTATCATAAATTCGTTCATAAATTATAAAAGTCCTTTCGTATTTAGTTCGGCTGTCATGGCATCCAGCACCGCCGACTCATCATAGTTGTACTGCTTTTTATCAAACCAGATAACCTCCCGTTCCCTGCGGAACCAGGTCAGCTGACGTTTGGCAAAGTGTCTTGTTTCCCGCTTAATGATATAAATTGCCTCCTCTAAGGTCATTTCCCCATCTAAATAAGCAAGAATTTCTTTATAACCTAATCCCTGCATGGAAACCATTTCTCTGTGAAAGCCCATGCTTTTTAATTTGGTTACTTCTTCCACAAGACCCTGTTCTACCATAATATCTACACGTTTGTCAATGCGTTCATAAAGATGTGCCCGGTCATCTGTCAGAACAAAATAGGCAAAATTATAAGGAGACTGCTTTTGTTTTTCTGTCTCGTTATGCTCTGAAATTTTCTGCCCGGTCAAATGATAAAATTCCAATGCGCGAATTACCCGCTTTACATTATTGGCGTGAATCGTTTCGGCTGATTTTTCATCCACCTTCTTTAACATTTCATGTAAATATTCTGCACCACGATCTTTTGATAACTGTTCTAATTCCCGTCGATATTCAGAATCTGCATCCTGTTCGCTAAAATCAATATCATATAAAAGCGCCTGGATGTAAAAACCGGTACCACCGGCAATAATCGGAATTTGACCATTATCATAAATTTCTTTTAAACACTCTTTTGCCCGCTGCACAAAACGTGCAACATGGAATTCTTCATCCGGTTCAAATTCGTCAATTAAATAATGCTTCACACCATCCATTTCTTCCGGCATGATTTTGGCAGAACCAATGTCCATATGCTTATACACCTGCATGGAATCTGCGGAAATAATAGCACCATTAATCCTTTTGGCAAGGGAAATGGACAAGGCTGTTTTTCCAACAGCGGTCGGTCCTGTTAAAATTACCATAGGCTGTTTTTTCATATATTCTCAACCCTTTCTGTATGTCTGCAAACAATAACGTATGCTCTCTGTTTGCAGGTAAAACTCTATACAATTCGTTTAAATTTCTTTTCTATTTCATAATTTGTCATGGAAATAATCGTAGGTCTTCCATGAGGACAGTGATAAGGATTCTCAAGTTCTAATAATTCGTCTATTAGCTGTTCTGCTTCCTGACGACTTAAGTGGTCATGGCCTTTTACCGCTGCTTTACAGGACATAGAAGCTACCTTTTCCATAATCAGATTTGGTGCATCTTTACCGTTGATATTTGCAAAATCATCCAGCATATCAATAAACATGCTTTTCATATCAATTCCGGTAAAATCTGCCGGAATTGCTGTAATTGAATATTCTTTTCCACCAAAATGCTCAACTTCATAACCAAAGGCTTCAATCTGACTGCGGTATTTCTCTAACATTTCAACTTCGTCATTACTTAATGTCAAAATAATTGGCGGACTTAAGGTCTGGGCGGTAAAATTGTTATCTGCAAGCTTTGCCATTGTTTTTTCGTAAAGAACCTTCTCATGGGCTGCATGCTGGTCAATAATAAAGAGCTTATCTTCGTATTCTACCATCCAGTAAGTATCAAACAACTGTCCGATAATTCGGTGCTTTTTCCTTGCATCCTTTGATAAGAACTGCTCACTTATATCAGAAAGCTTCTGCTGTTCAAAGGTTATGTCAGTGGATGTTGGATTCTCGTATGAGGATTGCTCTTTTACTTCTAAAAATTCTTTTTGCTCTAGGTTTTCTTTTGGTTGTAACGGCTCCTGTTCCGTTATGAAATCTGTATTATTGGCAAAAACAAATGCTTGTTTCTCCGGCTGTTGTATATCTGTTTCAACATTTTTAGCAACCGCTGTCACCAAAGGTTCCTGTACACCTTTCCCGGAAAGCTTTGCAAACAAAGCCTCTGCTGTTTTTCTACTATCATTTTCAGTCGTGGCAGTAACGGATGCCGAGGATATATCAGACTGTTTTTTATGCATCGGCATATCAGCAGAGGTGTTCTCTGAAACCGGTGTCTGACTTATGTTTCCTTGCTGCTGTATTGACACAGCATCTTCCGTTGACATTGGTTTTGAGACAGGTTTTTGCTTTTGGAAAAGTCGGTCTCTTTCCGGATATTGTCTTTCATAAGGACTATTCATGGAAACAGCTTTTCGAATATCATTAATTCTTCTGATTTCAAAAGGCTCCGGAGCACTCTTTATCTGAGGTCTCACATCCGTTTTTTTCTCTTCTTTCACAGGAACTTCCTGAATAAATTCCTTATGGGTCAGTGTTCCACGGATAATATCAAAAAGCTTATGGTAAATCACATCATTTTGTGAAAAACGGAGTTCCATTTTTGTCGGATGTACATTCACATCTAAAAGATTGGAATCCATGGAAAAATATAATACGCAGAAAGGATACTGATGCTGCATAATAAAGCCCTTATAGGCTTCCTCTACTGCTTTCGAGAGTACGGCACTCTTAATATATCTGCCATTCATAAAAAAACTTTCGAAATTGCGGTTTCCGCGGGTAACTGCCGGCTTTCCGATAAAGCCTTTTACATGGAAAAACTCATTTTTTATATCTACCGGAAGAATGGCAGAGGTAATATCCCTGCCATAAATATGATAAATTAAATCTTTTTCATTGGAATTGCCGGAGGTATGCATCTTGGTCTGTCCGTTATTAATAAACTTAAAAGAAACATCCGGGTGGGATAATGCCATACGCTCCATTAAATCAGCCACATAATTACCTTCCGTCTGGGCACTTTTTAAAAACTTTCTTCTGGCTGGCGTATTGTAAAAAAGATTTCGCACAATAAAAGTCGTTCCATCCGGTGCACCAATCTCCTCTAATTCCTTCTCCTTAGAGCCTTCAATCACATATCTTGTACCGGTTAATTCGTCATAGGTTTTCGTAATTAATTCCACCTGGGAAACAGCAGCAATACTTGATAATGCTTCACCACGGAACCCAAGGGAACGAATGGAAAGAAGGTCTTCTACACTTTTAATTTTACTTGTGGAATGACGTAAAAAAGCAAGTTTTACCTGCTTCTTTTCGATACCACAGCCATTATCGGTAATCCGGATAAAAGAAGTACCACCTTCTTTTATTTCCACTGTAACAGCAGTAGCCTTGGCATCAATCGCATTTTCCACTAACTCTTTTACAACAGAAGAAGGACGTTCAACCACTTCTCCGGCTGCGATTTTATCAATTGTTTCCTGATCCAGTAATGTAATTTGCGGCATAAGTCTCCTTAAAAATCTAATATTTTAAAATTCTTTTTTTGTGATAGAACAATGCTCCTACATGGTGTATGTCGGATGAAAACGCTTTGCTTTTTTCGGCAACGTCGCCCGGCGACGTTTTTACCAACGATTCCGCACTTTGTTTTGTAATTCGAATAATTTATTTAATGCATCAATTGGTGTCATATTTCCCAAATCCACATTCCGCAGTTCATCGATGATGTCATCATCTTTTACGGTATCAAATAAAGACATCTGGGCAAGATCCACCTCGTCTAAACGTTCTTTTTTCTTTTTGGAGGAAGTATTTGTCTCCACTTCAATGCCGCGGGCAACAGAAGCTATATCATTTTCAATCAGCTTCTCTACAATTTCTTTTGCCCGGTCAATAACAGAATCCGGTACGCCTGCTAATTTTGCTACCTGAATACCGTAACTCTTATCGGCACCACCTTTTACGATTTTTCGTAAAAATACAATATCATCGCCCTTTTCTTTTACGGCAATACAATAATTATTTACGTTATTTAACTTACCTTCTAATTCCGTCAATTCATGGTAATGAGTTGCAAATAGGGTTTTTGCACCTAAAAGCTTTGGATTGCTGATGTGCTCTACTACCGCCCATGCAATGCTTAATCCATCGAAGGTACTTGTTCCCCTGCCGATTTCATCTAATACTAAAAGGGAATTACTGGTGGCATTTCGAAGAATATTTGCCACTTCGTTCATTTCCACCATAAAGGTACTCTGTCCACTGGCAAGGTCGTCAGAAGCTCCTACACGGGTAAAGATACGGTCAACAATTCCAATCTTTGCAGAGGTTGCCGGAACGTAACTTCCTATCTGTGCCATTAATACAATAATTGCTGTCTGGCGCATATAAGTAGACTTACCTGCCATATTCGGTCCGGTAATAATGGAAATACGATGATTTCCGTTATCTAAGTAAGTGTCGTTGGCAATAAACATATCGTTGTTAATCATTTTTTCTACAACCGGATGACGACCATCTTTAATATCAATGACACCGGATTCATTCATCTTTGGACAGCAGTAATTATTTTGGTCAGCAACAACGGCAAGGGACACAAAAACATCCAGCTTTGCCACAGCTTTTGCAGTTTTCTGGATACGAACCACTTCCGCAGCAATTTTATTACGAACCTCTGTAAATAATTCATATTCCAAATTCACCAGCTTGTCCTCTGCACCGAGAATCATATCCTCTAATTCCTTTAATTCCGGTGTAATATAACGCTCCGCATTTGCCAGAGTCTGCTTACGCATAAAATAATCCGGGACAAGGTTTTTATAGGAATTAGTTACTTCCAGATAATAACCAAACACCTTGTTATATTTGATTTTTAAGTTTTTGATTCCTGTTTTTTCCCGCTCTTTGGCTTCTAACTCTGCAAGCCAGGTCTTTCCTTCGGTGCTGGCCTGACGGTATTTGTCAACATCCTCGTTAAAGCCATCCTTTATAAGACCGCCTTCCCGGACAGTAATTGGTGGTTCTTCCATAATGGAATCTTCAATGAGCTGGTGCAGTTCTTCTAAGGTATCAATCTCTTTTTTGATTTCAGAAAGAAGTTCGGTATCAAAATCCTGTAATAATGCCTTAATCGGTGGTAACATTCCAATAGAATTTTTAAATGCAATTAAATCCCTTGGATTGGCAGACATATAGGTTACACGGGTAATCAGACGTTCTAAATCGTAAATTGGATTTAAATACTCTCTTAATTCCTCCCGGGTAATCATATGCTTGTTAATATCACCAATTGCCTTCTGACGTTTTTCAATTTCTGCTTTCTCAATCAGAGGCTGCTCTACATAAGAACGTAATAAACGGGCTCCCATGGCTGTTTTTGTTTTATCTAATACCCAAAGCAATGAGCCTCGTTTCTGCTTTTCACGAAGGGTCTCTACCAGCTCTAAGTTACGTCTGGTGGAGCTGTCGATAATCATATATTTTCCGGTAGAATACGGATGAATGGCAGAGATATGCTCTAAGCTTGTTTTTTGTGTTTCATATAAATATTTTAGTAATGCTCCCGCAGCAATTGTTCCAGAGGCATAATCCTTTAAGCCAAGCCCTTCTAAGCTGTTAATACGGAAATGATTTCTTAATGTTGTTTCTGCTGTTTCATCACTGAAATACCATGCTTCCAAAGAATAGATAGTAATTCCAAGACGATGACGCATATCATCCAAATCAACACCGCTCATATAAAAGCTTTCATTACAAATAATTTCTGATGGTGAAAATTTATTAATCTCATCAATTAATTTGCGCTCAGAATCCACCTCTGTCACGTAGTAATCACCGGTAGAAACATCTGCTAAGGATACACCATATTTATCTGTCATATATACAATACACATAATGTAATTGTTTTTTGATTCATCTAATGCCTGAATATCCATATTGGTACCAGGGGTTACAATACGGATAACTTCACGTCTTACGATGCCTTTTGCCTGTTTTGGGTCTTCTACCTGTTCACAGATGGCAACCTTATGTCCATTAGCCACAAGGCGGTTTAAATATCCTTCTGCCGCATGATAGGGAATACCACACATCGGTGCCCGTTCCTCCATGCCACAGGCTTTTCCTGTTAAGGTAATCTCTAATTCCTTAGAAACGACTAATGCATCCTCAAAAAACATCTCATAAAAATCGCCTAAACGATAAAATAAAATACAATCCTTATATTCTTCTTTTGTCTGCAGATAATGCTGCATCATTGGTGTAAATTCAGCCACTTAAGTTACTTCCTTCCTGCTTTGTTAGATACCATATGTTCTGCTACTTTTAATCCATCCATTGCAGCAGACATAATTCCCCCGGCATATCCTGCACCTTCTCCACATGGATAAATTCCATCTATATTAGCTAAAAACTGCTCATCCCGGCATATGCGTACCGGTGATGAGGTTCGGCTTTCTATTCCTGATAAAATTGCATCCTCTCTGTCATAACCCGGAATCGAACGGGAGAAAGCATGCATTCCTTCGATAAAGGATTCTTCTAAAACCTGTGGTAACAATCCTCTTAGATTGCACAAAGCAGTATGTCCCTTTGTCTCCGAAGAAAAATTTCCATAGGATGTAGAAGTCACATTTTTACAATAATCTCCGAACAACTGCTGGGGTATTTTACCCTCAGCAAGGCGGAAAGCCTTTTCTTCTAATTGTTGCTGGAACCGAACACCGGAAAGGGCATCTGTCCCATCAAAATCTTCTGGTTTCACCGATACAATAATGGCACTGTTGGCATTTTTACCATCACGCTTTGCATAACTCATTCCGTTTACGGCAAGACGACCTTCCTCAGAAGAGGCATTCACCACATAGCCCCCCGGACACATGCAAAAGGAATAGACACCTCTTCCATTTGCCAGATTTGCAGTTACCTTATAAGGTGCTGCAGAAAGCCTGTCAAAATATTTATCGCCGTACTGGGTACGATTAATTACTTCCTGTGGATGCTCCACTCGAAAGCCCACTGCAAAAGCCTTTGGTTCCATTACAAGCTTATGCTGCAACAGCATCTGAAAGGTATCTCTTGCGCTATGACCTAAAGCCAAAACAACCGTATCCGTTTCTATCCATTCTTCATGATTTATCTGGACAGCTGTAACCGCATTATTTTCTATCCGAAGGTCTGTCATACAGCTTTCAAAACGAAATTCGCAGCCCCTATGAATCATATCTTTTCGCATATTTATAATGACATTTCTTAATACATCTGTGCCAATATGGGGCTTGTTTTCGTATAAAATCCTATCCTGTGCCCCGTATTTTACAAAGGTTTCTAAAACAAACTGATTTCTTCCTACAGGGTCTTTTACTAACGTGTTTAATTTTCCATCGGAAAAGGTTCCTGCTCCCCCTTCTCCAAACTGTACATTCGATGTTACATCCAACACGCCTGTTTCCCAAAAACGTTTTACATCCTCTTCTCTTGCTTCTATCTGTTTGCCCCGCTCTAACACAATTGGCTTTATTCCCGCTAAAAGCAGATAATATGCTGCAAACAAGCCTGCCGGACCTGCCCCAACAATGATGGGAGGTTTTGATAAGTAATCCTCTGAAAGGGAGTTAATTTCATAACGCTTCTGCTTGGTTGACATAATATTATTATCGTTAACCCTTTTTAAAACGGCAATTTCACTGTCTACAGAAACATCCACCGAGTACACATAAAAAAGTTCTGGTTTCTTTCTGGCGTCAATTGATTTTTTTGCAATTTTATAATGCATCAGCTGGTTTTTTTTGATTTTCAATGTTTTTAAAATCTTCTGTTCCAGCTGCGCTTCGTCATGTTCTATGGGAAGCTTTATCTGATTTATTCTTATCATAAAATGAATGTCCTCTTTCATCCTACCCTGTTTATCCAATACAACGTTTATCCTCTGCTATATACCTTACTGAAATCAAAACATTTCAACAATCCGCTTTATTTACAGGCTTTTGCTGCGTGAAATCCTGCCACATAGCCGCTGGACCATGCCCATTGCAAATTATAGCCGCCGCAGATTCCATCGATATCTAAAAGTTCTCCTGCAAAATAAACCCCCGGTACGAAATATGACTCTAAGGTCTCATTATTTACTTCACCGGTGTCTACGCCCCCGGCACATACCTGTGCCTGTTCAAAGGTTTTGCTGCCGACTACATCCACCCGAAGGGATTTTAACTGGATAACAAGTTTTTGGAGTTGCTCTTTTGACACGTTTTTTGAAGGTATTTGTAAGGAAATACCTGTTTCTTTTAACAGCACATCTCCTAATTTTCTGTTTACCAGACCAATAAGAGCTTCACTGGCGGTTTTTCCATTGCCGAATTTATAAAATCGTTCTTTCAGTAAAGACAATAGTTCTTCTTCTGTATGCTTTGGCATAAAATCCAGTAAAACATATACTTTTTCCTTCTTTGCCAATGCCTTTGTTGCATAACGGCTAATCTGGAAAACCGGGATGCCGGAGATACCATAATCCGTCAGCTGAAGTTCCCCGGATTCCATCGCAATTTTTTTCTGATTTATGTATATTTCCAGTTGAATTTCTGCACGAATTCCTGCAATTGCCTTAAAAAATGACTGTTTGCCCTGCAAAGCAACGAGGGCAGGCACAATATCTGTAAAATGATGACCTAATTTCTCAATATGTGGAAATGCACTTCCGTCACTTCCGGTCTTTGGTGCTGCCAGTAATCCCGTAGCAAGAATGACCTTTTTCGTGACTATTTTTCCAAGACTCGTATCAATCAGGATACTATTTTTCTGGTGGATTAGACCCTTTAATTCGCATTCTGTCAAGACATCTACGTGGCGGTAATCTAATTCCATACGAAGAACCTCTAAAACCGCTGCCGCCTGCTCACTGGAAGGATAATAATATCCATTTCTGCACTTAGGATAAACTCCGATTTCTTCAAAGAATTTTAGTGTTTCTTCTAATCCAAACTGTTCAAATACAGGCAACACAAATGCAGGGTGATCACCTCTGTAATAAGCAATTCCCTGCAATGCATTGGTATAATTACATTTTCCATTTCCAGTGGAAAGAATCTTCTTTCCGATTCTATCCTTATGTTCGATAATCGCTGTTTTCACACCACATCTTGCGGCTGTAATTGCAGCCATAATCCCAGCTGCTCCACCTCCGATGATAACAACATCATAAGATTTATTTTTCTCTATTTTCATCGATTCACCTATTTCTCCCAAATTGCCACAATGATTTTAACATATAACGTCAAAACATTCAACAAACAATAAAACCTGTATCAGGAGGAATAGCTTTCTAGAAAATCATAAAGCTCTGCTTCTGTCTGAAAGGATATACCCTTCTTTATTTTTTCCTGCATTTCCGGGGAAAGAAGGGAAATTCGGATATTGGTTTCACAATAGATTTCATTGGTCCTGCCATCATATACGGTAAGATATCCATCCGCTTCCTTTAGATAATATTTCTCATTATTTACAACCTGCATACTTTCTGTCAAAAGCTCTGTTTCTGTCTCTGCTCTGTCTTTTGCCTGTGTATCGGATACTTCGGGAGAGGAACTCCCCCTGCTCTGCAAAATTAATAACAGCAAAAACAATAATATGATTGCCGCAAAAAAGCAAATACTTATTCCTTTTTTCATGTTCTCTCCATTTCAATAAATGAATGACTCTATTTGTCATATTTTACTGTCAAAACAGTTGTCTACCGGAATAAGTATTTGCTTTTATGGAATTTTTATACATTTCCCGTCTTAAAACTTCTTCATAAAACGGAATAAATGATTCTTTCTTTTACCGCAGCAGATGTACACTTCTTGCAATACGTACCAGAGTACGTCCCTTCGGGAATTTTAAAATTTCTTCCTCTGTCAGTCCCTTCATCAAAAGTAATAATGAAAAATATACCACTACTGCCGCTAAAATCGCAATCACAGCCGCCACGGCATTTATACGGAAAATATAAAGAACTAATTTATATACTCCCCATGCCACAACACCCATAACGGCAGCGGAAACTCCCGGAATCAAAAAGGTTCTTACAATTTCCTGACGATAGCCGCTGTATTTGCGAATAGAAAGTGCGTTTAACACGCACATGATCAAGCCAAAGGATGCGTTACCAATAATAACAGCAAAAATATTTAAATCCAGAACGTACATACACACAACTAAAACTATGATATGAAGCACCAGAGCAATGGCTGCATTTTTTACCGGCTCTTTCATACGGTTAATTCCCTGCAGCAATCCATTAGAAAGTGTGGAAAGGGAAAAGAAAATAATGGAAACAGCTCCGGTCTGAAGCATCAATGCTGCCATTCCTGTCTCATCGCTAAAATGTACCAGCTGTAAAATCGGTGATGCCAGAACTCCCATACCTACGGCACAAGGGAAAGCAATTACCATAATAAAACGAATAGCTGTATTAATCTGGGCACGTACCTCATCCTTTTTCCCATTTGTATATGCCGCTGTCAATGCCGGTACCGAAGAAGCCGCCAAAGCGGAGGCAATGGATATTGGCACATTAATAAGCGTTCTGTATTTACCCATATAAATTCCGTTCCAGATAGTAATTTCATCTACGGTATATCCCTGGGCACTGGCAATATTTTTAAATACTGCCATATCAATTAAGGTATTGCAGTTATAAATCGTAGTACTCATCAAAACAGGAATAATTGTAATAATTAACAGTTTAAAAATATAGCTGTGAGCATCCACCTTTGTATTGCGTTCTTTACGCATCTGACGCTTATACACATGCATATAAGCAAATAATACAAAGCAGGAGAAAAGTAATGCAACAACTGCACCAATTGCCGTTCCTAAGGTTCCGCCGGCTGCACCATAGGCTGCCGAATAATCCTCCACATTACCAAGCACAGCGCCAACTTTGCTTCCATAAGAATACAGCACATAGGCTGCCCATACACTGACAATCGCATTCGCAATCTGTTCTAAAATCTGTGATACCGCACTTGGCATCATAGAACCAAGTCCCTGGAAAAATCCTCGCAGCACACCTAAAACTGCCACAATCAATAGTACCGGAATCAATACTCTTACTGCAAAAATACTATATGGTGTTTCTAAAACAGTGCCTGTAAAGAACTCTGCTCCAAAAAATAAAATAAGCGCAGCAATGGTACCCGTTGTAGCTGCAAATATAAATGCACATTTTAAAATACGATATGCATTTTTTCTTCTTCCCGTTGCCATATCTGCTGAAACTAATTTAGAAACAGCAAGAGGCAGACTGTAGGAAGATATAATGAGGAGAATATTATAAACCTCAAATGCGGTTCCATAATAATCCATTCCCCTATCGCCAATAATACCGATTAACGGGATACGGTATAAAAGTCCAATGACGCGGCTGATAATCGAAGCCATCGCCAGAATCGACCCCTGTACCAGAAAACCGGTACTACTCTTTTTATTCTTACCCATGAATTAACCATGCCTTTCGTTATCTAAGTATGTTCATTTTTTCTAAAATTTCATTCTGCTTGCCTTCCATAACTGCAGCTTCTTCCGGTGTCATATGGTCATAACCAAACAGATGCAGCATGCTATGTACAATTAAAAAAGCATATTCTCTCTTTTCGCTGTGACCATAGCTTTCTGCCTGTTCTTTTACCTTGTCCACAGAAATGACAATATCTCCCAACATGATTTCCCCGGTATCCGGATTAAAATTATCATCATAATCTTCTTCTAAATGAGAAAAATCTCCGGCAGCCTCATAGGACAGCATTGGAAAGGAAAGCACGTCCGTTGGGCGGTCAATCTCTCGGTACATTTTATTTATTTCATGAATACCTTCATTATCTGTCAAGGTCAGATTAATTTCTGATTCATAAGGGAAATCCTCATGCTCTAATGCAAACTGAATCACTTCCTCTGCTAATGCTTCATAGTCAAAGGAAAAAGATACTTCTATTTCTTTCTCAATATTAAGACTCATTTGTTTATCCTTTCTTAAACCAATACCTCTTCATTTACCAGATATTCCCGGATTTTTAAAAACATATTCATACTCAGCCCGGATTTATCATACATCCCCTGGGCAGAATATTCATTTAAGGTCTGATAAATCACCATATCCTGATTCCAGTTACTCGACATGGTTGTGGGGTCAAATACTTCTATTTTTTTTACCACGGCGTCTACCATCTGTACGATGGCTGATTCAATGGTAGAAGGTGGCTGTTCTACACCATAATATTCATAAATAATCCGGGTAATATCTTCCGGAAAACAATGATTTTCTGCAATCCGTACACCATTTTTCTGGATTTCATCACCATCAATAATACCAATCCGGTAATAAAAAGCCGCCGCCGCGCATATCTGCTCATTGGCATTTACAAGCTTTGCACATCTTTTTGAAATATCAGAAACACGTCTTGCATGCTTATATTCCTGTCTGGAAAATCTTTTTAATTCTCTTATTAAAGGGAAATCCTCATCCAGAACATCTACTAATACCGCTGCCACCTCTAAATTGCGGAAAGAAAGTATTTTTTCTGCAGAAAAATGCAAAAATATTCCAATTACAATTCCTTCCAGACATCCCCATATCATAATTGGAAAATAGTATTCCTGATAATGAAGATAATAAAATAACATCGGTACAGTTATTGATAAGCATAGGATAACCAAACCGTACCAGAGTTTTTTACAATGAGTATCAATGGCTCTTGCAACCATACAGCCAAATAAAATCATAACATATAATGACACCAGCTCCATTGTTGTAATATTCATAACAATAGCAAGTTCTGCCATAAAAAAAGCACTTGTACAAAAAGCCAGTTCCACATTACACAAAAGTGTCATCAAAATCGGCAAGATGATTACCGGTTTTGTAAATTCCGGAAAAAAACTGCAAAGCAGGGATACCCCTGCTAACAGCGCATATCCCATAAAAACTTTACGATAATTGGTTTCTTTATTTCCGGAAATTATCTTTAACATCCGATTATGCTCCAAGATAAATAGAAAGAGCAATAAAAAAATCATGTCTAAAACCACCAGACATACCATCTGGTCAAGCCAGACCCCTTCCTTTAGGCAAAGGACTGCTGTAAAAACTAACGTCACAAGAAACATTAGACTTACGTTAATGTACCGCTTTGCCACAAAACGTTCTTCCATCTCTTACTTTGTCTCCTGTTTTTTTCTTTTGGTATTTCTATTTGCCCGATTCTCATAATCTTCATAGGCTTTTACAATCTTTTGTACTACAGGATGACGGACAACGTCCTGACTGGTCAGCTCACAAATACCAATTTCATCTACTTTTTTCAATACCTTAAGTGCAACATCTAAACCGGAAGCTGTTCCCGGAGCTAAATCTTTTTGAGTTGCATCACCGGTAATAACGGCTTTGGAGCCGAATCCTATACGGGTCAAAAACATCTTCATCTGTGCCGGTGTTGTATTCTGGGCTTCATCTAAAATAATAAAGGCATTATCTAAGGTTCTTCCTCGCATATAAGCTAATGGGGCAACCTCAATCAGTCCCTTTTCCATGTTCTTCTGGAAACTCTCAGCTCCCATAATCTGATAAAGGGCATCATACAATGGGCGAAGATAAGGGTCTACCTTACTCTGCATATCTCCCGGTAAAAAGCCAAGCTTCTCTCCTGCTTCAATGGCAGGTCTTGTTAAAATAATTCTGCCAACCTCTTCATTTTTGAAGGCTGTAATTGCCATTGCCATGGCAAGATAAGTTTTACCTGTTCCTGCAGGCCCCATTCCAAAAACAATCATTTTATTGCGGATTGCATCTACATAGGATTTCTGTCCTAAGGTTTTCGGTTTCACCGGTTTGCCATTAATTGTATGGCAGATACAGTCTTTATCAATTTCAACAATCGCAGATTCCTTTTCCTCTGCCACAAGGGACAAGGCATAATTAACATTCTGCTCTGTAATGACATTTCCCCGTTTAGATAATTCTACCAGCTGCATAAAAACACTGGATGCCTGTTTAATCTGTAATTCACTTCCGAGAATTTTCATGGAACCATCCCGGACAATAATTGTTACCTGCAGGGTACGTTCAATTTTCTTTATATAAGTATCAAACTGTCCAAAGACATTTGATATATGTTCCGTTGGTATATTTAAAGATACTTCAGTCAGACTCATCTGTTTGCTGCCTTTCTTCACTCGTTATTTCCAGAATTTCTGTCGGCTGATAGGCCACGATAGACTCATAGGCTGTCACAGTCCCTGTTATGACATATTTCTGGTTCACTTTTTCTATCATAACATTTTTTTCAGAAATTTGAATACCTTTTTCTTCCAAATTTGTAAGATATTGCGAAAACCTCTTTTTTGCCAGCTCCTTTGCCTCTTCTTTACTGTAACTGGACTGCTTTACTTCACACTCCTCAACCTGCGTAACTTTCAGGTAAAATGGAAGATAAAAATTATCTGCAAGCTTTAGCTGGCGGCTTTCACTAATAATCCCATATTCTTTATAAGGATTTTTAAAAAAGGGATTTTTAAGAATTGTGTCAAAAATTTGTATTTCATACTTTTTCTTTTTTTTGCCTGTTTTTATTTTATCCTCATATGAAATATTTATTTCATCTTTGTATGGATAAATTACCTTAGCGGTAATATCTGCATCAGCGCTATGATATAAATATTCCGTAACGGTTCCGTCATCACCTATAATATCAAGGCGTCCGGATACAAGAATATCACCTTTTTTTACCTGTGTTCCAGCAGCCACCAGCGGAGTTCCATTTCTGGTAACCATTTCTGTAACAATGCCATCCTTTGCCGCCACAATATCCTTTATTTCATTGTCACTAGGCTCGTATTGCTCCTCCGGCAATAAGCTTTCCTGAATATCCACAGTCATTTTCGTTCCATATATTTTAATAGAAGTCCAGATAACCTCGCTATATTTCGAACGCAGTTCTTCTTCCAGCGCAGCACTGTCTATTTTTTTTATCTTCGTTCCAAAGGATGCATCCTGATCTTCTAAAAAGCGAATAATCGTCTCCTCTGACAGATAAGAATTTCCATTTACTTCAATGCTCCATATAAAACCGGAAAAATAGTATAAAAAGGCTGCAAAACAGATAAAACCTATCAGGAACAGTTTTCTTTTACGATAACGGAGCAAAGCAAAGGGAGCCCCATATCTTTCCAAAATGCGGGCTTTTGTTTTTGTTTTTTTCAAAAGCGGTTTTAAGTCTTTATATCCCTTTACACTAATAAAAAACTCATACCCATCTTCCACAGGTTTTAAGTTCCAGATTAATATATTATGGTTTCCACATAGATTCAAAAATCGTTCCGGCGCGTAACCTGATAAATGCACATACACATATCCGTGAAAATATTTCATCAAAGACAATATCATCGTTTAATACTCGTATTGAATTGCATCAATCAGTCCTGTAATTTTCATTTCCTCATTGGTATAATATTCAATTGATAAATGAATCCCTGTAATCAGCACCTGACAGGTTTTGGTCTGAACCTTGATAAAGGAATCCTCGTAAGTAAGGATTCCTTTATAATTCTCAATCAAAACCTCACGCCTGCCTGTCACTGTAAGGATTACCGCGCCGAGCATTAAATCCTTTGGAAGTTCCAAACTATTTACCATTTTTTCACGAATCTGATTCTTTTTATTTTTACTCATACATCACTATATGAAAAAACAAGAATTCTTATTCAAAAAATAGTGGGATTTGTGATTTGTTTTATTTTTTTGAAAGCTTTCTGCCGATGCAGCAGACTTTGTATTATTACATAATGATTTTTTTAATTACAGAAGACGGTGTCACCTGCTTCTCACTTATTTCATAAGCATTTGCTATCATAGCAACAGCCTTTTCCACTTTTTCAGTATCATTTCCGTATACTGTTGCCAGTACCTCTCCTGTCTTAATTTCATCTGCATTTTTCTTATTCAGAATAATTCCGACAGATAAATCAATTTCACTTTCTTTTGTCTCTCTGCCGCCGCCTAAGGTCATGCAGGCAATTCCGATATCTTCCGCAAGAATCCGCTTCACATAGCCCGTTCCTTTGGCAACTACTTTTTTCTCAATGGCTGCCTTCGGGAATTTCTCAGGATGATATACATAATCAGAATCTCCGCCCTGCGCCTTCACAAATGCGGCAAATTTATCCAGAGCAGAACCATCTGCAATAACGGATTCTATTTTTGCGATGGCATCTGTGTCATTTTCGGCTTTTCCTGCCAGCTGTAACATTAAAGAACCTAAGGCAAAAACCACCTGTTTAAAATCCTCCGGTCCATTTCCCCGTAACGTTTCAATTGCTTCGATTACTTCCAGCGAATTACCAACGGCATACCCTAATGGCTGATCCATATCCGTAATGACAGCCGCGGTTTTTTTACCTGCTAAGTTGCCGATAGAGACCATCTCTTCTGCAAGGGCAACAGAATCTTCATAGGTTTTCATGAATGCGCCATTTCCTGTCTTTACGTCCAGTACAATGGCATCACTTCCGGAGGCAAGCTTTTTACTCATAATAGAGCTGGCAATCAAAGACATATTATCTACGGTTCCTGTTACGTCCCGTAATGCATAAAGCTTCTTATCTGCCGGAGCAAGGTTTGCTGTCTGGCCAGCTATTGCAATCTGAATTTCGTTTACATTTTTTAAGAAAGTTTCTTCGGAAATGCCGGTAGTAAAGCCCGGAAAGCACTCCAATTTATCAATAGTTCCGCCGGTATGTCCCAAGCCTCTTCCTGACATTTTTGCCACCGGAACTCCAAGGGCTGCAATAATTGGTGTTAGAGCAAGGGAGGTCTTATCACCCACACCGCCTGTGCTGTGTTTGTCCACCTTTACGCCTTTAATCTCGGATAAATCCAGAACGTCACCACTATCCCGGATGGCAAGGGTTAAATCAACCGTTTCCCGTTTTGACATACCCTGAAAACAGATTGCCATTGTCATGGCAGACATCTGATAATCAGGAATGGTTCCCTCGGTAAATCCATTTATCATATATTTAATCTCATCTGTTGTTAATTCTTCTCCATGTTTCTTTTTTAGAATCAAATCATACATTCTCATAGATATTTTCTCTCCTTCAAATTATTTGTGATATGGTTCGTGGTTCATAATACGATAGCTCCGGTAAATCTGTTCCAGTAAAATGACACGCATCAGCTGATGGGGAAACGTCATTCTTGAAAAGCTAAGCTTATAATCTGCTCTTTTTAAAATGTGTTCCGAAAGCCCTAAAGAGCCGCCAATTACAAAAATAATGTGGCTGGTACCACCAGTTCCAAGCTGTTCGATTTTTTCAGACAGTTCTACGGAATCTAACTGTTTTCCTTCAATGGCAAGGGCAACCACATAGGCACCGTCTTTGATATATTTATCCATGCGTTCGGCTTCTTTTTCCTTAATCTGAAGTTCCACGGTCTCACTGGCATTGTCGGGTGTTTTTTCGTCTGCAACTTCCACAATTTCTAATTTACAATAGCGGCTTAATCGCTTTTCATATTCCGCAATTGCATCTCTGTAAAATTTTTCTTTTATTTTTCCCACACATAAAATGGTTACTTTCATTTGACTCCTTTTCCAATCTGCTTTTTGATTTTCTGCATAATCAGGAACTTCTGATAATTGTCAGTTGTTCTTTTCATTATTCAGAAATAATACACTTATTTTAACAAATATATAGGCTTCTGACAAACAATTCTGTTGCTAACACCAGGAAAATCTCCTATAATA
>CAYMIS010000045.1:0-25102 GCA_964390485.1 uncultured Roseburia sp. | reverse complement strand
CGGTACTGGTGTTTTTAATATGCTTCCTGCAGAAAGCAATAAATTCGCGAATTTTAATCTATTCGAATTAAGCTACGCCGTTAACAAGCTTTGTTAAACGAGAAACTTTTCTAGCAGCATTGTTCTTATGATAAACGCCTTTAGAAGCAGCTTTTTCAATTGTCTTAATAGCAACTGTTAAAGCAGCATTAGCAGCTTCTTTATCATTAGCAGCAACAGCAGCCTCTACCTTCTTAGTTACTGTTTTAACTTCAGATTTGATAGATTTGTTTCTAGCAGTTCTTATTTCTGTTACTAAAATTCTCTTTTTTGCAGATTTAATGTTAGCCAATCTGTACACCTCCAATTTGTATTGTAATTGTTCATGATTGTTACACTAAAGCCGGACACGGACAGTTCAATGTAAACATACTAGAGTATTTTAGGATATTTCTTTTGAACTGTCAATAGAAAAATGAAAAAATAAGGATAAAATAGGAAAAATAAGACAAACTATAAGAAAAATGCATACAGAAATGAGGAGAGCTTATGTATCAGATACGAACAGACCTTGCGTTAGAGACCCAGGAAAAAATGCAGGAAGACAATGTTGAATTAAAGGGCGTGCGTTTTTCAGAGGAAAAGGTAGATAACAACCTGACCATTAGTACAGTGGTGATAGAGACGGAAAATGGTGCGAAAACCATGGGAAAACCACGGGGCACATATATCACAATTGAAGCTGGAAATATGGATGAAGAGGATGAGGATTATCACAGAGAGATATCTGTTCAGCTTGCAAAAGTACTGCGCCAGCTGATTCCTGTAAAAAAAGAAGTATTAGATATTCTGGTGGTAGGTCTGGGAAACCGGGCGGTTACACCGGATGCCTTAGGACCACGTGTTGTAGATAATCTTTATATTACAAGACATATTATTAATGAATATGGAAGATATGCCTTTGGAAAAGCACATATGAATCGTGTGGCAAGTATTGTTCCGGGGGTTATGGCACAGACCGGAATGGAATCAAAAGAGATTATTGCAGCGGTTGTAAAAGAAACAAAGCCAGATGTTGTAATTGCAGTGGATGCGTTGGCAGCCCGTAATACGAAAAGATTAAACCGGACAATTCAGGTAACAGATACCGGTATTAATCCGGGAAGTGGTGTAGGAAATCACAGACATGGATTAAATGAAAAAAGTCTTGGTGTTCCTGTTATTGCAATCGGGATTCCTACGGTGGTGGATGCCGCAACGATTGTAAATGATACAATGTATTCCCTGATTACGGCAATGAGCCAGTATCGTGAACTTGAAAAAATCGGAAATTCCTTAGAGGAATTAAACGATATGGAAAAATATGAGTTAATCCGGGAACTTCTTTCTCCGAATCTTAACGCAATGTTTGTTACACCAAAGGATATTGATGAGTCAGTTAAGCGTTTGAGTTATACCATTTCAGAAGGCATTAATATTGCTTTTATAGATGAGGAAATACCTGCGTAAACTGTCGTAATTTTTGGGACATAAAGATGGTAATACAGCATAAAATAAAATATGCATTCTTATATTAGGAAAAAAAGAAAAAAGAATTTATATTTAACTGGTTGTATTTATGCCATTTTTCTTATGGCCTTGCTGCTTCTTATAAGGGAGCAGCAGGGAATTAGTGAGATTATGAAACAGGAATTTGCAGATTTTTGTTGTGACGAAATCATAGAGTTTTATATGCCATGGACCGCATATCAGCCGACTAAGGAGGGAAAAGAGGTTATTTTCGGGGAAATATGGTGTCAGGTATTTCCATGGTTAAAATATGTGGAAGAAAATGATTATGAAACCCAGATTGAAAGTGCATTTTCCTATGAAATGATTCTTGCTCTGGAGGGAGCTGATGAAAATTATATCAATGAAGCTGGAGAAGTTGTGATTCAATCCGATACACCGGATGTAAAAGTGGACAACTCAACAGAAACAGCAGTTGGAGATGATGGAAGACTGGAGGAATATGCGGGCAGTCAGGAGTCTCCTACAAAACAGGAGAAAGTAGAAGAAGCAGCTAATGGACAGAAAGAGTCAGATGCAAACGCCAATGAAACAAAAGAAACAATAGAGCAGGTGGCGGAAGTACCGGAAAAAGTGGTCACTTATCCGGTAGAAAAGCTGGCAGATTTTGATTATCTGATACAGAATTTTTATCAGGTGGACAGAACAACGACCATTGATGGAAGCCAGCTGAATGCGGAGGAAATGTTAAAAAAAGACATGAGCCTTTCTCATGATGCATCCACACCCCAGATTTTAATTTATCACACTCATTCTCAGGAGGGATACAAAGATTCTATTCCCGGGGATGCCGCAACCTCTGTTGTGGGAGTTGGAGATTATCTGACAAAATTATTAACAGAAGACTACGGATTAAATGTCATACACCATAAAGGGGAATATGATGTGGAAGACCGGGACCATGCCTATTCTCTGGCGGGACCGGCATTAGAACAGGTGTTAGCAGAGAATCCAAGTATTGAAGTGGTAATTGACCTGCATCGTGACGGAGTACGGGAGGATACACATCTGGTAACGGAGTTAGAAGGCAGACCAACGGCTAAAATTATGTTCTTTAACGGACTCAGCCGGACAACAAGTATGGGAGATATCGCTTATCTGGAGAATCCTTATATTGCGGACAATCTGGCTCTTTCTTTTCAGATGCAGCTTAAGGCGGCAGAATATTATCCGGACCTTACGAGAAGAATCTATCTGAAGGGTTACCGCTATAATATGCATTATTGTCCGAAAACACTACTAGTAGAAGTTGGAGCACAGACAAATACCGTGGAAGAGGCGATGAATGCCATGATACCTTTAGCGGAACTATTAAATCAGGTGCTGAATCAAAAGCAGTAATGAAGCAAAGTGCTAGCTTTGTAACAGTAGGGATAAAGTTACTGACATAAACTGGATGAAAAAAGGAAAAATCATTTGAAAAGGGCAGCTATTCTTGTTAGAATGAGGAAAAAAGAAAATGAGGTACATATATGTTAGATACATTCAGTCAGTTAGAGGGCAATATTCTTTTATGGATTCAGGAATATGTAAGAAATGATTTTTTTACTCCGGTTATGACCTTTATTACTAAGCTGGGAGATGCCGGCATGATATGGATTGGGATAGCAGTTCTGATGCTATGCTTTAAGAAAACAAGAAAAGAAGGATTGCTGGTGGGATACTCACTACTTGGAAGTCTTTTGGTAAATAATATTATCCTTAAGAATCTGGTGGCAAGAATCAGACCTTACGAGGTAATAGAGGGATTAAATATTTTGATTGAAAAGCCGGGAGAGTATTCCTTTCCATCCGGGCATACCGGAAGCTCCTTTGCAGCAGGAGTAATGTTATTTCTTATCTGTCCGAAAAAATATGGTGTTCCGGCACTCATTCTTGCATTTCTTATCAGTATCTCCCGTCTTTATGTGGGGGTTCATTACCCAACTGACGTACTTGGAGGCATGCTTACGGGAACATTAATTGCCGTCTTTATCCGGAAAATATTTCAGATAAAAAATAAAGAACAAGGGAAAAATAATGGTGCATCCTGAATTTGAAAAGACACAGCCTGTCAAGGAGAGATAGTTCTAAAAGAACTGTTCCCCCTGACAGGCTTTTTTGTGTATTAAATGGTTAAGTGATATTTTTCCATCCAGTAGTTTATCTGGATAAAGTAAGCCATTAGCTGGGGACCTGCCATTAACTGTCCAAACCAAGGTCTTCCATATTCGGCAGGGGCATTTAAGAAGGTAAAAAGCTTTGGTTTATCAATAAGAGGCTGAATTGGGGCATTTGGATTGTTGGCAATATCTGTAAGCTTCTGGATTAAAAGTTTTTCATAGCCCGGATGGTAGGTTTTTGGGTAAGGGCTTTTTTTGCGGTGCAAAAGTTCTGGCGGCAGCAGGTCACTGCAGGCATCACGAAGTAAGGTTTTTTCTACCCCATTCTGATATTTCATATCCCATGGAACATTAAATACATATTCAATAATCCGATGGTCAGCAAAAGGAACTCTTGCTTCTAAGCCGGAATACATACTGGTGCGATCCATGCGGTCAAGCAGAGTTTGCATAAACCATTTAATATTCAGGTAAGCAATTCCCCTGCGTCTTTTTTGTTCTTCATTTTCGCCTGCTAAAAGAGGGGCATTCCCAAGGGAAGTCTGGTAATGGTCGTAGGAGTAGTTAGGAAGGTCGAGGGATTTTACCAAATCCTCCTGCAAAAACAGGGTTCTTGCAGAGATATCAGAAGACCATGGAAAACCATCCCGGTTCATCAGTTCTTCCCGGTAGAACCAGGGATAACCGCCAAATATTTCATCCGCACATTCACCGGTTAAGGCAACCTTATTATGTTTTGCCACAAGAGCGCAGAAATAGAGCAGGGAAGCATCCACATCTGCCATTCCCGGTAAATCCTTTGCATCTACGGCTAAGAAGAGAGAATGAAACAGGTTATTTTCATCACATTCAAGGTAATTGTGGTTGGTAGAATAGTGTTCCCGCATAATATTAATATAGGTAATATCCCGTTCCGGCTGGAAGGAATTAGACTGGAAGTAAATATCATTTTCCTTAAAATCAAAGGAAAAGGTATTTAAGGTTTCGCCATGGTTTTCCATATATTTGCAGGCAATAGCCGTTACGATGCTGGAATCGATTCCCCCAGATAGAAAGGTACACACCGGAACATCAGAAATCATCTGTCTTGTTATTGCATCCCGGACAAGATAAGAGGTTTTTTCGACGGTTGTTTTGTAGTCGTCCGTATGTTCCTGACTGGTTAAATCCCAGTAGATGTTGTCGCTAAATCCCTGAGGGGATAATTTCATATAATGTCCCGGAAGTACCTCATGGATATCCTTAAAAATGCCATTTCCCATGGTTCTGGCAGGACCAATGGCTAATATCTCCCTTAAACCATCAAGGGTAAGCTCCGGTTTGATATCAGGATGACAGAAAAGAGCTTTTGGTTCGGAAGCAAAGGCAAGCATTTTGTCTTTTTGCAGATAAAAAAGAGGTTTAACACCAACCCGGTCACGATAGAGATAAAGTGTTTTTTCCATTTCATCCCATATGGCAAAGGCAAAAATACCATTCAGCTTTGAAACAAATTCAGCTCCATAATGAATAAAAGCATAGAGAATAACCTCGGTATCAGAGGTGGTTTCGAACCGGAAGCCGGCTTTTGCTAATTCCGGGGTAAGTTCCTCGGTATTATAGATTTCTCCATTGTAAACAATGGCATAAGTACGTCCGGCTACATGACGAAGCATTGGCTGGCTGCCTAAGGCGATGTCACGGATACTTAAGCGGGCATGGGAAAGTCCTGCTTTTTCAAAAAGAAAGGTTCCAAGATTATCATTTCCCCGGTGGGAAAGGGAATTGTGCATTGCTTTTAAAATATTTGTCCAATAGGGAGCATTAGCAGTAAAATTATTTTTTAAGTCGCTAAATCCAGATATTCCACACATAGTAAATCTCCATTTCAGTTTATTTCTATTTAGTATATGTATTTTGCAAAAATTAAGAAGTGAAAATGGAAGGGGAACATGTTATAATGAGGGGTGATTAACGAAGGGGGATAAAAATATGAATGAATCGTTTAATGGAACTGCATTGGTTTTTGCGCTAATTATGGGAGTATCAGCAGTTTTTATGCCACTGCTGATTAAGAAAATTTTTCGTATGCTGGGATTTCCCCGCATGCCACAGAATCTGCCCCGGCATAGTGAACCGATTGTAGTGGATTATGTAACAGCAAACTACGCAATTATCTTTTTTATTTCAACCGCTGCATTTATCGGCTTGTTTAGCTGTGGAACCACGGTGCTGCTGCATGGGACAATAGAAGGTGGTATGATAGCACTGCTTTCCTTTGCCTTTCTGCCATTGGCATGTCTTGGGGTTATGTATGCAAGAAACCGTGTAGTAATAATTTATGGGGACTGCATCGTATTTAAAGATTTTATGGGAAAGGTATATTATTATACAAAAGACCAGATAATGGGTTATTATATTGCAAGCGGCTCAAGAGGAAGCAGATTGTTACATATTCGTACGGTTGGTAAAAAAATAACAATTGACAGTACCGGTACTAATTTTATGGCGGCTTGGGATTTTATTGAAGCAAATTATCCGGCATTATAGAGATGTTTCTATTCATTTCTAAATCAGGTGCACATATGATAGTAAAAAAGAAATGTGTGCATTTATGAATAACGAGAAAATTGAAAATCTTTTAAACCTTGCCATGGAAGCAACACCAAAAGAGCGGGAAAAATCGCTGGATTTGGAAGTGGGATATGATTCTGCTAAGGCTTCCTGGGAGGTTATCATTAAATTCTTTGGGACAGCAGAGCAGTTAGAAGAAGTATTTCAGACGGCATTTCCGGAAGAATATCAAAGTATTATTATCCAGAATTTAAGTAATGAATATGCCATTTTAGAAATACCGGAAAATCTGGTGGACAAGGTGGCAGCTTTAACGCAAATCGAATATATGGAGAAGCCAAAGAGGCTATTTTTTACGATTCAGAATGGAAAAAGAGCTTCCTGCATTAATATGGTCCAGTCAGGTGTGGCAGGTGGCGGAAGTGCAGCTTCTAATTTAAATCTGACAGGACAGGGGGTTCTTGTAGCGGTAATTGATTCAGGAATTGATTATGCCCATCCTGATTTTTTGAATGAGGATGGAACCACAAGGATTTTGGAATTATGGGACCAGACAATTGAGATAGCGGGGTTAGAGCCACCGGTGGGATTTCGCAGAGGAACACTTTTTTCTGAGGAAGTAATTAACCGGGCGTTAGAACAGCCGACAGAGCAGCAGCGTTATGAAATCTGTCCGAGCCGTGATATATCAGGGCATGGAACCCATGTGGCGGGGATTGCTGCGGGAAACGGCAGGGCTTCCGGTGGAAGATACCGGGGTGTGGCCTATGAAAGCAACCTGTTGATTGTAAAACTTGGTTCTCCGGAAGAAAATGCATTTCCTCGAACAACAGAGCTTATGACAGCCATTGATTATTGCGTGAACCGTGCTGTATTTTACGGAATGCCCTTAGCCCTTAATCTGAGCTTTGGCAATAATTATGGTTCTCACTCCGGTACATCCTTACTAGAAACCTATTTAAATGATATGGCGGGAGAATTTCGGACTTCCATTGTGATAGGCAGTGGTAATGAGGGAGCGGCAGCAGTACATACTTCTGGAATTGTAAGTGGAAATCAAACAAAAGAAGTGGAATTTTCTGTCAGTGAATTTGAGGCAGCCTTAAATCTTCAAATCTGGAAAAATTATGTTGATGAGATGGCAATTATTTTAGAACATCCAAACGGTTCAAGAATCGGTCCGATACAAGGAATACAAGGATCGCAGCGTTTTCGGATTGAGAACACAGAAATACTTCTATACTATGGAGAACCCAGTCCCTATAGTCCTTATCAGGAAATTTATTTTGATTTTCTTCCGGTAGATGATTACATCGATAGTGGTATCTGGCGAATTGGGCTTGTTCCACAGCAGATTGTGGTGGGAAATTATGATATGTGGCTTCCGGCAGGTGGTGTGACTAATCAGGGAACCGGATTTTTATTTCCGACAGAAGAAACAACTCTTACAATTCCTTCTACAGCAGAAAAAGCAATTACGGTGGGGGCTTATGATGCATATTATAATCGTGCTGCCACTTTTTCCGGCAGAGGCTATACAAGAGAAACAAATCAGGTAAAACCGGATATTGTGGCACCGGGGGTAGATATTAATTCTACAGCACCGGGAGGCGGTTATGTGCTTCGGACAGGAACTTCCATGGCAACTCCTTTTGTGACAGGAGCGTCAGCTCTTTTGATGGAATGGGGAATTGTAAAAGGAAATGATTTATATCTTTATGGAGAAAAATTAAAGGCATATCTGATTCGTGGAGCAAGGAGAGATTTTGAAGGATTTGATGAGTGGCCGAATCCACAGCTGGGGTGGGGAGCGTTATGTCTAAGAGATAGTCTGCCGGAGTAGACTGTAGCTTTTTTCATAAATATCCGATATACTTTTTGTAGAAAATGATAACGAGGAGGCATATTTTATGAAAAATGCAGCAGTGGTAGGGGCAGGAACGATAATAACAGTTTGTATTACATTATTTATTTGTCTGGTATTACCGGTGATTGCTTACGTTGTTTATGGTGTAAAAAATAAAGGAAAAGGTGCCTTTACAGCCGGGCTTTTAGGAGCGGCAGGATTTTTTGTAATGCAGATTGTCATTCGTACACCAATTTTAAGTATTTTGTCATTAAATGAAGGATTCCTTTCCTTTGCAATGAATCATTATGTGCTGTACTGTTTTATCCTGGCGTTGACAGCAGCACTTTTTGAACTTGTCGGACGTTATGCAGTGGCAAAAATTATGAGCAAAAACCTGACCTTTGAGAGAGGCTTTGCAGCAGGATTAGGCCATGGTGGAATCGAAGCAATAATTCTAATAGGAATGACATATGTTAGCAATTTAATTTACATTGTAATGATAAATACGGGAACCTTTGATACTATCGTAGAGCAGACCGCTGCATTGGGAGTAGATACTACATCTTTAACAGCGTTAAAAGAAACTTTGGTAGGTTCTAGTCCATTTATTTTCCTGCTGGCAGGATATGAGCGGATTCTGACAGTAATTCTTCATGTGGTCTTAAGCCTTGTAGTCTGCTACTTTGTCAGCTGCAAAAAAGATGTGGTTGGTATGGGGATTTGTCTGGTGTGTCATTGTCTGGTAGATTTTATTGCACCGCTTATAAATGGCATGGCATCAGGATATTTAGGAAATGCAATATCTGCCATGACCGCATATGTGATTATATACCTATTCCTGACATTAGTTGCAGTGGCATCTGTATTAGGAATCAGATATGTAAGAAAACAGTGGAGATGAGAAGCGGGGCATTACAATTCCACCCAAAAGTGAACTTTTAAAGTATGCAGCGAAAATTTTTGATGACAACGGGAATGATGAAGAATAAGAAAGAATTGGTGAACATATGAGGAAAAATTATCTGGATAATATCCGTTTTGCAACGGTTGTGTTAGTAGTGATTTATCATGTGGCATATTTGTATAATAACCTGGGAGTATTTGGGAGTGTTGGTACGGAGAAATGTTTTGAACCGGCAAATGCGATATTGTATTTTGTATATCCCTGGTTTATGGTACTATTGTTTTTGATTGCGGGAATCAGTACAAGATACGCATTAGAGAAGAGAACAGCAAAGGAATTTATGAAAGAGAGAGCAAGAAAGCTTCTTGTTCCGTCAGTGCTTGGTCTGTTTGTAATACACTGGATTACCGGATATCTGAATATTTATATAGGCGGTGGTTTGGCGATGATGCCATCATTTTTAGTCTATCCAATATCTGTCTTAAGTGGAATTGGACCATTGTGGTTTATTCAGCTGTTGTTTGTCTTTTCTGTATTATTGGTATTAATCAGAAAAATTGATAAGAAGGATGTGCTGTGGCAGCTTGGCGGAAGAGTAAATATTGTAATTGTGTTTCTGCTTTTTCTTGTTGTATGGGGAGCATCCCAGCTTCTTAATACGCCGTTGATTACTGTGTACCGTTTTGGAATTTATTTTACAGCATATCTGATGGGCTATCTGATTTTTTCTCATAAGGAAGTTATGGAAAAGGTAGAAAAGATACGTCTTCCGATGTTAATAGGTGCAGTCATTACCGGTGTGGCATACACAATCTATTATTGGGGCAGGGATTATACTACTTCAGAGTGTCTGCAGGGAATCTTTACAAATTTCTATTTGTGGATTGCAGTACTTGCAATTTTGGGTTGCGGAAAACATTATTTTAATCAAAGCAATGCAATTACCCAATATATGTCCAAAGCAAGCTTTGGAATTTATGTATTGCATTATCCGGTATTTTTGGCAATTTGTTATTTTCTGTATGCTCACTGTAATCTTCCTTTTGCGGTGAATTATATAATAGCAATTGTGGTGGGATTCGGACTTACCATTCTTTTATATGAGGTAATAAGACGAATACCGGTTATCCGCTATCTGGTGCTTGGAATTAGAAGGAAAATGTAAAAATGGTTCCAAAGAGTTGGTAAGTCTGCTACAATATATGAAGAATACGAATCTGGATAATCCAGAGGTAAGTGTGAGGGATGAAAGAATTGTTACACTGGATAAGATTGTTTCAGAAGTAAAGGAATCGGAAGAATTTAGGCAGGCAAAAGCAGATATTGCAAAAAAATATAACAAGTAAAGGAACAAGGAACAATGAATTTTAAGGAACGTAGACAGGAAATTTTAAACAGAATGAAGGACAATTCGATTCTGATATTATTTTCAGGAATTGAGGTACATGTCAGTGCAGATGAATATGCTCCATTTGAAGCAAACCGTAATTTCTTTTATTTGACAGGACTGCGTCGTGAGAATATGGTGTTAGTCCTGGATAAAGCGGCAGAAAAAGCAACAGAAAAGCTTTTCATCGAGGAAGCAGATCCGGACATGGTGCGCTGGTATGGAAGAAAAGTGACAACCCCAGAGGCAAAAGAAGTTACAGGCATTGAGGATGTGGCGTATATTGACAGTTTCGAATCCGCCATTGACCGTATTATGACAAGGGAAGATGTGGATTATATTTATTTTGATACTTATCGTCATCAGCTTTCCGACATGGAAGACTATAATCTGATAAAAGCAAATAAATTTGCAAAAAAATATCCGGGTGTCCGCATTCAGAATGCATTTCCTTTGATTGCAGAAATGCGTATGCAAAAGGATGCAGAGGAAGTTGCGCTGATAAAAGAGGCTATTAAGCTGACCGAGGAAGGTTTGCAGAATGTGATGAAGAATTTGACTCCGGGAATGAGGGAATATCAGGCGCAGGCAGACTTTGAATACAGTATTAAGAGAAATGGTGCTGATGGAGTTTCTTTTCCAACAATTGCAGGAAGCGGCATCAATGGAACCATGCTTCATTATGAAACCAATCAGGACACCTGTGAGGACAATACATTAATTCTTTTAGACTTAGGGGCAAAATATCAGGGCTATTGTGCAGATATTACAAGAACCTATCCGGTAAACGGAAAATTTACCCAGCGTCAGAGACAGGTGTATGATATTGTGCTTGCAGCAAACCGTAAGGTGGCAGCAGAAGCAAAGCCGGGAATGACAACCATTGAGTTAAATAATATTTGTAAAAAAGTATTAGCAGAGGGATGTATCAAGCTTGGATTAATTGAAAAAGAAGAGGAAATCAGCAAGTATTATATGCATGGGGTATCCCATCATTTGGGAATTGACGTGCATGATGTAACCGTGGATTCTAACAGAAAGCTTCGTCCGGGTGCTGTGATTACTGACGAACCGGGGCTTTACATAGACGAATGGGAAATTGGAATCCGTATAGAGGATGACCTTTTAATTACAGAAGATGGATGCGAGGTATTGTCAGCAGCAATTATTAGGGATGCAGATGAGATTGAAGCATTTATGAAAAAATAAAATAAGACGCGGCCTAAATCTGAAAAACAGGGACGCAGCCTAAATTTCAAAATCCGGGGACATATCTTATAAGATGGGTTCCCGGATTTTGAAATTTAGGCTGCGTCCCTGTTTTTTGTCATTTTAACCCGAAAAATGTATTTTTTGGAAAATACCTCTGTCAAAAATCCGGATATCTGATAATCTAATATCAGATAGAAAAAGAAAGGGAAAACAGATATGACAATTAGCTTAGTGATATGTCTCGTTGTAGCAGTTTTATTATTCCTTTGTATTCTGGTGCTGCTTCGGTTGTATGGCAGATTGAAAAACAGTTATGAAGCACTGCTGCAGAGTTATCAGAATCTGGAACAATTAAACAGCAAGCTTCGCGCCCAGCGTCATGATTACTTAAATCATCTGCAGGTGGTTTATGGAATGATGGAACTGGAAGAATACGAAGAACTTCATCAGTATCTGATGCCGGTATATAAGGATATGATGAAGACAGGAAAAGCATTAAAGACTTCAAAACCAGCCCTTAATGCTCTGTTAAAAGCGAAGATGGATGAGGCAGAAGGTAAAAAAATTGATGTCTATGTGGAAGTAAAATCGGATTTAAAGGAACTGAAAATAGCAGACTGGGAGTTATGCAAGCTGCTATCCAACATTCTTGATAATGCAATTACTGCATTACAGGAAAAAGAAAGCGGGCGGGTTCTTAGAATCGATATTACAGAAACACCAGAGCAATATTCTTTTTCTATTATGAACAACGGTCCACAGATTCCTGAGGAATTACAGGAGACAATGTTTAAACAGGGGGTGACGACCAAACAGGAAAACGGTCACGGAATGGGACTTTACATTGTATCGAATGTATTAAAAGAGAATAAGGGAGCAATTGATTTTGTTTCCAATGAAACGGAAACCGTGTTTACAGTATATTTAAGAAAGTGAGAGGCAGGAAGTTAGAGATGCCTTGCTGTAAAATGAAAAAGAGAAATACATGGATATTATGTATCTTTCGGAAAGGAGAAAGCAATGGATATATGGATGGTAATCGGAATAGTATTGTTAATAGCAGGATTTGTTCTGGTTGGAACAGAAATGGTACTTCCGGGGTTTGGAGCACCGGGAATATCGGGAGCTATCTGTCTGGTGCTTGGAATCGTGCTGACAGCAGATACTATTGAGGAAGGTCTGACTTTAGCGGTGATTGTCATTATTATTCTGGCAATTATGCTGACGCTGATTTTGACACTATTTCATTCCCGCAAAATTAAATCACCAATTGTGCTAGAGGAAGAAATGAAGGTAGAGCATGGATATTTGAGCAGTTCGGATTTGGAATATCTGGTTGGAAAAGACGGAGTAGCTTCCACAGACCTTCGTCCGGCGGGAAAATGTAATATTGATGGCATAGAATTTGATGTTCGTTCTGAAGGAAAATTTATAAAAAAAGATTCTAAGGTTCGGATTAGTAAGATTCATGAAAACACATTAATTGTTCAGAAGTTATAGTGAAAAAAGGAGTGAGAGTTATGGTAGGGAAAATTATTATCATAGGTATCATATGTTTATTAGTAGTATTATTTTTTATATTCGTACCGGTTGGCTTATGGATTTCTGCAATTGCATCAGGAGTAAGAGTTGGAATATTAGATTTAATTGGTATGAGACTTAGAAGAGTTGCACCGGCAAAAATCGTGTTAGCATTAATAAAAGCAACAAAAGCAGGATTAAGCTTAAAAGTAAATCAGTTAGAAGCACATTATTTAGCAGGTGGTAATGTAGACAATGTAGTCAATGCGTTGATTGCAGCAGAACGTGCAGGAATTGAGCTCTCTTTTGAGCAGGCATCTGCCATTGATTTGGCTGGTCGTGACGTATTTGAAGCTGTGCGTATGAGTGTTACACCAAAGGTAATTGAAACAAGTCTGGTTTCAGCAGTAGCAAAGGATGGTATCGAACTTTTAGTAAAAGCGAGAGTAACTGTTCGTACCAATATTGAGCGATTAATCGGTGGTGCAGGAGAAGATACCATTTTAGCAAGAATTGGTGAAGGTATTGTAACAACCGTTGGTTCCTCCCAGACCCACAGTGAAGTATTAGAGAACCCGGATGATATATCAAAGCTTATTTTAGGAAAAGGTCTTGATTCCGGAACCGCCTATGAAATTATTTCGATTGACATTGCAGATATTGACATTGGACGTAATATTGGTGCAAACTTAAAGAGCTTACAGGCGGAAGCAGATAATAAGATTGCCCAGGCAAGAGCAGAGGAACGTAGAGCAATGGCAGTTGCTTTAGAGCAGGAAATGAAAGCGGCTGTTGTGGAAGCAGAAGCAGAGATTCCAAAGGCAATGGCAGAAGCACTTCGCAGTGGAAATATGGGAGTGATGGACTATTACAATCTTCAGAATGTGCTTGCTGATACAGATATGAAGAGAAATATCGGTAACGGAGCCAATGCTTATGCAGAAAGCAAAAGCGAACAGCCAGTAAAAGCATAGTAGAAAGGCATGGTTAATAAAATGGTACAAAAGGTAATGCTGATAGAGGATGAGCCGGAGATTCGTAAGCTGCTCCGTAAAATTATAGAGCGTCAGGATGGCTTTGAAGTGGTGGCAGAGGCAGGGGACTTTGCAGGAGCAGTAACAGAATTTACAAAATTCCGCCCGGATATTGTTTTTGTGGATATTGATTTAAAGGGGGAAAGCGGCTTAGAGTGTGCTAAGGTATTTGTAGAATTGAATCCAAAGCTTAAGGTGATTTTTGCTACAGCCCACAGCGAATATATGGCAAATGCTTTTGAAATTTATGCCTTTGACTATCTGGTAAAGCCTTTTGATATAGAGCGGGTAAATCGTACCTTACAAAGAATCAAAGACAGCTTTCCACAGGAAGTACCGTGTAATGAAGTAGAAAGTAATCATGTATTACAGCCGGAACAGCATAAGGATAAGCTGCTGATTAAAGGAAAAGAGCAGATAAGCTTTGTGGACAAAAATGAAATTATTCTAATTGAACGTGAAGAAGGTGCAACTGCAATTATTACAAAAGAAGAAACATTTAAGACCTCTGCATCCTTAAGTGAGTTGGAAGAAAAGCTTTCAATGCCGGAGTTTATGCGTTGTCACAAATCTTATATCGTGAATCTTTCCGCAATTTCAAAGGTTGAGCCTTATGGAAGATGGACCTATGTTGTAAAATGTAAGGGAACATCAGAAACCGCATTAATGACTGCGGCAAAATATGAAGAAGTGAAAAAGATGTATCAGTAAATGTCTGACATTGTATTTTCAATAAAAATCCGTTATACTTTAGAAATGTAATTTCATAAAATAAAATTTTATGAAAACGAATTCTTTGGTATAACGGATTTTTTATAAGTATATATGACAGAAGGAGAAGAAAATATGATAAAGCTGGCGGGGATTTTTCAAAATGGAATGGTATTACAGCGGAGAAAACCAATTCGAATCTGGGGAAGTACCGATAAAACACAGAAAGTACAGATATTTTTAGATGAGGAGCTGTTACTTGAACATAAATTAACAGAAGGAGATTTTTCAATAGAACTTCCGGCACAAGAAGCAGCCTGGGATGTTAATTTAAAATTTGTAGAAGCCGATGGAACAGAACTGCTTCTTGCAGGAGTGGATATTGGAGAAGTCTGGATTGCCGGTGGACAAAGTAATATGGAATTTATTTTGTTTTATGACCGGGAAGGAGATGAAATGATAGAAAAAGCAGAGGATGAGCATTATCGTTTTTATGACGTGGGAAGATTTGCTTTTGAAGGTGAGCGGGAAGAAGGCTTGAAAAAAGATGCAGTTCACTGGGATAAGTGGGTAAAATACTGTAAAGAGGATGCACCGTGGTTTTCGGCAGCAGGAACCTATTTTGCCCGGATTCTAAGAAAAGAATTAGAGGTTCCTGTCGGTATTGTAGGCTGTAATTGGGGCGGAACATCAGCTTCCTCATGGATAGATGCAGATATTTTAAGGGCAGATAAGCTGTTGAAAGTATATACGGATGCTTATGATAAGCGGGTTGCAAAGCTGGATATGGAGAAATATCGCAGGGAAAACCGCAAGGAACGGGAACAAATAGCTTCGGAGCAGGCGATGCGTGACCGCGATATCCGTATGAAAGTGGAGACAATCGTGCCACCGGCATTTATGGTAAAGCTGAATGGAAGATTGACAAGACCAATAAATTCTGCGGGACCTCACAGTGATAAGCGGCCGGGTGGCTTATATGAGATGATGTTAAAACAGATAGTAGGTTTTACCTGTCAGGGCGTTATCTGGTATCAGGGAGAATCAGATGATATGCATGCTGATATGTATGCCCGCCTATTTACAAAGCTGATTCAGTGCTGGAGAAAAGACTGGAAGGAGGAGCTTCCATTTCTATTTACACAGCTGGCACCTTTTGAGGAGTGGCTTGGCTGCAGTGGCAGAACGTATCCGGTGATTCGTGAACAGCAGCAGATGGTAGAGGATTCTGTAGAAAATGTGTGGATGACTTCGATTATGGATGCCGGAAGTCGTTATGATATTCACCCAAAGGATAAGCGTCCGGTAGGTGAACGTCTGGCATTTTTAGCATTAGGTAAAATCTATGGAAAAACCGGATGCTGTCAGGCACCCCGCATGGAGCAGATTTTAAGAAAAGAAAACCAGATACACATAGTATTTGCCCATGCACCAAATGGATTAGAGACAAAGAAGGGACTGATAGATTTATTTGAAGTAAAAGCAGGAAGAAAGCCCATAGCTGTTTCTGCAAAAGTATCTGGAAATGAAGTAATATTAACGCTTCCAGATAAGATAAAAAAGAAAACACCACTGATGATTTCCTTTGCATATCAGCCATATTGTGAGATGGTATTATGGAATACAGAAGGTTTTGCAGCCAGACCTTTTGCGCCAATAGAAATATAGTAAAAATATGGTAATGTTAGGCTTGGATATGAAAAAAATATGGAGTATAATATATTACGTGAAATTTTTCAGTGGAAAAAATTTTGAAATTACAAGGAGATAAAAATGCAGTTAATAAGAACAAAGGATTATGATGATATGAGCCGTAAGGCAGCAAATTTGATATCTGCACAGGTGACATTAAAAAAGGACAGTATTTTAGGACTTGCGACAGGTTCTACACCAATTGGGTTATACAAACAGCTGGTGGAAGGTTACCGAAAAGGAGATTTAGATTTTTCAGAAGTTACAACAGTAAATCTGGATGAGTATCGTGGAATTGAAAAAGAAAACGAGCAAAGCTATTATTATTTTATGCATGATAATTTGTTTCAGCATATTAACTTAAAGAAGGAACGTGCTTTTTTACCGGATGGAATGAATATGGACAGTGATTTAGAATGCAAACGTTATGAAGAACTGATTCGTTCTTTAGGAGAGGTTGACTTACAGCTTTTAGGTCTCGGACATAATGGACACATTGGTTTTAATGAACCGGGAGATTGTTTTAAAAGAGATGTACATCTGGTAGATTTATCGGAAAGAACCATCGAAGCAAACAAACGCTTTTTCGACTCTTATGATGCTGTGCCAAAACAGGCATATACCATGGGAGTAGGAACCATCATGAGAGCAAAGAAAATCCTTTTGGTGGTAAGCGGAGAAGATAAGGCAGAAGCACTTCGGGCAGTAATGCAGGGACCAATTACACCGGAAGTTCCGGGTTCAGCATTACAGCTTCATAAAGATGTAATAGTTGTGGCAGATGAGGCGGCTGCAAAATTATTACAGTAATAGAAAATAATGATGATTAATTCGTAAAGTGATTTGCATACGAACAGTGAAACGCTGTAACGGAAGGAAATACAGATATGAGAATCAAGAATGGACTGGTATTTTCTGAAAATCGAACATTTGAGAATCGAGATTTGTATATTGAAAATGGAAGAATCGTAGAGAAAGAATCCATGGTTACAGATTCAGAAACGATAGATGCAGAGGGACTCTATGTAATTCCCGGATTGATAGATATTCATAGTCATGGAGCGGTAGGCTTTGATTTTTCAGATGCAGAGGTTCTGGGACTGCAAAAAATTTTGGCTTATGAACTATCCTGTGGTGTAACCTCCTATTGTCCAACTTCTATGACGCTTCCAAAAGAAAAGCTGCTTAAGATATTTGAGTCTGTAAGGCAGCATATTCCACAGGAGCATATGGCAGAAATAATCGGAATCAATATGGAAGGTCCTTTTTTGGATGTGAAGAAAAAAGGAGCCCATGTGGAAGCATATATTTGTGAGCCGGAGCTGGCTTTTTTCAAGGAATGCATGGAAAAAAGTAATAACTTAATCCGTCTGGTAACGGTAGCACCGAATGCAGAGGGGGCTCTTACTTTTATTGAAGAATTGAAAGATAAAGTGGTCATCTCATTAGGGCATACTTCTGCAGATTATGATACTGCAAAAACAGCGTTAGATGCAGGGGCAAATCATGTAACCCATTTATATAATGCAATGGAGCCATTTTCACATCGTGCCCCAGGGCTTGTTGGTGCAGCAGCAGAATGTGAAAACTGTTTCGTGGAATTAATCTGCGACGGAATTCATGTACACGAAAGTGTGGTAAGAGCAACCTTTGCTATGTTTAAGAACCGTGTTGTGCTAATCAGTGATTCCATGCGGGCAGCGGGAATGCCGGATGGAACTTACGAATTAGGCGGACAGAAAGTACAGGTGCAAAAGGGAAAAGCAACCCTTACGGATGGAACAATTGCCGGCTCGGCGTCTAATTTGTTTGACTGCATGAAAAAAGCCGTTTCCTTTGGGATTTCATTGGAGGAGGCAGTAGCAGCAGTAACGATAAATCCTGCAGTAAGTATTGGAATCGCAGATGAAGTTGGAAGGCTGAGTTCAGGGATGAGAGCAGACGTTCTTTTGGTGAGCAGAGATTTAGAATTAGTGCGGATAATAAAAGGACGCAGAGGATAACAGGAAGAAGGTAAAAGCAGCGGAAGGCATGTTTTTACCTTCTTTTTGCATGAATTTATACTGCAACTGTTTGTAAAAAGAAAAATGGAATGTTCTTAGTATGAGAACATTCCATGCTTTAAATTTGCTGTAAAATCTGTATGGCGATTACTTGTTCAAATTCAAATGCTTCTTAATTGCTTCAAAGCTTTCCTTGCTGATAACATGCTCCATCTTGCAGGCATCCTCAGTTGCAATCTCAGTTGGTACACCAAGGCTTTCTAACCAAGAAGAAATCAGCTCATGACGCTCGTAAATCATATCAGCGATTTCTTTTCCAGAGTCTGTTAAGTAAATAAAGCCGGCATCAGTTACTGTAATATGCTGCTTTTCACGAAGATTCTTCATGGCGATACTGACGCTGGATTTTTTAAAACCTAATTCATTTGCAATATCAACGGAACGGACAACCGGAAGTTTTTTGCTTAAGACTAAGATGGTTTCCAAATAATTTTCTGCAGATTCATTTGTTGTCATATATGTATTCCCCCTATATTGTTTATCCCTGTAAATAGTATTAGTAGTATTGTAACATAAATTATTTTGCTTTTCAAATTATATATATGTAAAGTTGGAAATTGTGCAGAATGACAGAAAATCTAGGTTTTTAAACATAAAATTCTCCAAGTAAAAGTATGGAAAAGTGTAAAAACGTTCTTGACAACTAATGAATGTTAGAATATACTAACCAACGTAGGAACTGAAAATCATTATCAATTAGAAAGAAATGAGGAAGCAAGATGCCATTATCAATGGTAAGAGCTGGTGAATCAAACGTCATTAAAAAAATTGGCGGTAAAAGGGAGATACGTGGATTTCTGGAAAAACTTGGTTTTGCTACAGGCGGAATGGTAACAGTTGTTTCTGAAATGAGTGGAAATATGATTGTGAAGGTAAAGGATTCCAGGGTTGCTATCGGAAAAGATATGGCAAATAAAATTATGGTTTAGGCAATGGATGTAATGTTGATTGTCAAAAACCAATTTTTTTAAAGATGAGTTAGTTGCAACTTATTCCTGGTAGTTGCCCAAAACAAGACCGTAACAGAAAGATGTATAAAAGTATTTTCGAAACAGTATAAACAGATATTTTGGTAATATCTTAACAGGAACAGCTATTGGAGGGGAAAAAGTGATACAGGAGCGAGAGAAAACAGGCAGAAATAATCACGATTCAAGGAGCTATCAGAGAACACAGATGCAGAAGGAAATTATTATCCAGAAATTGAAGGAGCAGGGTTGTAGAATTACAAAACAGCGCCTGATGCTTTTAGATATTATTCTGGAGGAAGATTGTTCCTGCTGTAAGGAGATATATTTTAAAGCTTCAAGTAGAGATAGAAAAATCGGAACTGCAACGGTATATCGTATGATTAATACCTTAGAAGAGATTGGAGCAATCAGCAGAAAGAATATGTATAAGGTGGCATGTAGTAATGGGTGTGAGATAGAAAATGCATGCACCATTGAATTCGAAGATAATACTGTTATAGAATTGTCAGCAAAGAATTGGAGCAAGATTATTAAGGCAGGACTGCTGGCATGTGGCTATACAAGTGGACAGAATATAAGAAGTGTTGTTGCAAAACAGTGTGAATGCGTGGAATAGGACGTACATATGAGGCAGAAAAGAGAAGAAATTGATAAAGGAAAGAGAATAGATGAGAAAGCGGGCTGATGGGGAACAGTCCGCTTTTTTTCTTCTATAGGAAGTTCGTTGAACTTCCTATAGAAGAAAAGCACTTCAGGAGACTTTCGTTTCGAAAGTCTCCTGGGATGCGCATAACGCGCAAGAGGAAGATGTCACTGCGTGACTGCGCGTTAGCGCGAGAATCTCGCTTGCGAGATTCTTTATTTAAAAATATTGAACATATTTACAAATAACTCATACATTAAACAGACAGGAAAGGTGGTATTTGAATGTCAATAGAAATATGGAAAGGGATTATGATTCCTTTTATAGGAACAGCGCTGGGGTCAGCGTGTGTATTATTTATGAAGAAGAAAATGAATTTTTTAGTACAGCGTGCGTTAACAGGCTTTGCGGCAGGGGTTATGGTGGCAGCGTCTATCTGGAGCCTTTTGATTCCGGCAATGGAATATGCCGAAGGAATGGGAAAATGGGCATTTGTTCCGGCAGCAGCAGGATTCTGGTTTGGAATACTTTTCTTACTGATGTTGGACCATTTCATTCCACATTTACATATGCACAGTGAAAAAGCAGAAGGACCGAAAAGCAAATTACAGAAAACCACAATGCTGGTACTTGCGGTGGCGCTTCATAATCTTCCGGAAGGAATGGCAGTTGGAGTAGTGTATGCCGGATGGGCCACCGGAAATGGAAGCATTACGCTGGCGGGCGCACTTATTTTGTCCATCGGTATTGCAATTCAGAACTTTCCGGAGGGGGCGATTATTTCCATGCCCCTTGCAGCAGAGGGAGTCAGTAAAAAAAGAGCATTTTCCTATGGTGTGTTATCAGGAGTGGTAGAGCCGGTGGGAGCATTACTTACGATTTTTGCAGCCGGATTAATTGTTCCTGCATTGCCCTATTTACTCAGTTTTGCAGCAGGAGCCATGATTTATGTGGTGGTGGAGGAATTGATTCCGGAAATGTCAGAAGGAGAACATTCAGATATTGGAACCATAATGTTTGCCCTGGGATTTACCCTTATGATGACACTGGATGTGGCTTTAGGATAAAAAAGTTTCCCATTGGTTGATTTTGTTTCGAAAAATATCGCGTAAATCGATAGCATTCTGTGTAAGAATCCTTTATACTAAAATCAGTAAAAATGATTTAGAAGGGCGCATCATAGGAGCGGAAGACAAGTGAAGCTTTTGGTGCACAATAGATGCAGGAGGTTGGCAGATGCTGGAAATCAAGAATTTAACGAAGATATATAAAGGTGGAAAAAAGGCAGTTTCCAATTTGAGTCTTACGGTTGAAGCAGGAGATATCTATGGATTTATTGGTCATAATGGAGCCGGAAAAACTTCAACGATTAAGAGTGTGGTGGGAATTCATGATTTTGATGAGGGAGAAATCAGAGTCGACGGCATTTCTATAAAAGAAAATACCCTTCAGTGCAAAAAGGTATTTGCTTATATACCGGATAATCCTGATTTGTACGAATATCTGACAGGAATCCAGTATCTGAATTTTATCGCGGATGTCTTTGAGGTGCCGAAGGAAGAACGGGAGGAACGTATCAGAAGAGAGGCCGAGGCCTTCGAAATAATGTCCGCTCTTGGGGACTTGATTTCTTCCTATTCCCATGGAATGAAACAAAAACTGGCAATTATTGGAGCATTGATTCATCAGCCTAAGCTGCTGATTTTAGATGAGCCCTTTGTAGGGCTGGACCCGAAAGCCGCCTTAACCTTAAAAAATAAAATGCATGAAATCTGTGATATGGGTGGAGCTATCTTTTTTTCTACCCATGTGCTGGATGTGGCAGAAAAACTTTGCAATAAAGTGGCAATTATCAGGGGCGGCAGGCTGATTGCGGAGGGAGAAACAGAAGCATTACTGCAGGGAGCGTCCTTAGAGGATGTTTTTATGGAGGTGACAGATAATGGTAAAACAGATTAGTCTGCTGCTTCGTTTGCAGTGCAGCAATCTTTTTGGAATCAACGAATTCCGCTATACGAAAGATAAAGCAAAAAAGAAACGTTATATCGGACTTAGTTTTGCATGGATACTGCTGTTAGGAATGATGTTGGTTTATATATGTGGATTTTCCTATGGAATGGGTATTCTTGGAATGGCAGAAATCATACCGGTATATTTATATACGGTGGTAAGTCTTATCATACTGTTTCTTTCTTTTTTTAAAGCCGGGAGCGTACTTTTCTCCATGAAGTCCTATGAGATGCTTGTGAGTCTGCCTTTTACAAAGTCAGCGATTGTGGTTGCCCGTTTTCTGGAAATGTATCTAACAGCACTATCAGCCGGGATATTAGCGTTGACTCCGGGAATTGTGATATATGGAATTTTTGAAAAGCCTTCTGTGTCTTTTTATGTAATAAGTTTGTTGTCAGCAATTTTTCTGCCAATGCTGCCCCTTACGATTTCTAGTGTCATAGGAGCAGTAATTAAGGCAATCAGTTCTAAAAGCAGGCATAAAAGCATTGGAGAAACGGTGCTTATGGTGGTAATAGTACTTGTGGTTATGCTTGGAAGCATTACTTCTGCTGACCAGCTGGAGCAGATGGATGAAGAGGCGCTTCGTAGTCTGGCAGGAATGTTGTCGGGACAGATTGGAAGGATTTATCCGCCGGCAACTTTATTTCAGAATGCAATTGCAGGAGATATAAAGTCTCTGATTATATTAATTTTAATTCCAAGTGGGATATTTGCAATTTTTACAGTAATACTTCAGAAATATTTCCAGAGCATTTGTATGTCACTGAATGCCAGCAGTGCAAAAAATAATTATAAAATGGAACAGCTTTCTACAAATTCGATTGTAATTGCTCTTTGGAAAAAGGAGTGGAAACGCTATATGGCATCCAGTGTCTATGTAACCAATACAATCATTGGTTATATTTTAGCTGTAATTCTTGCAGTTTCGATGCTGGTTGTTGGGACAAAAGAAGTGGAAGCTGTATTTGGGGTAAGTGGAATTGTGGAAAAGGTAATTCCATTTTTACTGGCGGCTGCACTTACTATAACATCTACCACATCCTGTTCCATTTCGATGGAAGGGAAGCATTACTGGTTGTTACAGTCACTGCCATTACAGCCGAAGGATATTTATCATGCTAAAGTTTTGCTGAATTTGTCTTTAGGTGCCCCTTTTGTGTTAGCAGCTTCAGTAATCAGCTGTATTGCGGTGAAAGCCTCCGGGCTGGGAGCTTTCTGGATATTTGTAATACCCCTTGTTTATCTGTGCTTTAGTGCATTCTTAGGACTGGCTGTGAATTTAAAGTTTCCGGTATTAAACTGGGATAGTGATGTAAGAGTTGTAAAGCAGAGTGTGTCTGTTTTTGTAACAATGCTTGCAGGAGTTATCAGCAGCGTTTTTCCGGGTGTAATAGCAGCTATGCAGCAGAGTATAAATCATAATTATATGATGGCGGGAATAACGATAATTCTGATTGGAATAACAGGAGCGTTGTATCATTATATAGTGAGACAGGAATTGCCATAGTACAAACTAGAACAGAAAGTTAAAATGGGAATAAGCAGACAGCTGTGGAATAAATATTTAGGATAGGTTAGAATTAGGAACTTTATTTCTGATAGGAGAAGGAGATTATTTATGAATAGCCTGCATTTAGCGGAAAATATGGTAAAATTGCGCCGGAAGAAAGGCGTGACCCAGGAGGAACTGGCAGATTTTATTGGTGTAACAAAGGCATCTGTTTCAAAGTGGGAAAACGGACAGAGTATGCCGGATATTATATTACTGCCCCAGCTGGCAACCTATTATGATATTACAGTGGACGAACTATTAGGCTATGAACCACAGCTTTCAAAGGAACAGATACAAAAGGTGTATAAGGAACTGGCAGAAGCCTTTGCAACAGAATCTTTTGAGGAAGCCTTTCAGAAGAGTGAACTGCTGGTAAAAAGATATTATTCCTGTTATTCATTTTTAGCACAGATATGTGTGCTATGGACCAATCATTATATGATGGCAGGAAATGGAGAGGCACAGCAGAAGATATTAAGCAGAATAGTAGAATTGTGTGAGCATATTTTGAAAAACTGCAAGAATACCGCCATTTGCAGTGATGTAATGGTAATGAAAGCTGTCATCGACATGCAGTGTGGGAAACCGGAAAAAGTAGTGGAGGCATTGGAGGAACTTTTAAATCCAAAGGCACTTGCAAATCAGAGTGATGGTATTTTGATTCAGGCATATAGGATGTTAGGAAATGCGGAGATGGCAGATAGTTATGCCCAGGCCAGCATGTTTTTGCACCTTCTGATGCTGGTGGGAGGAGCCTCTAACTATCTTAGCATGCATGCCGGAGAAAAAGAACTGTGTGAAGAAACGATCCGTCGTATCGATGCAGTGATGGAGGTGTATCATTTTTCCTCCCTTCATCAGAATGTGGCTGCATCCTATCATTATCAGACAGCTGTTATCATGTGCCAGCAGGGAGAAACGGAAAAAGCGTTAAATCGTTTGCAGCTTTTTGCCAAAGCAGTGTCTGAATTGTTAGAAATGGAACAGGTATTGCATGGAGATGCATATTTTACAAAGCTTGATTCCTTGTTTGAGCAGTTGGATTTGGGTACGCAGCTGGTGCGGGATAAAAGGATTGTATTACAAAGTGCCAGAGAAAGTCTCTTAAATCCGGTCTTTCGTATTTTACATTCAACGAAGGAATTTAAACAGATTCAAAAGATATTAGAATCATAAAACATGGGGCTGTTGCAAAATCATATTAAAAAATCCCTTGTCATAATTGGTATTATCAGAAACTTAGAACATTCACATTTATTCTTTTGCAAAGAAAAGTTCGGCGAGTGTTGGACAAAACCTTAGAAATTCTTTGCCTTTTTCGCTGAATAACGTTTTGTGTCTGCTCAC
>CAYMIS010000044.1:0-25236 GCA_964390485.1 uncultured Roseburia sp. | reverse complement strand
TCCAACAATTCATCCTCAACAGATTTTCCACCAACAAGATTATAAAGATTATCTAGCAAAATAGGAATTGGTTGCCCAATTCCTATTTGTCTTTTATCGGCTTCGTTCCATTTCTTCAAGAATGGCTCTTGCCTTTTGAATATTTCTTTCTTTTAATATAACCGCTTCGGCTAGTAGTTTATTATAGAGTTCTACAAGGCGGTTATATTCTGCTGCTAACTTATTGATTTTATCATTGAGTGCTTTCTTTTCTCGTTCCTTTGCTTTTTTGTAATCCGCAGGGTTTAAATTTCCCTGCCTTTGTGGAATGGATTCTCCTCTTTGCACATCAAAATTATGATGTTGTAATACAAGGGGGAGTTTGTCATGTATGGACTTAATGAAATCTCTTGTAATAAGTGTTTTGGAAGATAATCGGTTGTCGGAAGTTATTACGCAATAATCAGCGTGTAGATGAGGTCTTCCCATTTCATCGACATGGCACACCGCTTCAATTAGATTCTCATTGCCACCCAAACGAGAATCCATATAAGAAAGCACAAGTGTATTATAACTATCGAGTAATTCCAATGGCAAATCTTCGGGAAATGTAAAGATACATTCAACAATCCAATTACTGTCTTTTCTTACTCTGTTTCCGTTTGCTATCACTTTCCTTTGTATTAAGGCTTTACAATCGGCATATAAGGACTTTTCGGGTGCTTTATATATTCGGTTATTACATGATAAGTCATTATCAATGTCTGGATTGCTTATGTGGTTTTTGTGTAATCGTCTGTTATGTGCGTCAATTCCTTTTAATGCACCTGCTTTATAGCATTGGCAATGAAAAGATAAAACTGCCATAATTCCCCCTCCTTTCATCTGCGACCTTACAAGACCGCTTATGCTTCTAAATCTTGTAAAGGTCTAACCCGCTATACCTTGACAAGCAAGGTCGCGGGTAAAATCATCTTTCGTCATCGCCAAAAGTGTATGGTTTGTATTTTTCTACTAATTCCGTAAATTGTTCCGTACCATCGGAAGAACTGGAAGAAGCCTTTCTTTTACATTCTTCACGATAACGGTTAATTTTACTGTCTAAACTTTCTTTATCTTCGTTCATTCCTGCCACCTCCTCAATCTAAATATGATTGTTGATTAGTGGTGTAAGTATAAAAATTTATACTTTTGAAATTTTTTCTCACATTTCAAATGAAATCGAGCATATTGTGAGTAGAAAGTCAAAATTCATAAACGCCTCGGCTTTGATTAGGCAGTTTTATCACTGGACTTTCTCAGGGGAAGAACACGCACACGAAAAACAGTAATTAGGTTTCTTTGTTTCCCAGTGTGCATTTTATTTGATTGCTAGCAATTCTATATGTATTTCATTTGGTTATTAAAGATATACAACTTAATAGCTTGTTTTCTGCTGTTCTTTTTTTTGTTAAAAAGCACCTTGAGAGCTCTAGAGCGTACAAGAGCGAGCAGAGGAAGATGAGCGAAAGAAACAATAAACGCTTGAGAGATTGAGCAGTTAAAAGGAAAAAGATTGCGTTAAGCCCGTTAGGGCTTCGCTTGATACCAAGAACTTTCTTTTTACTTCTTTTTCTTTGAGCATAAGAATTTATGGAGGTTTAAATATGCACGGAATAGAAAGAACAGAAATAGAAGAACTTAAAAAAATCAACTTAAAGGAATATTTGCTTCAGTATGATAGAGCAAGTTATAGGGAGCGTAATAATGGAACAATTGTAAAAAAGGACAAATCGCACATCGTGATATATGATGACCATAGTTATCAATTCAACACCACAACAAAAGCGTATAAGGACAATATCGGTACACTTCAAGTTTTATATGGTTGGGGGTTTATGGAAGCGGTAAATCATTTAAGAGATTACAGAGATAAAAAAGAGATTCCAAAGTTTAATCTATTTGGTTGATGAAATATTTTGGAAAATGTGGTAAAATGGAATCCGTTAAATAAAAATAGGTTTAGGGAGGATTTATGTTGAAAATAGCAGTATTATCAGATATACATGGCAATTATGTAGCGTTAGAGGAATGTATAAAATATGTTTTAAATAAGGGAATAGATACATTTATTTTTTTAGGAGATTATGTTGGGGAGTTAGCATACCCGCAAAAAACTATGGATATATTGTTTTCATTAAAGCAAAAATATAACTGTTTTTTTATAAAGGGAAATAAAGAAGATTATTGGATAGATTATCAAATGAACGGAGAAAAAGGATGGAACGAATATGATTCTACAACTGGTTCATTATATTATACATATTACAATTTGCAATCCAAAGATTTAGAATTTTTTAAGTCGCTTTCACATAAAAAAGAATTGAAATTTGATGGATTGTTACCAATTACAATATGTCATGGCTCTCCGCAAAAAGTAAATGAGAAGATGTTGCCTAACAATGAAAAAACATTTAATATTATGGAAAACGATGCAAATTCATATATTTTATGTGGACATACTCATATACAAGAAAAAATAGAGCATAATGGAAAAATTGTTCTTAATGCAGGTGCAGTTGGGGTTTCTTTACATGGTAAAGGAAAAGCCCAATTTATGATATTACAAGGAACAGAGGAACATTGGAATTATGAGTTTGTTAGTTTGGATTATGATGTAGAAAGAGTTGTAGAAGATTTACATTCTTCGGGATTAAGTGAAAAAGCACCTGCATGGTGTAGGGTATCGGAAAATTTGTTGAGAACAGGTGAGATATCACATGGAACTGTTTTGGCAAAAGCAATGTCATTGTGTGTAGAAAAATATGGAGAGTGTAATTGGCCTAATGTACCAGAAGAATGTTGGGATATGGCAGTAAGTGAAATACTTGATAAATAGACTTTAATAGTGCTTTGAGTAAGTAATGAGTAAGTCGAGAAAAAGAACCGCTGAACTCCTTTCTTTATGCGGGTTCTAGGAATTCGTAAAACTTCGAATCCCCGATGCCTCACTTATAAAAAGAAGTACTGAAAAATCAGTACTTCTTTTTTTGTTTTATGGAAAAGGTATTGACCTTAGTCCAAGGCGAAGGCTTATTGTTAATTTAGAAAGGAAACAATAGGAGGTCTAAATATGTTTTCAATTAAAGAAATATCAGAAAAAATGGGATTAAATCCGAATGCAATTCGTTTTTACGAGAAGAAAGGTCTTTTAACTCCGGAACGTACAGAAAGTAATTATAGAAGATATTCAAATGAGGATATTGCACGTCTGGAAATGATTACGTTGTATCGGAAAATGGGCTTTTCTGTGGAAAATATTAAGAAACTGCTAGATGAGAAACAGGGAAGTATAGAGCAGTTTGTTGCACAGTATACAACATTGAATTATCATATTCACAATATGATACGCATTCGTGAAACTCTGGGGAATTGTATTGAAAGAATGCTAAATGATGAAACTTTTGACGAGGAGATGGTGGAACAAATTGCAGAGACAGCAAAAATAATTGCTTTGTCCGAGAATTGGAAAGACCAATGGAATTTTGACAGCTTAGCGTCTAATTATGATACCTTCATTCGAGAGGCAGGTGACGGATTGGATTTTTATAAAAATTACGATTTTGTACTTGATAAAACAGCTGAAAAAATTCAAACAGGAATTGTAGCAGAAATTGGCATTGGAACAGGAAATCTGGCGAAACGGATTATAGAAGGTGAAAATCAGGTAAAAGAATATATTGGAATAGACCAGTCACTTAATATGCTAAAGGAGGCGAAAAAGAAATGTCCAAAGGTTCAGCTTCGAAAAGGTGATTTTCTAAATCTTCCTCTGGAAGCAAAGAGCTGCGACGTAATCGTAAGCTCCTATGCATTTCATCATTGCGATAGTCAGGAGAAAAAACTTGCAATTCAAGAGATGAATCGTGTGTTGAAAAGTGAAGGGATAGTCGTTATAACAGATTTGATGTTTGAAAATCAAAATGCCAGAAATCTATTTGAAGCAAATTGCAGTGAAAAAGAGCGTATTGACTTAGAAGATGAGTACTTTGGAAATGTAGATGAAGTATCTGAAATCTTTGAGAAATTAGGATATAGATGTGAGGCAGAGCAGATTGATGAACTAATTTGGAGTATTACAGCCTATAAGTAAATACTATTGATAAATATAACAATAGCAATTCATGCACAGACGAAATTGTACTATATGGCACAATGAAGTTATATCAATTATTAATATAAAATAGCCTCTAATATCGCAGAAAGTTAAAGAAATAAAGTTCTGCAATATTAGAGGCTATAATTATTTTATTTAGAGATATCAGCTGTTGTTAAGAGGTACCGTACTCTCCCCTTGAATCAATACAGGAAGTGTTGTAAAGCTCTGGATAAGCAGATCTGGATTTTCTAGTTTATGAATCATCATATTTCCAGCCTGAGCACCCATATCATAAACATTAATATCAATAATGGTAAGTTTAGGGTCGATAATGCTGGAATAGGGATAAACATCAAAAATCAAAACTGCAATGTCCTGCGGAACAGATAACTGTTTTTCGGAGATTGCTTTCATGACACCAAGAGCTAGTGTATTGTTTTCACAGATAATTGCCTGCGGAATGGTATCTCTTTCTAAAAAGGTGCGTGTTGTCTCATATGCTCCTTGTCTGGTTGCGTCAGTATAACCGATATTACTTTGTGGGATGTGATAACCCCGGTCTAGCATTCCGCTTAAGAAGCCTTTTAAACGTTTGGTCGAAATCACATCTGTTTTTCTTCCACCAATAAATACCACATCTGAATAACCGCAGTCTGCCATATGGGTCGCAGCATATTGTCCGGCAAGGGAATGGTTCGTGTCAATCCAGCAGAGACGGCTTTCAAAGCTTGGATGTCCAATGATAATATGCGGAATATTCTCAGAGAGTATGAGTGCTTCCAGTTCTTTATTAACGGCTGAGCCATGAATAATTAAACCATCTGCAGAGCGACGTTTGATTTCCTGGGATGCTCTTTCTCCGGGATAGGATTCGTTTGAAGTGTCCACCAGAGTAAGGGTGTAATCCTTTGCAGAAAGCTCCTGATACACGCCGCACATAATGTCAAACATATGCGGATTCTGATAAGCGGTATCTTTTGCGAGGTTTGTTAAATAAACAATATTCTGTGTGGTCTGTCTAGCAAAACTGACAGCTCTGGAGTTTGGAATATAGTGGAGCTTACGGATGGCAGCGTTTACCCGTTCTGTGGTTTCCGGAGAAATAGAACTCCAATGATTTAAGACCTTAGAAACCGTCGATTTAGAAACGCCTGCTTCGTTTGCCACATCATTAATGGTTACTGACATGTAAAAACCTCCTAAAAAAATAGATAAATATGTTTTTATAGTATAGCGGTTTCCTAACAAAGTCAATAAATAGAGAACAGAAAAACTTGTAAATATAAGGTGCAAATGATAAAAATAAATTACAGGAAGCGCTTAAACCTGAATGAAAAAGAATGAAACTGAGAAAACGGTTTCCTAGGAGGTAGGATGATGAGAAGGAAAATCAATGTATTATTAAGTGCCGCACTTGTGGTTACAACATTAGCTGGCTGCGGTGGGGAAACAGCGAATAAAAGTGGCAATAGCGCAGAGAATGCTTCGACGGAACAGAGAGTTGAAGAACAGGCTGCAGCAGAGCAGAATTCTGCAAGTGGGGACACTTCAGGGCAGGAGGATAATGCAGTAAATGAAAGCAGTTCGAATGAAACGACAGAAATTAAAATCTGGCACGATGGCGATGAAGCAATTATGCAGACAATTGCAGACTGCGTAAATGGTCAGCTGGAGTCAGAAAATGTAACTGTTGTTTTTGAAAAGAAGAGTGGTTTAACAGATCAGCTCCAGCTTTATGGAAATGATGAAGTAAACGGACCGGATATGTATTTTTATGCTCATGATTCCTTAGGAACTTTTGCAGAAATGGGAATTCTTGCATCAGTGACGGATATCATCAGTGAGGATAAATTAGCAGATTTACTTCCAATGACGGTAGAGGCTGGACAGTATAAGGAACAGCAGTATTTCTTACCGGTTTATTATGAAACATTGCTATTTTTATATAATACGGACTTATGGGAAGGTGAGATACCTGCAACAACAGATGAATTGTATGATTATATGGTGACACATACGGATGCTGCGGCTGGAACTTATGCTGTTGTAAACCAGCATTCCACCGCATACAACGTTGCTCCATTCATCAATGGATACGGCGGATATATAATCGATAAAGATGCAAATCCTGGTTTAAATACACAGGAAACGAAGGATGCAATTACATATAATCAGAAATTTGCAGCGCTTCAGGCAGATGGAGATTATAATACCGTAACGGCACTGTTTAACGAAGGAAAAGCAGCTGCAATTATTGGTGGACCTTGGCTGATTTCCGGTATGAAGGATGCGGGTATTTCTTATGGAATTAAGTCCCTTGCTGATTTTACACTTCCAAACGGAAAGAGTCTTGCGCCATTTTCCGGTGTACAGGGTGTTGGGGTGATGAAGCATGCGGCAGAAGAAAATGCAGATGCACTGGAAAAAGTATTGATTGCGATTGCAAGCCCGGAGGTTGGAATTGCCCTTGCAAATAATTCCAATTGCGCACCAGCAAACAGCAAAGCTTATGAGGAGGCAGAGGTAGCAGCAAATGAAATGATTATGGCAATGAAAACAACTGCGGAAACTGCACAGCCAATGCCAAATATCCCGGAAATGAGCGTGATGTGGGGACCGGCAGAGCAGCTTTTAGCCGCTGTAAATAAATCAGGGGAAGATGTGAACACAGCAGCTGAAACTTATCAGGAACAGGCATTGACTGCAATCGCGGATATGCAATAGTAAGGAAAGAGAAGACAGGATATGAAGAACAGACACAAGGCGATACCTTGGATATACAGTATGCCGGCTCTGCTATTAATTGCAGCGGTAATTGTTTTTCCAATTGTATATACAGGATATATTTCGTTAACAAATATGAATTTATATCACTGGAATAATTTTGAATTTATTGGATTGGATAATTATGCGAGAGCACTCTTAAAAGCAGATTCCGGATTTTTACAGGCACTGTTTGTAACAATTCTCTGGACAGTGCTAAATATGGGAATTCAGGTGGTGGCAGCGTATTTTATTGCACTAGGCTTGAACTGTGAAGGTTTAAGAGGAAAACGTGTATACAAAACACTTCTGATGTTTCCATGGGCAATGCCTGCATATGTATCAATTTTGCTGTGGAGAGTTGGAATTTATAATACAGAGTTTGGCTTGCTAAATAAAATTCGGGTAGCTTTTGGTTTTGAAAAAGCAAATTATTTGTCTACCAATACAGCAGCATTTATCTCCTGTATGGTGTTAAATCTTTGGATGGCACTGCCTTTTATGATTATGATGATTGACGGAGCGTTACAGAGTGTAGACAGAAGCTACTATGAGAGCGCAGAGCTGGATGGTGCCGGTTTCTGGAAAAAAAATATTCATATTACCATTCCGGCAATTAAGGGAATTATCGCGCCATCCGTTGTGATGACAACTTTTACTACCTTTAAGCAGTTTGACATTGTATATCTGCTTACAATGCAAAAGGGCTCTTATTCCGGTGCAACCTTACAGACAGTAATTACCTATGCACAGCAGAACGCTTTTGTATCAAATAATTATGGTCTTTCGTCGGCAGTATCGATTGTTATTTTCTTCTTAATTATGCTGTTTTCGATGCTAACAAACAGACAGGTGAAGGAGGAAAGCTATGAGTAAGAAAATGAAGGGAACGATAAAAATTGCAGGACTGCACATTTTCTATTGTACGATTTGCTTTCTGGCGCTGGTTCCAATTATTTATGCATTAAGTCTCTCCTTTAGTAGTGGAAGCGGCGCCCTATCATCTGATTTTTCGCTAATTAATGGAAAATTTACGCTGGATAACTATAAGGCAGTGATAATGGAAAAACCATTTTTCAGATGGTTTTATAATTCTGCGGTATTAAGCATTTTAACGATGATTCTGGCAATCAGTCTGGCAGTGACGGCATCCTATGCCTTTTCCAGATATCGTTTCAAAGGAAGAATGGGACTGTTAAAGCTGTTGCTGCTGTTGAACGCTTTTCCACAGATATTATCCATGTTTGCATTATTCCGTCTGTTAAAAGAATTACATATGCTGGATACAAGGGCGGGATTGGTAATTATTTATGCAGGAAGTATGTGTATTTTTGCTATATGGAATATGAAAGGTTATTTTGACACGATTCCAGTAGAAATCGAAGAGGCGTCGAAGATTGATGGAGCTAGTGATTTTCAGCTTTTATGGAAAATTGTAATGCCTCTTGCCCTGCCGGCAGTGATTGTGACGGCGGTAATGGTGCTGATATATGTCTGGAATGAGTATCTGTTTTCCACAACATTTCTGCTAAATGAGAATAGTTATACACTGGCGGGAGGTTTATATCAGCTACAGGCGAACGATTATAGCAGAAGCTGGCCGATGTTCTCGGCAGCATCCATTCTTGTGTCACTGCCGGTACTTCTTATCTTTTTCAAGATTCAAAAGTACATGGTATCAGGGCTGACCGCAGGTGGAGTGAAAGGATAAAAGTTTGAAAGAAATTAATTTCTTTCAAACTGGAATTTGTGCTGGCGCACAAAGTTCCCAGTGATGCAAAAGCCGCGAAAACGGCAGAATGAGAGGAAAAATGAACAAAAGTGCAATTTTACATATACCACTTTCGCAATACGCATTTGCGGAGGATGAACATACCATTATCATCCGCCTTCGGGCAGAAAAGAACGATATTAAAAAGTGTATATTATTTTATGGCGACAGGGTGGACCCAAATCAGAACATTCGGGTGAAAGCGCTGCCGATGGAGCTGGTGGCGGCAGATGACTTGTTTGATTATTTTGAAGCAGCGATTTGTGATATTTACACGAGAGTATGTTATTATTTTCTGCTGGATGATGGGCAGGTTCAGGAATATTATTACGAGAGAAATTTTTGTGAAAAGATTGGAAATAACAGAACAGAATATTTTCAGTTTCCATATATCCGAAGAGAGGATATTGTTTCCATACCGGACTGGGTAGAAAATATTGTGATGTATCATATTTTTCCAGACAGCTTTGCCTCAGGCAGCAGGGAACTTTCCAGAAAGCCGGTAAAGTCACTTTTTGAGGGCGAAAAGGAGTCGGTAAGCCATCTGGGGGGAACGCTAAATGGTGTAAAAGCAAATATTGAATATTTAAAAGAATTGGGTATCAACTGCATTTACTTAAACCCAATATTTGCAGCCAGTTCTTACCATAAATACGATACCATAGATTACTTTTCCATTGACCCCTGCTTTGGAACGATGGAAGAGTTTAAGGCATTCGTAAAAGAATGTCATGAAAATGGAATCCGAGTGATTCTGGATGGGGTATTTAATCATTGCGGCTCTCAGTTTTTTGCTTTTTTGGATGTGTTGGAAAAAGGAAAGGCATCAAAATATTATGATTGGTTTTATGAGATGCCGGAGCCGATTGCCTACGCGGATCCCCCAAGCTATGAGGCATTTGCTTATGTGAAGGAGATGCCAAAGTTGAATACCGGAAAGAAAGAAGTAGAGGAATATTTTATTAACGTGGGCACCTATTGGATAAGAGAGGCGGATATTGACGGCTGGCGTTTAGATGTTGCCAATGAGATTAACCATGATTTCTGGCGGCATTTTAAGGCTGCGGTTCGGGAAGTGAAGCCGGATGCCTTTCTGATAGGCGAAATCTGGGAGGATGCAGGTGAATGGCTGCGAGGGGACCAGTTTGATTCTACAATGAATTATCGTTTTTCTTATTTGTGCAAGGATTTTTTTGCCACAAGAGAAATGTCCGTATCAGAGTTTGACCAGCAAATGCATAAAATGATGATGCGTTATCCAAGGGCAGTAAGTCTTGCCCAGATGAATTTCCTTGACTCCCATGATGTGCCAAGATTTCTGACGCATTGCAATGGCGATAGAAAGCGGATGGAACTGGCGTTTTTCTATCTGATGATGGGAGTAGGTGTTCCGTCTGTTTTTTATGGTGACGAGTATTATATTGAAGGCATGAGTGAACCGGAGTATCGTCGGGCAATGCCCTGGGGGCAGCAGGAGAGCTGCTTAGAGAAGCTAAAGCTTTGGATTCGGCTTCGAAAGGAGCATACTGCATTACGGAACGGACGTTACAGCACAGTATTCTGTATGGATGATAAAAATGTGTATGGGTTTATACGAAGAAATCAGCAGGAAGAACTTCTCGTGATAGTAAATAATTCGGAAGAGGATTATTATCATCAGTCAGATAAAAAGATGGTTTCACTAATAGATAATGTAGTATATGATGTGGGCGAAAAAGTATTTGTTCCGGCGATGTGCGGTGGTGTGTATCAAATAGAATGAGAAAATAAAAGAGAATAGTAAAAGGAGTATTTACAAATAAGGTAAATGGATTTTGAAAAATCTTATTTGGCAATACTCCTTTTATTTATGCATTTTTAGTTGTTGTATGCAGTGCTATTTTCCACAGGTTTTCTGTTCCATTGCCTGATATAGCGGTTTTACCTGCTGATAAATTTTCTTAGAAGAAAGTCCGGCAGAATCTTCACCCCAGACAGACACTGCAGCTCCAAGAATATTGCGGTTGTTTGGAAGCTCTTTAGAACTGTCCTGGTCCCACTTTCGGATGTTCCAGTTTTCTTTTACATCCTGCACCATATAATCCCGGTCAGCGCGGTTGCAATTGGTTTTGGAAGGCGTAAAGTAGAGGTAATAAGAATTATAATTAAGTATCTTAAACCCTTCTTTTTGCAGCTCTTTTGCGCTGGCGCGAAGTTTTCTGCGTTTTTTCTTCAAAGAACTGTTTTGGACATCTCCATCATAACTCCAATAGGTAACCTGCAGTTTATGATTCACTTTTTTGATGTTTTTCTTATACAGCAAGTCATTCCAGATTCTAACAGTAAATCCTTTCTTCTGAAGAAATTTGGACATGGTGTTGATATAGGATACTACATCGTTTCCGGAAGCTGAGGAGAATTCATCACAACCCATATGAAAATATTTACAGTTCTTAAACAAAGCGGCATATTCACTATAAATTTCTTTAGCAAATTTTATGGCTTTTTTGCTTTTGATATCTAGTTCACCGGGATAGTTTTTTGCACTTTTTACAATCTGTTTTAGATACTTTGAACCATATGCCTGACGTGCTAAGGTAAAAAAGCCATTCATATGTGCCGGCATATCTATTTCAGGAATTATCATAACATTCTTTTTGGAGGCATAACGGAGGATTTCCCGAATTTGTGCTCTGCTTAAAAATTTTTTTCCGGTTTTTTTGTTTTGATAGCTGCCATTTTTTAATTTCCGGGCAGTTTTAACGGTTTGTTTTAAATAGAGACATTCTATGCCTACATTTTCATCATCCGACAGATGGAGCTGCAAAAATGGAGCATCACCACCAGAGAGTAAATGAATATATTTTTTTATATCATCTACAGAGTAATAGCGTCTGGCGCAATCCAAAGTTATGCCAGTCTGAAAGGTTTTTCCTTTTGCAGACACTTGTGTAGGGCTTACAATCGAAACAGCCAGTATCAAACTTAAGAAGATACACAAAAAATTTTTATAACGTTTTATCATAATCACCCTTCTTTCGTTTTTTGTCTTGTGTTTTCTTCATTATACCCGCTAGAAGTGGAAAAGTAAAATATGACGTTGACACAATAAAACAAATTTAGTAAACTATTTACTAAATGAGAGGTGAGTTATGTGGCAACGATAAAAGATATAGCCAATGAAGTGAATGTATCTAGTGGAACGGTATCAAGGGTACTTAATTATGATGAGAGTCTTTCGGTTAATCAGGAAACCAGAGAGCGTATATTTGAGGTGGCAGAGCGTTTAGGATATAAGAAAAAGGTGATTAATCCTAAAATAGAAAAGGTTGCTTTGTTATCATGGGGATATCATGAAGAAGAATTAGAAAATATATATTATCAATCGATATATTCTCATTTGCTGAAACTGGCTAAAATGAGAAATATAAGTATCCAGAGGGTTTCGAAAGAAGAAGGGCTGGAGTCGTTGGATAAAAATATTAACGCATTTATTGCAATCGGATGGTTTAATCGGGAGGAATTGAACTATTTAAGGACAATAACAGAGAATGGAATATTTATAGATTCGTCTCCGGATGAAAAAGTGTTTGATTCTGTACGGCCGAATCTGGATTCTATTGTCACGCAGATTGTGGATTATTTTATTGAAAAAAAATACGACACGTTAGGTTTTGTTGGAGGCATTGACTGGAATATAGATACCGGTGAACCTTCCATGGATGTGAGAGAATGGTCCTTCAGAGAAAGTGCCAAATATTATGGCTGTCTGGATGAAGATTTGATTTTTATCACACACCATAATTCTGTGGAAGAAGGATATCGCATTGGTAAGCAGATTGTGAATGGTGGAAAAATGCCAAGAGCTCTGTGCGTAGGAAGTGATACATTAGCAATTGGGATATTGCAGGCGCTTAATGAACATAATATTCAGATTCCGGAACAGGTAGCGGTATTTAGTATTAATGATGTGAATGTGGCCCAGTACGTTTCACCACCTTTATCCACATTTCATGTAGATGTTCCGCTTATGTGTGAGTCTGCATTAGATTTGCTGCAGGAGAGAATGATAAAGAAGCGTAAAATAACAAAAACGGTTTTTGTAAATGGAACACCGATATTTAGAAAAAGCTGTTAAGAACGAAAAGATGCAGGTAGAAGACCTGCATCTTTTTTTGTGGGATTTGTAAAAATATGTCTTTGGGAAATTGTTAATGATATACAAAAAAACGGAAAAAAAGTGAATCGTGTTGACTAGTTATAGTAAAACTGTTATATTCATAAAAGTAAAACATTTACCAATAAGAATAAAAACATTTACTAAAAGGAGAGGGAAATGAAAAAGAAAATTTTAATGCTTTTACTTGCTGCATCTTTGTCAGCAATGGCTTTTACGGGTTGTGGGACATCAGGTAAAAATGGAGCAGATGGCAGTGCTGCAATTACAGCAGAGGCAGATGCAAATGGAAATTATGCATTTAACGGTGATTTTGAAGAAATTGAATTAGAAGGATGGACAATTAATAATATTGACGGAGTTACAGATGAAGTGAATCTGTATACCAGAGAAACAGACTGCTACAGTGGAATCCAGTGTCTTCATTTCTATTCAGAAAAAGATGTGAACTTTACCGTTGAACAGAAATTAACAGGGCTGGAAAGCGGTACCTATAAGCTGACCGGAAGTGTGCAGGGAGATGCTGTTGGAGATAGTAATTCCAGTGTATATCTGTACGCGGTAGTGGATGGAGAAACGATAAAGGGGGAGACATCCCTGGATGGTTATTTAACATGGAATCTTGCAGAAATCGAAGGAATAGAAATTTCAAAGGGTGAAATTACAATCGGATGGAGTGTTACCAATGCGCCAGGAGGCTGGGGAACAATTGATGATATTAAACTGGTGAAGGAGTAACAAATGGAATTTATAAAAGGTATGGATGTTTCCATGTTGCGGGAACTGGAGGAACAGGGTGCGGAATATTATTTAGGAAACGAAAAGAAAGATATTTTTGAAATATTTAAAGAAACAGGGGTAAATCTAGTACGGCTGCGATTATGGCATACGCCGTATACTGCTTCCGGAGAACCCTATGGTGGTGGAACCAATGATATGGAAACAACAGTTTCTCTGGCAAAAAGAGTAGTAAAAAATGGACTTCAGTTTATGCTGGATTTTCATTATAGTGATTTTTGGACGGACCCTTCTAAACAGATAAAACCAAAGGCATGGGCGGATTTAACAGGAGCCAAATTAGAACAGAGGGTGTATGATTATACCTTAAAGACACTGGAAGAGTTAAGGAGTAATGAGGTAATTCCCACAATTGTTCAAATCGGAAATGAAATCACAAACGGTTTTCTATGGCCGGAGGGGAGATGGTCCGTACAAGGGGATGAGGTGAATCCGGTAAATGGACAAAAGCAGGAGTCTGTATTTGAAAAGAGTGCTTCACCGGAAGGAATGGTAAGATTACTTGAAGCAGGAATCAGAGCAGTAAAGGATTTTGATAATAATATAAAAGTTCTTTTGCATTTGGATTATGGGACAGATAATAAGCTGTACCGAAAATGGTTTTCAGCAATTGAGCCATATAATCTGCCCTATGATATGATTGGTATGTCATATTATCCTTATTGGAACGGAACGTTGGAGGAACTTTTATTTAATATGAATGATATTAGCAAGACGTTTCATAAGAAGGTTCTTGTTGCAGAAACGGCGATGGGTTATACAACAGATTCTTTGGGATGTAAAGGAATGATTTTTGCAGAAGAATTAGAAAAACAATCCGGTTATCCGGCAAGCGAAGAGGGGCAGATGGAATTTTTGAAGAAGCTGGCATCCACAATAAGAAGTGTGGATGATGGAAATGGAGTTGGTTTCTTATATTGGGAACCGGCATGGCTTCCAATCACTGCCTGTACATGGGCAAAAGCAGCAGGTTGTGAATATATTCACGATAAGGGAGAAATCGGTAATTCCTGGGCGAATCAGGCATTATTTAATAAACAGGGAAAAGCAAATCAGGCACTTGTAAATATGAAAAATATTTAATATGGAAGGTGAAAACATGAAAAAAAGATTAATTTCAGCAATCGCTATGGTATCCTTGGCAGGAGCTATGCTGACAGGATGTGGGGGTACATCAAACAACAATAAAATTGTCATTTGGACCAATATGGAAGTTGAAACAGAGACAATACAATCTTATGCAAAGAAGTGGAGTGAGGAAACCGGGAATGAGATAGAAGTAATTCATGAAACACCGGATGTGCAGCAGTTTGTTCAGGCGGCAAATAGCAGCTCCGGTCCGGATGCGGTTGTGGGAATTGCAAATGACCAGCTGGCTAATTATGTGAATGCAGGTCTTGCAGCAGAGGCACCGGAAGAATTATATCAGGATAGTGATTTTTCTAACGCAGCAATTCAGGCTTGTTATGTGGATGGAGTACGTTATGCAGCACCATTGGCGGTGGAAACAGTAACACTGTTTTATAATACGGAAAAGTGCAGCAAAGCACCTGAAACATGGGAAGAATTATTGAAAATTGCAGCAGATAATGGCGGTATTCAGTTTGAGGCAAGCAGTATATACTATAATCTTGGGTTTGTCCGCGCATTTGACGGGTATATTTTTAAGTATGAAAATAATACATATGATGTAAGTGATATTGGTTTGGCTAATGAAGGTGCAGTTCAGGCATATGAGTATATAAACGGGTTATGTCAGGATTATGGTTTTGTTTCAGCAGATGTGACTTCTGATATTGCCAAGAGTAATTTCCAAAATGGTGAAACGGCATTTTATATTGGAGGACCATGGGATGTAGATGGCTTTACCACTGCCGGAACACCTTTTGCAGTAGCTGAAATGCCAACATTAAATGATAAGGAATTTGTTACACCGGTGGGAACACAGGTGGGCTTTGTCAGCTCTAAGTCCGGTAAACAGGAGCTGGCATGGGACTTTATCATGTATTTGATTGACAATGGGGCAATGGATTTATATGAAGTTGGTAATCGTATTCCTGCTAAATTATCAGATCAGGAGAACGATAAAATACAAAGTAATGAAGTTTCAAGTGCATTTGTTGCACAGATTAATAATGGAGAGCCAATGCCAACAGTGTCTGAATTGGGACAGGTATGGACACCATATGCGAATAATATGAAAGCCATGTTTAAAGGTGAGCTTACAGCGCAGGAAGCTGCCACGAATTTGGTTTCACAGATTGAAGAAGGAATTGCGTTAATGAATTCCGGAAAGTAGTGGAAAGATGAAAAAGAAAAATAATTTAAAAGCATATCCGTATTTGCTACCGGCATTAGTTTCCATACTTTTGGTGACATGTCTTCCGATTATATATACAATTGTGATTTCTTTTACAAATTATAATATGTATCATTTAGAAGATTTTACCTTTGTTGGATTTGCAAATTATGCGGAGGTTTTTACCGGGAGTATAAAAAATGTGTTTTTTCCGGTGCTTGGCTGGACAATATGCTTTGCAGTTTTAAGTACATTAGGGGCATATGCAATGGGGTTAATCTTAGCAATATTACTAAATAACCCCCATATGAAAGAGTCGAAAATATACCGGGCACTTTTAATTGTTCCGTGGGCATTGCCGTCTACGATTGCAATATTGGCATGGCAGGGATTATTAAATGAACAATATGGTGGTATTAATAACCTGCTTCACGCGATTGGCTTCAATGTGAATATCCCTTGGATGACAGATGTTTTTTGGGCAAGATTCGGAATTATCATGGTAAATCTCTGGCTGGGATTTCCATATATGATGAATGTTTGTTTAGGCAGTTTACAGTCAATTGCACCGGAATTTTATGAGGCAGCAAAAATAGATGGCGCAACAAAGTTTCAATGTTTTAAGACAATAACGCTGCCATTAGTAACCCGGGTATCTATTCCTTTAGTTATTTCTACCTTTGCATCAAACTTTAATAATTTTGGAAATATTTACATGATTACGGAAGGCGGACCGGCAAGAGTTGATACACAATTTGCAGGTTATACGGACATTCTTGCCAGTACCACATATAAAATGACTACGTGGTCCAATAGATACGAATTAGCTGCTACGTTTAGCGTACTTGTCTTTATTATTGTTGGTACACTGACCCTTATAAATATGAACATGTCAGGTTCTTTTAAGGAGGTAGATTAAATGAAAAGAAATGAAAAAGTGCATATATCTGCTTCCGAAAAGAGAACGTTGTGGATAAGCAGAATTATTATTTGGTTTTCTATTGTAGTAATTATGTTCCCGGCACTTTGGATAATTATGTCGTCTTTTTCGGCAGGAGACAGCTTTTTTATGTCATCCTTATTTCCGAAGAAATTCAGCTTTGAGAATTATGTAAACCTGTTTAAAGACACGGATTTTCTTTTATGGGTATGGAATTCCTTGAAAATGTGTCTGATAGTAGCAATTATTAATCTGATTCTTACTTCTCTGGCTGCCTATGCTTTTTCCAGATTAAGATTTACCGGAAGAAAAATGGGATTGATGACGCTTTTGGTTTTACAGGTATTCCCCAGCAGTATGGCATTATCGGGTTACTATATTATAATTTACAAATTTGGATTGGTGGACAGCAGTCTTGCTTTAATCCTTGTACTGGCAGGTGGAAGTGCATTTAATATATGGCTCTTAAAATCATATATCGATGGAATTCCAATTGAATTGGATGAGGCCGCATTAGTAGACGGAGCTGGAAATTTTACAGTGTTTTATAAAATAATATTACCTTTGGCGATTCCGGAACTGGTTGTTATTTTCCTCTTCTCCTTTATAGGTACCTATAGTGAATACGTCATTTCCTCAGTATTTTTACAGACACCGGGAAAGATGACGCTGGCATTGGGATTGCAGTCATTTATAACGAATCAGTTTGCAGCGCATTGGACATTATTCTCAGCAGCTGCGGTACTATCTTCTATTCCGATTATGATAGTATTTATGGCATTGCAAAAATATATTCAGAATGGTCTTGTTGCGGGGGGAGTAAAAGGGTAGAAAATGATACTAACATTACGAATATGGCCTGTGCATGGTGTTATAGAGTGAGTAGTGTTATATAGTTGAAAATGCTTTGTGGCAATGTTAGAATAGCTACAAAGCATTTTCTTTTATGTGTAAGTACAGATAGAGCTAGAGGAACATCCTGGAAAGGATGAAATTCAGCTTGCAGAGCTGCTGCTTAATATGAAATAATATAAATGTTAGAAGGATTGCCGGCTTGTGAAAGAGCCGGCATTTGAAGTTAGAGAGGAACATATATGCAGAATCAGTTTACAAGAACAGAATTATTACTTGGAAGAGAAGCGATGGAGAAATTGCAGCAGGCAAGAGTGGCAGTGTTTGGTGTTGGCGGTGTTGGCGGCTATACGGTAGAGGCATTAGCGCGAAGCGGTGTTGGAACCTTTGACTTGATAGATAATGATACGGTTTGTGAAACAAATTTGAATCGTCAGATTATTGCCACATGGGACACTATTGGAAAATATAAAGTAGATGTAATGAAAGAGCGTATTTTAAGCATAAATCCTAATGCGGTTGTCAATGTACATCGGTGTTTCTTTTTGCCGGAGAATGCAAAGGAGTTTGATTTTTCAAAATATTCTTATGTGGTGGATGCAGTGGATACCGTCACTGCAAAAATAGCACTTGTTATGGAATCGCAGGCAGCAGGAGTTCCAATCATGAGCAGTATGGGTGCAGGAAACAAATTAAATCCGACAGCCTTTGAAGTGACTGATATTTATAAAACGTCGGTTTGCCCGCTGGCGAAGGTAATGCGTCGTGAATTGAAAAAGCGGGGAATAAAGAAATTAAAGGTTGTCTATTCCAAGGAAGAGGCTATGACACCAATAGAAGTGGAGGAAAATGGAAAAGTAGAAGCTGAAGTAATAAAAGCGGATATCGCAAAAAAAGCGGAGAGTACAAGAGATTTTGCAGGGAAAAGTCCGTCTCGCAGGACTACTCCGGGAAGTACTGCATTTGTGCCATCGGTAGCAGGACTAATTATTGCATCAGAGGTTGTGAAAGACTTGACAGGAGTAAGAAATTAGAAAAGTATTGACTTTAACGCTTTAAAGTGCTATCATCTAGGCAGTGTAAATGATAGAAAGAAAACTGTCAATGCATGTATGAGGGTGTAGAACAGCAAGCACTTTACTATAAAAGATGTCATATAAGAAGATGGATTTGAGGAGATGAAATATGGAAATGCAAATGGAATTTTTACGGAAGCTTCCGACACCAGCCGAGTTGAAGGAAGAATTTCCGGTAAGCGATAAAATAGCGGCAATTAAGGAAGCAAGAGATAAGGAAATTAAAGATATTTTTGAGGGAAAATCGGATAAATTAATTTTAGTAATAGGTCCATGCTCTGCGGATAATGAAGATGCTGTGATTGATTATATTTCAAGATTGCGCAAGGTGCAGGATAAGGTGCAGGACAAAATTTTCATGATTCCGAGAATTTATACCAATAAGCCAAGAACTGTTGGTACAGGATATAAAGGAATGCTGCACCAGCCGGACCCGGAGAAAAAAGAAGATATGCTTAAGGGCATTATTGCAATTCGAGAGCTTCATACCAGAGCAGTAGAGGAAACAGGATTTACCTGTGCGGATGAGATGCTTTATCCGGAGAACCACAGATATTTATCTGATTTATTATCCTATGTAGCAGTTGGAGCCCGTTCGGTAGAAGACCAGCAGCACAGACTGACAGCCAGTGGCGTTGGTATTCCGGTAGGAATGAAAAATCCAACCGGTGGCGATATTTCTGTCATGATGAATTCGATTATTGCATCCCAAAGCGCTCATACTTTTCTTTACAGAGGATGGGAAGTAAAAACAGCGGGAAATCCACTGACTCATGCAATCTTACGAGGATATGTAGATAAATTTGGACGCAATATTCCGAATTATCATTACGAGGATTTACAGAATCTGTTTGAAGCTTATGCAGAAAAGGATTTGAGTAATCCGGCAGTAATTATTGATACAAACCACTCAAACTCAGGAAAACAATTTTTAGAGCAGATTCGTATTAGTAAAGACATTATGCACAGCTGTAAAGTCTCTAACGATATTCACAAACTGGTAAAAGGTTTAATGATTGAGAGTTACATTGAAGATGGTACACAAAAAATTGGTGAGGGCTGTTACGGTAAGTCTATCACAGACCCATGTTTAGGATGGGAGAAGACAGAAAAACTGATTTATGAATTAGCGGAGCTATGGTAAAAAAATCCTGCAGAGACGGCTGTTTCTGCAGGAATTTTTGTTTTCAGAGGTTTATCGGAATGCTTGTCACAACGAAACTTGAAATATGGTTTTGGTGGAATTGGCGAATAAAAGTTGTAAGCCAGACCTTTTGATACCCTAATCTTTATAGGAAAAACATTTACAAGAACCTTGCGGGTGGGATATGATGTTATAAAGTGAAAATTTAAGGAGGAAGAATATGAGATATCCGGAATTTTTATCAGAAAATGGAACGATTGGTTTTGTGGCACCATCCTTTGGATGTGCTGCAGAGCCGTATTATACAGCATTTAAAAATGCACAAAAAAAATTCAGGGAATTAGGCCATACACTTGACTTTGGTCCGAATTGTTATGAGCAGAAAGGAATAGGAATTAGCAATACACCAAAAGCCTGTGGAAAAGAACTGACAGAATATTATTGCAGTGAAAAAAATGACATATTAATTTCCTGTGGTGGTGGCGAATTGATGTGTGAAACCATGAATTACGTGGATTTTGAGGAGATTAAGGCAGCAAAACCCAAATGGTATATGGGGTATTCCGACAACACAAATATGACTTTTTTGCTGACAACACTTTGCGATACGGCAGCAGTTTATGGACCTTGTGCAGCAGCTTTTGGAATGGAGCCGTGGCATGAAAGTTTACAGGATGCATATCAGCTTTTACGTGGTCAGAAAAACAGGATGCAGGGCTATGAATTATGGGAAAAGGAATCTTTAAAGGATGAGGAGCACCCATTAGAGCCATACCATGTAACAGAACAACGGGATTTACGCCTTTTTCCGGTAGAAAGTCTTGTAGATAGTAAAACAGGGGAAGTGTGTGTACAGAATACCAAGGGCTTTTCCGGCAGGGAAAATCCAAAAACAGAGATAAAGATGGAAGGCCGCCTGTTGGGAGGCTGTATGGACTGTCTGGTAAACTTGCTGGGAACAAAATTTGACCAGGTTTCCCAGTTTAATGAGCGTTATAAAGAGGAGGGGATTATCTGGTTTTTAGAGAGCTGTGACTTGAATGTAATGGCAATCCGTCGTGCAATCTGGCAGATGAAAAATGCCGGCTGGTTTGAGCATACGAAAGGCTTTTTGATTGGAAGACCGCTTTGCTTTGGACAGGAGATGATGGGGCTAGACCAGTATCATGCGGTAGTGGATTTACTGGCAGAATATCAGGTGCCGGTAATTATGGATGCGGATATAGGACATCTTTCACCGATGATGCCTCTTGTCTGCGGAAGCTATACAAAGGTAAGGGTAAAAGGAAATGACATTGAGGTTGCTATGGAATGGAAGTAACCGGAATGTTATAACAGGATTAGATTTTTAGAATTAATTAAAATAATATAAAAAGAGGCTGTTGCCAAAAATGTGATGAAACTATAACATGCCCATATGACATGGTATAGTTAGCAAACTTTTTGGCAACAGCCTCTTTTTTGAAAAAGTTCTCCGAATAAAAACACACATTTGTTTATACAGAAACATTCACATTTGTTCCAATTCCATCTGCCAACAAGCTTTGGGTGTTTGCAGCGTTTTCCAATGCTTCCGTAATTGGATTAGAAGCTTCGGCTCTTTCCTTTGCCTCCTTTGTGGCAAGTGCCTGCTCTGTAAAAATGGCGTTTTCTGCCTTGGCAATCATGCGTTTGGCATAGCGCGAGGTCTGGTTAAGGTAATCAGAGTCTTTGGAAAACAGTTTCTTCACGTCGGCTAAATCAGCATTTTTTAACAGATTTTCATTTGCCTTTAAGGAACCATCCTTTTCAATAGATATTCCGATGTCCTCTAATTCTTCTTCATATTTGGTAGAAAGATTTTTCAGATATTTGGAATAACGTTCTAAGGAAGAATCAGAAGCATTTTTGGCTGAATCCAGTGCATTATTATAGGTTTCAATATAGGCACTGACACTGCTGTAAATATTTGCACCATCAGAGGAATCATCTTCATAATTAAAGGTACGCAGCTTTTTAGCAGCGCGTAAAAGAGCCTCTGCATCAGCATGGGAAAGTGTATTTTTACTTAAATCTTTACGCTTGGTAGAGGAGATTGCATCTCTATTGGAAACGTAAAAATTACGAAGATAAAATTTGGAATTTAAACTAACTCCGGTACCTGAAATTGCAGCCATGACATACCTCACCTTTCTTTTCTTTTATAGAATATTTTTCGGTTCATTTGGCAAAAACTTTATATAATAGTAAGAAAAAAGAACGGAAATCAGGTAAGGACAGGGATAAAAGCATTCTCAGGAATAGGCTGCTGGAAAAGGAGTTTTTGGTAAACAATTGAAAATGAGATTATATTGAATTATAATACAAAGGAATAAGATATCGGGTAAGATATAAATTATACATTGGGAGGATAAGAGAATGGAAACAATGTTTTGGCTGATTATGATTGTTATTTTTGTTGTTGCAGAAATTGTAACAGTTGGATTGACATCTATCTGGTTTGCAGGAGGTGCACTGGTGTCATTAATCTGTAGTGCACTGGGAATGGATTTTTTCTGGCAGATTATCGTATTCGTCGTAGTATCTGTAATTTTATTGATTTTTACAAGACCATGGGCAATGAAGTTTTTAAAGCCTCGTCTGGTAAAAACAAATTATGAAAGTGCGATTGAGAAAAAAGTTTGTCTGACAGAAGCGGTAGATAATATCAAAGGAACCGGTGCGGCAATGTTAAACGGTCAGGAATGGACAGCGAGAGCCTATGAAGAGGGAAAAACCTTTGAGGCTGGAGAAATAGTTGTTGTAAAAGAAATCCGCGGAGTGACCATGTACGTGGTAGAAAATAACGAAATGTCGCAGAAACTGGTTCAGAATATGCCACAGCAGTAAAAAGCGCATGGTTGCAGAAGCAGGAAATGCCACAGCATTAGATAGCATGCAGTAGTAGAAAACAGCACAGCGGTAAAAGGTAGGCAAAAGCCGGATGTGTATGATAGAAAAAGCAGGTTAGGAGCAATCTGAATGAAAATAGTATTTTTAGATGCAAAAACAATTGGAGAGGATATTGATTTATCCGGCTTTGATAAGCTGGGGGAAGTAGTGAAATATGGATTTTCTACCCCGGAAGAAGCGAGAGAGCGGACAAAAGATGCAGATGTTATTGTATTAAACAAGGTTAACATCAATGAAGCTTCTATTGGTGAAGCAAAGAATTTAAAGCTGGTTTGTGTAACGGCAACAGGAACGAATAATCTGGATAAAGAATACCTTGCCAGTCGTGGAATTGAGTGGCGTAATGTAGCAGGCTACTCAACCGAGACAGTTGCGCAGCACACCTTTGCACTGCTCTTTTATCTGTTGGAGAAAATGCATTACTATGACCAGTATGTAAAGTCAGAGCGTTATGTTGGTGATACGACTTTTACCCATTTTGCGAACGTGTTCCATGAAATATCAGGTAAAACCTGGGGAATTGTCGGACTGGGGAATATCGGACGACGTGTTGCAGATATTGCAAAGCTTTTTGGTTGTCGTGTAATTTACTATTCTACATCCGGGAAAAATAACCAGGAAGGTTATGAGCGGGTGGATTTTGATACCTTATTGAAGGAATCGGATGTGGTGTCAGTGCATGCCCCACTGGATGAGAATACAAAGGATTTAATGAATGCAGAAGCCTTTGCAAAAATGAAATCAACTGCAATCTTTTTAAATCTGGGCAGAGGACCGATTGTGGTAGAAAAGGATTTGGCAGATGCCTTAAAGCATAATGTGATTGCAGCAGCAGGATTGGATGTACTTTCTGTAGAACCAATGAGCAAGGACAATCCATTACGGGAAATCAAAGACAGTGAACGTCTGATTATTACACCTCATATTGCATGGGCGAGTATTGAGGCAAGAACAAGACTAATGGAAATTATTTTGGGACAGATAAAGGAATATTTCCATTTATAAAAAATGTTATAGTGACAACAAGGGACTGTTGCAAAATTATTCAGCAATCCTCCTGTCATAATTGGTATTATCACAAGGTTACGCCATTCGCATTTATTCTTTCGACAAATAAAAGTTCAGCGAGAGATGTCAAAAACCTTGAAATTCTATTGCCGTTTTCACTGAAATCGCGATATTTTATGTCTGCTCAAGGTGTTTACAAAAAGCAGCAGAGCGTTCGCATGATGGCGGAAATTTGCTGCTTTTGGTAAAACGCGTGAGCAGACACAAAACGTTATTCAGCGAAAACGGCAAAGAATTTCTAAGGTTTTATCCAACACTCGCCGAACTTTTCTTTACAAAAGAATAAATGTGAATGCTCTAAGTTTTTGATAATACCAATTATGACAGGGGATTTTTTAATAAGATTTTGCAACTGCCCCTTTAAATTCTTTTAACTTGGAATAGAAGAATCCAGACCACTATGCATGGAATCATTGCCATAATCATCAAGAAATTCTTTTAGCTGGGAAACTTTTTCATGGGAATTTCCTTTCTGGTAAAAATATTTTGCCAGTCGTTTAAAACGTCGTTCATAAATTACACTGGCTTTTTCATACAAATCAAAGAAAGATTCTGTTGAAGTATGGGTGGCATCCCATGGGTTATGCCAAGGCTCGTGGCGCATATTAAAAGGGTCCGTCCGGAAAAAAAGACTGTCGCTGGGAATGAGCGGTGAGAATAATGGAAATTTTAAAAAGTGCTTTTCTGTCCAGCGGAAGAGTACTTTTTTCTGTCCGGAATCATCATGCAAAAGGAACATACCAAGCTGCATGGAAAAGATAGCAATATACATCGTAAGCCATGTGGTATGAAGACCCTCATAGGTATTCCGATAGGCATAATGCAGCATGGTAGCAATTACCCGTTGCTGGCGGGCTGTTAAGGTTAAGGTTTCCGCCCGGTAAAAGGCAGAAGGGGTAAGGTGCAATTTTGCTGCCAGTAAATCTGTGTCAATATCCGTTTCCAAATAGGCGTGACGGCTGAAATATGCCTTATCACTGTGACCGTGATAGCTGGTTCTGCCATAAATAAAAGGGTGGCAGTTTGTATCTAAGGTATAGTGTCCAAGAAAACCGAAAAGATACGCTTCTGCGATATGCCGGTCTACATGATTATGAAATAGATTACGGCTTTCTAATAAATTTGCATAAAATTTCTGAGTTTTGGTAGTGTGGGCAAGGGCGCCTAATGCTTTCCGGTGCAGGACATAGGAAGGCAGATAATAAAAGATAAAATCCGGACCCTGAAGTCCAAGTCCAAAAGCAGCACGATTGTGGTATAAATTTTTTTTCAGGGGTGAAGGCTTAAGTCTATAGTATGCTTCTCTTCCCCAGATATAGTG
>CAYMIS010000043.1:756-25934 GCA_964390485.1 uncultured Roseburia sp. | reverse complement strand
CTTCGTAAGAGTGCAAAGCAGTATATCTACTGCGACGGAAAGTTTTGGAAAATTTGCGGTCAATGACTCCATCTGACGCTCTCGTTAGAGAGCTTTCAGGTGGAGCTTGTGAGCGCGAAAGTGTTTGCAAGCTCTGCATTGAGTAGCTATGAGCAGGTGCTACGTTATCCGGGTCAATATGCACTGGTGTGCTTCTCCAGCACCTTGACGCATTGAGCACGGTCTAAACAGTCTAAGAGTAGGACAGTGCTGTGCTTGTAAAAAGCCCAGATAACATTGGCGAGGAGAGACTGTTGCAGAAGGGTTCGACTCCCTTTTGCAACAGCGTTACAAGTCCGTAACAGGATTTAATTTTAAGAAAGGAATGGTAAGACCACAATGGTTATTGTTCTTGATAAAAATAAGCGTCCCATGGGTTTTACCACGCCCAGACGCGCAAGAATATTATTAACAAAACAAAGAGCGGTTGTGCATAAGATGTATCCGTTCACAATAAGGATCAAGGACAGGGATGTCCGAGAATTTGAAACTAAAACACACCACATCAAAATCGACCCCGGCTCTAAAACTACCGGAATCGCAGTTGTAGACGATAGTGACAACTCGGTTAAAATGTTTATCCAACTGGAACACAGAGGTGATGCAGTAAAAACAGGTCTTCAAACCCGCGCTGCAGCACGAAGAAACCGCAGAAACAGGGAAACTCGTTACCGCAGATGCAAGTGGATTAATCATTATCTGAAGAAAGGAAGCAAGTATAAGGCTGAATCGCCTCGACCTGAAGGATGGCTTCCGCCGTCCGTCAAGAGCATTGCTGATAATATCGTCAATCTGATTAAAAAGCTGCATAAGCTTATACTGATTGACAGAATCAGCATCGAGGCAGTTAAATTCGATACTCAGTTAATGGATAATCCTGATATTTCGGGTGTTGAATATCAGCAAGGCACCTTGTTCGGCTATGAAGTTAGGGAATACCTTCTCGAAAAATACGGACATACCTGTCAGTATTGCGGAGGAGCCTCAAAGGACCCGGTTCTCGAAGTTGAACACATTGTTTCAAGAAGCAATGGAGGCACTAATAAACCATCCAATCTTGGTCTTGCGTGCCATGCCTGCAATCGCGATAAGGGCTCTTTAAATCTTGACAAGTGGCTTGAGGAACTCAAAGCAATTCCCATCCCGTCCAAGCTTGATAAAGCAAGAATTGAGTGTGTAACAAAATTCCTCGGCGGAAAACCTCTTGTGAGAAAAAATTATGCCGCATGGGTTAATTCTTATAGGAATTATCTCATTCAAAAGGCATTTGAGCACACACCAAACGTCGAGCTTGCAACGGGCGGAAGGACAAAGTTCAACAGAACACAGCTTAATCTTCCAAAGGATCATCACATTGACGCACTCTGCGCGGGTAATGTCCCGGAAGATGGTTACAAGAACATTAATCAACCCGTACTGCACATTAAAGCTATGGGCAGAGGTAACAGACTCAGAGGTAACATAAACAAGTGTGGAATTATTACTGTTAAGTACAAAAATAATTCCAAAGCATTTATAAAGCGAGACAAGAACGGCAAAATAACGCATAGTTTTATGACGGGAGATATTGTTAAAGCAGATATACCTAAAGGCAAGTATGCAGGCCAATATATCGGCAGAATTGCCATCAGGAGTTCTGGCTATTTCGATCTCTCAGGAGAACACACTGTACCGTCCGTTAAGTATGAATACTGCAAGGTATTACAACGTAACGATGGATATAACTACTGCTACAAAAAGGAGGAGCAAGGAACGCTAACAGCTTAACGCCGTCAATGATGGCGTTGGCAATTCCTCTCCCCCTGACGTCTGCGGACTTTCAGAGGGAGCTTCCTTGCCGAATATTAGTGAAAAAACTTTCGAGGATATCTGCAGAGAAAAGCATGCCGAAATGGTAGAGTGTATCGACAATGTGGTTTACGATGACCAGGACCTGTATGATTTCTTGGAAGATGTAGGAGCTGAAATCTTCGATTACGGAGTGGGTTATGCTGTTATTGAAACAAAAGACGGCAAAATCTATGAAGTTCCATATGAAGAAAGAGAAAATCGTTTTGGCCCTGAGCTTCCTGATGAAACGCTTCTGTTCTTTGACATCGACAGGATTTATGATGTAACGGAATATAGATAACTCTATCGTCAGAATTATTTATAAAAGGTTAGGAGAAAAATAATGATTTACGTAACAGGAGACTGCCACGCTGATTGGACTAGGTTCTCTTCAATCAGCTTCCCAGAACAAAAAAGGATGACCAGAGACGATTTCGTCATTGTATGTGGCGATTTCGGTATATGGCACCAAGATAACACAGAAAAATGGTGGTTCAAGCGGCTTTCAGAAAAGAACTTTACGCTCTTATTTGTTGACGGGAACCACGAAAACTTTGACAGACTATACAGCAACGAGTTTGAAATCGTGGATTTCCACGGCGGAAAGGCGCATAAGATTTGCGAAAACGTGTACCACTTGATGCGGGGATATGTGTTTAATCTTTGCGGCAAAAAGTTCTTTACATTCGGTGGAGCGAGCAGCCACGATATACAGGATGGTATCCTCGACCCCAAGGATTTTAAGTCCAACCGAGAACTTTTTGACGAGTACAAAAAGCGAACAAGACGAGGCGAGATGCTAAGAATTAAGCATTTGTCATGGTGGGAACAGGAAATGCCGTCAAAGGCAGAAATGGATTTCGGGCTGAAAACACTGAAGGAGAACGGGTATAAGGTTGATTTTGTCGTGAGTCACTGTTGCCCCCAGCACATCGCTTCGTGTTTCTCACAAGGCATATGCAAACCCGACGAACTGACATTGTATTTCAACACGGTTTCCGAAATGGTTGAATTTGATAAATGGTTTTTCGGACACTACCATGACAGCCAAACAGTACTGGGTAAGTTTGTTATGCTTTACGAACAAATCGTGAGGATTGTATAACGATTAATACTTCTCAGGGCAATGCATTAATAATAGCAGAATATATAGTTTTAAATTAAGGAGAAAAAATGTTGTTGAAGACAAAATTAACACACCAGCTTAACGCAGCAGCAATGGCTCAGGGAATAGAAATTGAGATTTTTCTTAAAAATATTTCCATAAACGGAGTCAAAAGAGGATGTTCCGGACATGTTGTTAACAAATCCACAGGAAGCTGTGCATATGTTAATGCTGAGACTTTTTGTTACTCTCCTCTTGCCGGAAAAACGATGTATCGCTTGGCAAGAGACACAAAGGATTTTTCCTCTAATTCCCTTAAAAATGGATATAACAGATGGGCTACAGAAGAAGATCTTGCTTCTGCCGTGATTCTCTTGCTTAAAAGAGAAAAACCGGATATTTGATTCAAATTGGAGATGGGTTACCCATCTCCTTTTTTGTTGCTTTACCCGAACACTTAAATTAAACTACATTATTAAAAGGCATCTCATAAACATTGTAAGATTATTTTAATATGAAATGCCCCGCCCAACGTGGTTTGGACGGGGTATTATAGGGGTTAAATGTCCCACCTGAGACGCAGCATGCTTTCACACCTTATGCGTGGTGGGTCCTGTTACACGTATTATATTCAAACCTATCGATAAAAGCAATATCAAAATTCAACAAGAAAATAATATATTTTTTCAACCCCCCCCTTAACCCGAAGCAGCCACCTCCACCCCCCGAGGCTAATCTAACAAAACACCCCGACCCCACCCCCTTAACCGCCATCGAATCCGCCATGCACCCCCTTAACCCAACCCGGTCATATCCACACCCTAACCGAGGTTAACCCATAAAATGAAACCCTCCAACCCCCTTACCTCAAACTATCAACCTCTTCCCGGACAGGGTTAATCCGATAAAGAACCTCATCCTAAACACCCTTACCCCAACTCATAAACCTCTTCTCAGACAGAGCTAATCTGATAAGCAGGCTCAAACCTCCACACCCTTAAATGGATAAATACTAGCCTCACCAACCGAGGTTAACCTGTAGCAAGACCTCATGCCAGCACCCTTAATCCGATGAATCACTTTTTCAGCACCCACAACCATCACCAACCCCGCCATGCACCCCCTTAACTCAATCCAGTGCATCCCACATGCACAAGGCTAACAATCAATGAAATGCTTCCTATACCCCCTTAACCATTACATAGCTTGCTATATCAACACCCTTAACCCAGTATTGCAATTCTCGCTTAGCGTGGTTAATTCGTTAAATCTACTACTATACCGAGGTTAACACGGCAGAAAGATTCAATCTATACACCCTTAATTCAATGCCTACCCCATAATATCCTTATTTACAGGCAACTATCATGCATGTACCTTTATCTGAAAATAATCAGAATTAAAAAAGAAAAAGATAAAGGAAGTGAAGTATAAGGCTGTGACAGCAGATATAGATAAAGAATGATGTATGCAAAAGAGTATTGTTGAATTGAGTGTGTATAGGACGCGGAGAGTTATGAGAGTGAGGGGGTTGTGTTTTAGAACCGTTATACGGTTAAGGGTGTGGAAAGGTGTTACGTTACAGTGGATTAAGGAAGCAGAGTTTTAGACGCTTTGATGCGTAAGGGTGCGGGGGAGGGTGTACCGCAATGGTTAAGAGGGTACGGATTGCTTTGATGGTTGAGGGTGTTGAATGGCTGAGTCAACGGTGGTTAAGGGGGTGGAGGAGGTGGTACGTTGCAATGAATTAAGAAAGCAGGACTTTAGATGCTTTGATGAGTAAGGGTGCGGGGTTCGAAGGTCGTTGTTGAATTAAGGGTGCAGAGGGTGAATACGGTGAGAAGATTAAGAGTGCAGGGAGGAGAGCGTTGTAGGAGTAAGGGTGCGGGGGAGGCAGAATCATACAGAAGATGTAGGTCTGCTCTCTGCATAACCGTTTTTCATCGATATGTGTACAAGACATGGCGGATTTTTGTATAAATAAAAAAAAAGTAAATTCTTTCAGTTGTAGCTATCGAACCTAATATGGTGTCATATTGAGGGGTCCGTTAATCTTTCATCATATAAATAGAACCATATAGACGATTAGGAGACATAATCGAATATTTGGTTAAAACAAAACAAAAAAAGGAGTAAATAAAATGATTAAAATTTTAGTAGAGGCATATTGCCCAACAATAGAGGATGTAGATGAGCTTTCCAACCGTTTCTGGGAAAATTATTCATATTTCGCCGACTTTGAAGAAGTCGAATACGAATATAATAAGGAAACAGGAATGGTTCGCTTTGTGTGGGCTGGGAAAGCTGACGAACTTTCAGAAGAAGACGTCGACCACTTGCTGCGTCTTACTCACCACGCCGAAGCCCTGTACGAAGACAGCAACATCGAATATACGCATGTAGAAGTGTGTATCGACGGTGTATGGTATGGTAGATAAAAAAGGAGAAAAAACGAACAACAATCAATTCCCCTCGAAAACAGAAGTAGGAATGCTGCGTCAAAACTATCCGGTAGGATGCCGTGTACGGCTCGACAAGATGGATGACACGCAAGCACCGCCTATCGGTACAGAAGGTACTGTTCGTGGAGTAGACGATATGGGCAGTATAATGATAGCAGGGGACAATGGTAGCAGTCTATCCGTGGTATACGGCGAGGACCGCTGCATACGAATTTCTTAACAAAAGCAGAAGGAGTTTGATTTTATGATTTTAAGGCAGTGTGGTGCAACATATGTGTACGAAGATACCGAGTACACTATTGGTATGGAAATAATTGGAAATATGGCAAGTGAATATGAAGGACTGCGAGGGCACATCTACGAGATTCGTGATGGCGATGATAAAGACACAGAGAACGAAACTCCGGATATCTATTGCCGCTTTGAACGCCCGACGGATATGGAGAAAATTGTGGAATTGGAGAAGCGTTTTTCTGGTCTTTACAGTCAGCCAATGACAATAGATGAGATTATCGTTGATGATGTAATCATGGCACCGGATATGATTGAACCTGTAATGTAACCGAATATTAATACGAGAAGAGATTCGCTTTGCGAGTCTCTTTTTGCTTCATATAAGCAAAGGACAGTTATTTGTACTGCCAATCTTTCATCCTATAAATAGAACCATATAGACGATTAGGAGCACTTAATTGAATATTTGGTTTAAGACAAAACAAAACAAGAGGAGTACAACATGAAAGAAAATAACGAACTGACTAGAGACGACATTGCTATAAATAGCGATATGCAAATCGATGATGATGTCGGACAAGAAATTCTGGTTTATATCGAAACATGGTTCGATGTAGATAAAAAGTTTCACGTCGACACTGCCTCAGACGATAGTGCTTGGCTAAACATGTATGGTCGCTATAACCCATTTGAGGATTCTCTGCGGATCGAATGCGAGATCAGCAGGCAAGATGGCTCATCATATTTTGATTATAAACCGACGAAGGCTGAAGCACTGCTCATTAAGAACTTAATCACAGAAAAAATTCGTGAGGTTTACAATCAAACACCTAAAGAATTTATGGAGGACAACTGCGACAACGAGCCGATGACAGAAGAATAAGGAGAAAATTTATGAATACAACATACTTGCATCGAGCAAAGCGCCAAGATAATAACGAATGGGTCGAAGGCAGCCTTGTTCATGATCCCGACCTTGATGTTTTTGATATTTTTGGTTTCAATTATTATTCAGGAGAAAACGGGCGTGAACGAGAAGAATTCTCGTATCGAATCATTCCTGAAACCATAGGACAATATACCGGAAAGGAAATTGCGGAAAACAGGATAACAGACTTACATTGTTATGAACATATGCGGAAAGTTTTCGTAGATGATGTGATTGTTATTTACTCAGTACATTACGGTGATGCTGACAATCTCATGAGAGATGTTGTAGCGACTGTCTGTGTCAAATGGGACGAAGAATATCATATGCCATTTGCTGAGTGCATCAAAGGCAGTTATGGCGATATTAGCAGTGAGTGCGATATTTCTTATCTCGAAGACGGATTTGATTTGCCATTTACATACTTTATAGAGTATATGGAAAATTCAACAAGTCCATTTTGGGATTGGGAAGTTATAGGTAATGCTCACGACAATCCTGAATTGCTGTAAGCTCCAAAATATAAGGAGAAGCAAAAAATGGAAAAACAAGCTGTATACGGCGAAGATAAGAATGGTATTATGCGTCTCATTGCAAGAGACCTTGACGCATCTCATGCAAAAGAAAAAGCAGACGAATACTGGAAGAATACCGGACGCGCTGCCGTCATCGTAAAACAACAACATAGTTCTTCTGTGATGGATAAAGTAGAAGATTGTGTTGAAGATCTTGAGGCAGAGAACGCACGGTTAAGAACAACTGTCGAAAGCTATGCAACGAGTGCAAGAGTCATTGCCTTATATCTCGACAGATGGTTTGATCGAAATTTGCCTTATAGCGATGGCATTGCTGAAGCGGCAAGAAAAGCTGCGAACTACATCGAAGAACTTGAACGCAAACTCAATTCAAATCAGTAAAATAGAAAGGAAATAGAAAACATGGCTAATTACTGTTGCGCAACAAGAACAAATTACTTTAAAGTCAAGAACGAAGAAAAATTCATGGACTTTATGAAGAATGTTCATGGTGGTGAAGATGATATCCAGATTTGGACAAGAGAGTCGAATGGAACAAAATATTTTGCGTTTGGCTGCTATGGCGGAATCTCGGGATGGAATGATACGGATGATGAAGATTACGATTGGGATATCGCTTATGACAATTTTACTAACGGACTCAGTCGGCTCGTTACTGAAGATGATGCTATCATCATTTTTGAGAGCGGAAACGAAAAACTTCGTTACCTCACGGGAGATGCCATGATAATCACAAGCAAAGATACTGCATATATAAATATCAATAACGCTGCAACAAAAAAAGCATCAGATATGCTGGGAAATCCCAGTTGGGAAACTCGCTTGGACTATTAAGCTCAAAACAGACAACAAGGAGTATGCAGGATGAAGAAATGCCCTAGATGTGGAAGTATGTCCTTTTATGTATCAGCACATATAGTGCAGGACTGGGAAGTTAACGAATGTGGCGATTTTGTTGAGGTAGTCGATGAATGCGTCGAAGTCATTCATCAACCAAATGATGATGATATATGGCAGTGTGCAAACTGCTATTATGAAGCGCCCGGAGATCAATTCAACGTCGAGCTTTAAATTCAGGAAGTTCCTTTGTTGTGAATAGCCGACAGAATCTAATCTAAACCAAATTATTCCAGACTAAGACCATGCACATTTTGATTTTGTGCATGGTTTTTTGTCCACTTTTTTGCTTACAAAATATCATACTATATATAGGAAACAAAAAACAGAAGAGTAAATTCAATCAGAAATCTATACTCCCTACATGTGAATTAAGGGAAACAGCAACACAATAAAGTATTGGAGGTATTATATGGAAAAAGTTTTACTCACAGTAAAAGAATTTAGCAGGTATTTGGGCATAGGAGAAACAAAAGCGAGGGAGCTTCTCTCAAGAAAAGATACTCCATACGCAATTTCTATTGATGGAAAAAAGTACGCAAATAAAAGAAAGCTTGATGAATGGTTAGATCAAAAAAGAAAATAGTTGCGAAGATGTAAAGTGCGGTGTTAAAATAAAAGCGTACTTACTCTTCCTCTTTTAAGGAGGAATGAAAATGGGTAAAGATTTAAACGGAAACGAACTTGGACCTGGTTTTTCTCAGAGAGAAGACGGTATGTATTACGGTAGGGCCATGGTTAACGGAGTAAGAGTTGCTGATTATTCAAAGAAACTTTCTAAATGCAAGGAAACCCTTAAAAAGAAAAAGAACGACTTAATTGCCAAAGCTACCCTCGGTATTGATTTAAAAAGAAATAAAGAATTGTTCCTTGATGACTGGTTTGAAGAGTGGTTTACAGCCTATAAAGTTCCATGTATAAAAGAATCCAGTATTCCTTCGCTTAAGACGAAATACAGAATGTCTTTTGGAAAGGCTCTTGGAGATAAAAAGGTGAAAGACATCCTTAATGTTGATGTCCAAACAGCTATGATTACTTTATATCAAAATGGAACTTCCGTATCTGCTCTAAAAGAAGGTCTAAATCTCCTGAGAGAGTGTTTGGAGGTAGCAAAAGCAAATAACATTATTTTAGGAAATCCTTCAATAGGAATTAAAGTTCCATGGACTACTAAAACTCGTGCTCGCCGGTTTCTGTCAGTTGATGAACAGAAAACATTCTTAAAATTTACAGAAGATTCATGGTACAAAGAATTGTTCTATGTTATGTTCGGTACAGGAATGAGAATAGGAGAAGTGGGAGGGCTTAAATGGTCTGATATCAATTGGGATGAAGGAATAAACATAAATCGAGCTCTTCTTGCTCAATACGATGATGGTGTGAAAAAGCTCAAGCTCACGGCACCTAAGACTATAAACTCCTACAGAGAAATCCCTTTTCTCCCATCTGTAAAAGAAGCTCTTCTAAGCCAAAAAGCAAAGCAGGAAGCGCGCATTAAGGAAATTGGCAAGAAGAGGTGGAGACAGGACGGCGAACTCACCGATTTCGTTTTCACAACTTCTTTCGGCAGCCCTGTTACAAGGTATATAGCCGAAAGAGAAATTAATAAGGTAGTAAAAGCAATAAATGATGCCGAGTGGGAAGCTGCAAGACAAGAAAACAGAGAACCTGTTGTTTTTGAAAGAGTTTTTCCTCACGCAATCAGGCACACTTTTTGCACAAGGCTCTTTGAAAAGAAGCTTGACCCCAAAGTTGTTCAAATGATAATGGGGCATTCGCTGTTATCTACCACAATGGACATCTATACACATGTTACTAAGGAAAAACAAAAGGAAGAATTTGCCAATATAGATGACATAAATGAGTGGTGATTAGTATGCCAAAAACAAGTGCTTTTTTATAGTTAAAAATAATGCCGTGAAGTGGCTTTTCATCGGCGTTCCGAGGCTTTTACTTTTCCAAAACTTTGCTGAAGAAGTAGCAAGACAGATGGGTAAGTAAGAAACCCTCGTAAACCCGCAAAACAGCACAACCATAGGGTCTGAGGCTGATTATAAGGTCATCGTAGATTATCGCGAATTATCGTCATTTATCACCGATTTTGGCATACCATTTGGCATACCTCAATAGGTATGCCAAATACATAATTTGGCATTATTGATTTATCAATAATTCGGGGGTAAAATTAAGAGATTTTTTAAAAGGTCTCTTGAAAGTTTGCAAAAAGTCCTATGTATCAATATGAGGAAGAGTAGTAAGAAGAAGAGTTTTTAACTCTTCTTCTTTTTTGCCTTTTTTTTTTGAAGTCAACAGTTTTTCTTTCTTTAATTTTAAGAAGATACTATGGATAAATAAAATTGAGTAGAAAAAAATAAAAGAATACTCAACTCTCGCCTTCCTGAAGCTTGCAGGAATTATTTTATTATAAAAGTGTGTAGAAAACCTTCAGTGAAAGCAAAAGAGCCACTTTTGTTAAAATTCGCTCATCCGACATGTAGTATTGTGAACAACGCTTCTTTCGAATAACCAAAAGTTCCACAGTTATCGCAAGTGCATCAGCGGAAGGCTATCCATTTATTCCGTCTGTACATGGCCAAGTTTCAAGCGATATATATATGGGGCCTATGGATTGTGTTTTGTGCCAGAAAGCAACATTATCGGATATTTAGGATATGATGACGAACTTACGAAAATAAACTTTGATAGAGAAGCTTTAGTAAACGTAGGATTAAGTGAAGAAGCTGTAGAAAATATTAATTTGATAATATATTCATTGTTTTTGCGTGGATACTTGTAACTTTAGTTATGAGAGGAAGCGCACTTTTTTTTTGGTTGAATCTTGCATACTTAATATGTGATGATCGCACACATCACAGAAATACTCCAAATGAGTACGTGCAGAATTGAGTTAAAAGGATAAAACGAAAACTTCTTTTCACTTATAAAACATGGGGTTACATACGAACAATACTTTGTTTTAGGCAATGGTGAACACGTTAAGCAAGAAGGGACTTTGCTATGATGACTGAGCATAAAATTATATTTGGCGATAGTCGTTCGCTCAATCAAATTAAAGATAATTCGGTACAGTTAATTATAACCTCACCTCCATATTGGCAGTTAAAAGATTACGGTACAGAAGACCAAATTGGTTTTAATGATAGCTACGAAGAATACATAAATAATTTGAATTTAGTGTGGAAAGAATGTTATCGTGCTCTTTCTGATGGCTGCAGATTGTGCATTAATATCGGAGATCAGTTTGCTCGATCAGTATATTACGGCAGATACAAAGTCATTCCTATTAGAACAGAGATAATTCGTTTTTGCGAATGCCTTGGTATGGACTATATGGGAGCTATCATTTGGCAGAAAACAACTACTATGAATACTACTGGCGGCGGAGCGATTATGGGAAGTTTCCCTTATCCTCGCAACGGTATTCTCAAAATGGATTATGAGTTTGTTCTTATTTTTAAGAAGCTCGGAAATGCTCCCAAACCAACGCAACAGCAAAAAGAACAGTCCGCTATGACAAAAGAAGAGTGGGGACAGTATTTTTCTTCTCATTGGAATTTCAATGGCGTCAAGCAGACGGGACATATAGCTATGTTTCCTGAGGAACTTCCGAAACGTCTAATCAAAATGTTCTCTTTTGCAGGCGAAACTGTATTTGACCCTTTTGTCGGTAGCGGTACGACTTCGCTTGCCGCAAAGAATTTGGGAAGAAATTCTATTGGTTATGAAATCAATAAAGAATTCGCCCCAATGATTCGTGAAAAACTCGGAGCTGATCAGATTGTTTTAGAAAATGATGCAAAAATTGTATTTACCGAAGATACAATTGGAAATATATCTTCTTTTGATCAACTTCCTTACATCTTTCACGATCCTCATCGTCTGGATAAAAAAGTGGATGTAAAAAAACAGCAATTTGGCTCAAAAATTGATCAATCAGAAGTGAAACGAGATGAACTATTTACTGTAAAAAAGGTTGTTGCTCCCGATAAAATTAAACTAAGCAACGGTTTTACTGTTCGTTTATTAGGAATTAAGCCTAATCCGCTTTATCAAGAACAAGCGATTAGTTTCTTGCAGGAGAAATTCAAAAAAAGAAAAGTATTCTTGAAATACGATACTGTCAAATATGATACCGAAGATAATCTACTTTGTTATGTTTATCTTGATAACAGAACATTCGTGAACAACCATTTAATTCGGACTGGCTATGTGGCAGTAGATACCGAAACAGAATATACCTGTAAGAAGAAATTTTTGAATTCATTACCAAATATATAGAACATCATATTTATTAAACTCTTCTTTCATACCTTCTATAAATATGATCCGGATTATATTCATATGTTCATAAGCATCTCGCCTCAGGTGCAAATATCTAAAATGATAGCTACGAAGCATACATTCTCCTAAAAAAACAGAACGCCCCAAGTGTGCATGTAGCACTGTAGAATACCAACAGAGGCCTGGGGGAGATGTTGAAAAGATATTCAACCTCAAGGCTGGAATAGCTTTAATAATTTCAATTTGCGTATTGATAATCCGCATTGTTTTATTTTTTAATTGGCAAGCACGACGAACTTGCATACTGATTGTGAATCTATTTAATGACGCGTGGAGGTGTAATTAAATAGGGAATAACAAAACAAATGGATTAAAAATCCAAGGAGGTAAAAACATGAAAATTACAGCTTTTTGTCCTCATTGTGGTGCTCAAACAACAAGTAAAGTTCACGTAAAAGGCGGAGACACTTTTTGTGTTTGCTGTAACTGCGGTGGTCAGTTTGGTGTTGGGGTGTTTTATAGGTATGTTGATAAGAAAACTGCCGAACAAATCATCAACCAAGGTAAACCACAAGGGCTGTTTGTATTCGATACAGACATAGAACTAATAGGCATTGATAACCGTTCAGGCATAGCTTCTGTAGAAGAGTTTCCGGACAAGTGGGAGCTTGATGCATGGCTAGAAGCAAAAATTGCTGAAGAGCCTGAGCCTCAGAACATTGATAATTATACCATTGAATATTGTCCATTCTGTGACAGCGAGGTTGTAATTTATTCAACGGGCATTACTGCCTGCCCTGAATGTGGAAAGCCTTTAGCTCCTTGCAGCATGTGTAGCGACTGCATTGATCCCTGTCCTTATGGATGCAAAGGCGATTCCTCTGACGAATTTAAGGCAGTTACCAACCCGCTCATAACTCCTGAAGAGATCGATTGGGTAAGAAAACACCTGTAAAAAATATCAAATTAGCAAACATCTAAACAAGAAAAAGAAAGGAACAAAACCATGGGAAAAGGAAATGTATGCACTCACAATAAGTGCGAGGGTCTGTTTTATATTAATTATGAGGATCTGCTGGTGTACAGATATAAAGACAGATATAAAGACGGTAATTATGAGCCTGTATTGCTTAAGACTATACAAGGGACAGGCAAAATAGACGATTATGAGTTTGATGAGCATTCCACATCGGAGAATATCGATGATGTTTTGGAAATGTTTATTGCAGATCTTGCAGCAAAACAGTATCGTTTTAGCTCGTGCGATAAATGGCTTTCTAACACTGAAAATGCAATAGCGGAAGACGAATTTTTCTACATTGCAATTGAAGACAATAACTGGAGTCTTGCCATTAAGCTACTTCAGAAAGAAGCACCTGGCCATTACGATGATGAGGAAATCGATGCATTTGAGATGACTCAGGAAGGGTTTTTCCAGTCTTATCTTACCGATATGCGCGATGCATTGTTTGAACAGTTCGAAGAACTTGGTGTTTATGCCGGTCCTTGGACACACGGGGTGATTCGAAAAGGAGAGTGTTAACGATGATAATTAACCGCACAGAATATGTCAATTCCACTAAGCGTTGCCCGAAATGTGGCTCCTTTGTCAGAAAGGGACAATGCGAAAACAAAGGATGTGAGAATCATTGGTTTTCTGCAACCAATAAAGGCTTTAAACCAGAGTGGGCTTCTGTAGAAAGACGATTGTCTCTCTTAGAAAGCACTCTTGACTACTTAGCAGAAATGTATAGTGGTGATGAGTTGTACGAAGTGCTAGTTGATTGTGGAATGACCGAAGAAGAAATCGAAGCTGCTGGTTTTGAGAGCATACGGTTAAATCAAAAAAACTAAGGAAAATATAAGGAAAAGATAGAGGAAGACAAAAATGAGCGAAATTAATAAAGAAAACAATAAGGAAGTTTTTTTGGACACCCCAGTCTACAAGCATCCTTCGCAGTACGCAAGAGAACATGACGAACTACCGCTGTACCGAGCCTCGAACAAGGCTAACATAGCTTGCAAGCTGGCGATTGAATCGGCGATCTCTGAGTATTACTATGATAACTGCTTGCACAAGGGTGGTGTCCAGCAGGTTATACAGCAGTTTGGCAAGGAACGTATGCTCTATGTGCTGGCTAACACCGTTCAGCAAAAAGATTGGGATGGGCGCATTTCTCGTGATAACAAGGAGTGGGCTAAAGCCATCCCGGTAGTTTCGAATCCTGATGCTTGGGGTGGAGATCGTAATTGCTACTTCGTGGTTGATCGGGTACACACCGGACTGGTCGATCTTTTTGTCACGCAAGCAAGAGATGAGACTACTCAACAAGAATAGGATAATCTAAATTCCCTTGAAAGAACCGTTCCATACTTATGGGGCGGTTTTTTCTTCTTTCGCACTTATTTAAATAATTTTTGCCGAAACAAAGTCTTGACTGGCACGATTCATACAGTATAGACTATATACAAGACAATAAATCGAAGACTTCGCTGATCTATAAAGATTTAAGGATGTGATAGTTGATTGTGAAAAACAATTATAAGAAAAACAAAAAAACAATACCTGTAATGTTAATACTTATCATGTGTTTATTTTTTACATCTGGGTGTCAAACTTCACCCAACTCTAATGATATTGGTTCAGACATAGACTTCACGCAAAATACCGAACATAATCTGTCACTTATGAATGAACCTTATGCAGCTTGGGGAAATGATAAAATGATATTTGGAAACAACAATTGGGAAAACTTTATTGATTCTGTTAAGAACGGAAATTACACCAAAATAAAACTGGCGTTTTTTTATGACTATCCAGAGAGGCAAGGCTTATATACACGTGACATATCATATGATAACGATATGTTCGTAATTAAAACAATCGATAATGGGAAAATGAATATAAAAGAATATTCATACATGAAAATATATGAAGAGAATGTAATGGATGCAAACACAAAACTCACTTATTATGTGCTTACAAACGATGATACCTTGACGTGGGATGTTATAAAGCAAAGCGTGTTTAGCTCAACCCTCACACAAGCAATAGATTGCAATATCATATGCAGTGAAAAAATTGAAATATGAATTCTTATAGAGCTCCTGACTTTTGGAGCTCTTTATTTTTTTACCTTTCATCATTCTATCAAAGATGCGAATATATCAAACGATGATTATTGTATAAAAATATATATTTGTAAATATGTCTCCAAATTATTGTATTACGGTGTTTATTGAAGTAAGAGAGCAAAGATCTCTTTTGCATTAAAACATTGAAAGGAGAACCAACAATAATGCTTCAGCGTCGTTATAATTATTGCTGGGAAATATCAGTGAAAATAATTCTGATAAATTTTCCTGCAAAATATCTTTTAAGCAATGCTCATGATTAAACTTAACAGCCATGCACGTTTTGTGCGATAAAATCAACGTTAAAAACAGAAGAAAGGAAGCTATTTTTATGAAAAAAATAATGTCATTAATATTAGCGGTAATGGCCTTATTGACCGCTATACCTGTCAACGGTGCTGCTATTGCTGAAGAGATATCTAATAGCAAAATACCTTTATACACCGTAGAAAAACAATATACCTACCCCATCACACCTGAGAAAACCCCTGAAATATGGAAAAGTTTCACAACTCATCAGGAAATGGTAGATGCATGCCAAATACCTGAGAACATTGTGAAGAATATGTCTACACCAGAGTTGCTGGTAGCCTGCTCAGATTATCCTTTAGCTGGTGATGCGTTACTTTTCAACACTTTAAGTGCAGGATTTAGCAGTGTATATCAGCAGTTCGATGCTATGCAAGTACTTTTTGAAAGAGATGATTTCTCATATGAATTGGTTAAATATGTTGAATCCGTTAATCTAAAGTCTTTAAAGAAGGAAGCCCGTATACCTGCAATGAAACTTTCTTTTATCTTTGCTATAATAAACTCAGCATTAGATAAAGATATTTTGAGTGATCAAGAGTGTAAGGCTATTACTAATAAATGTATTACCTTAGCAAGATCCATAAATGCTTTTTATTCTGATATATATGGAGTTTACGCACTTACATATCTGTCTGAAACTCTGAAAAAAGAAGGTTGCTTGCCAACAAAATCCGCTCTAACAGGAACGTATACGTTTACAACAACGACGGTAAGCACACCCAAAAATACATCGGTAGCGGCTCTTTCATTGTATGGCAATGACTTAAACAGCACTGATTATCAAATGTTTTTAGATATTGCAACAGACATTTATCCTAATGCATCTATTGTAGCCTACCCAACATTTCGCTATAATTGCCATTCGTACGCATGGCATCAACAGAGCACATCCAATAGTATATGGATAGATTACCCTACTGCGTATATGACAGACGGAAGCTACAATCGTAAAAGTGTAGGCAGTAATTATTATCCTGGACATGGCATTAAGGTATATTATTCTACTTCTAATCCGGACTATGCCCATTCTGCAATCGTTTATAATTCAACCCAATACATCTCTAAATGGGGAGCCGGATGTCTGATGCGCCATACCTATGCTTATTGTCCGTATAGTAACTATACTTTAAAGTTCTATGAGCGTAATTATTCATAATATTAAATGATACAATAGCTTGGTTTATGTACTGCGCCTAACAATCTCGCTTCGGTAGCGGCCAACAAGTATAGCGTGGTCGCCACTCTCTTTGCGCAACCCAAATTTAAAACACAGCTTCGAAAACGAGGCTGTGTTTTTTTCAAGTCTAATCCTTTTAATCTATCATAATAATAATAGAAAATTAACTTATGAAAGGATACTTTTATGCAAAGAAAAACATTTAATAAAACCAAAGCAATTAGCTTTCTTCTCCTCATCGTTATGCTATCTTCAATACTAGCGGGCTGTATGGGTTGCAATTCATCGAAAGACATATATGAAACGATGAAAAAAGGAGGAGAAATCTCCGTTGGTACTTTTGAAACGACCATAGATATGGCAAAAGAAATTAATGGGGTTATAACGGAGACACCCACCATCAAAATTACAGGCTGTAGCGATGGAACGCAAAGACTAATTAGCATTTCAATTGACGATAAGGGAAATGTCACTAAGCTTAATAACGTGCTGTTATATGGTGGCGGAACAGTTTATCTAAATTTTGGAGCATTGTATGAGACTGGTATAGGCGATGCTTCTATGAAAGGCAAATGGGTTTCTCTACCCTCATTTACCTTTACCGAAGAATTTAATACGCATAAATTGACTCTTCAAAATAGTATTATCGACGCTTTCAGGGAGGCAACGACCAATATTGAAATTTCGCACAAAAAGTCCACATATACAATGCAAATTAATAATGGTGAACAGCTTGCGGATGTTGCGGAATCTTTTCTGAATATAATTAACACTAATGCAGAAGAAATAGGCACAACTCTTGGCTCTGCAATAACTGCTGCAGGAATAGATAAAAGTATAAACGACCTCATTAATGCCATTTGTACATTCTTTTCGTCAGACAATGCAGGGAACTCCGCGTCTGACTTTATAGGCAAAATACCGGACGGTATAAGGAGCGGAATTGAAGAAATTAAGCCTATTATAGAAGAAGTTTGCAAACAGGGTGAAAACTGTTCAATGGCTTATGAAGTGTCCTGCACCGGAGGCAAAAATAAGAGAGTCTATACTCAGGATTTTCAATTGAGATACGTTGCAGATGAATCAGTCAACTCGATACATATAAATTCAGTATTTTACGAGGATCCAAGAATGGGTATTTTCCCGCCTGAAGAGAAAGATATCATTCCAACAGAGGGCGTTGGCGAATTTCTGATTCTACTCGCTACGCTTAATCTTAATATAGACGATATTGAGTTTATAGACGAACCCAACATAAACGATGACCCTTCCTTATATATTGAAGACAGTGAATCAAGATATGAAGTAACTGTAAATGGCAGTAATGTGATTTGTGTACGAGAAAATCCTTTATTTACTGAACAAGTGGTGTATAGTACAAAAAACGAAGTCGTTTCTGGTATTACGATGAAGCTCCAAACAACAGAAAAGGTAATCTATGATACATTCATCAACTACTATCAGAACGAAGACTTCGTAATAATAGAACAAGATGATTCATTCTTCTCTAATAGCCCCTCTGACGAAGAAACAGATCAAGGAGACCAGGAATTAAGCCCATTTGCCACCGTTACGATGGTCGCATCTGACGCAACTATACAATACTGGGCTAAAACAGCCACATCCATTGATCGGTTAGTGGAAATTCTTTCAAAGTAAGAAAGGAGTCAAACAATGAGAAAGAAAGTTCTTTTAATAATTGTAGCAATACTGTCCGCAATTTGTATATTTTCGTCCGCTGGTTGTGATTTAGGTAAGTCTCCAGATGACGAAGAAGTTGTAAATACAGAGGCCCCAGGGCCGGACACGTCGACGGTTCAGGGGATGATAGAAGCTTCTGTTTTACAATATCCGGCAACTAACGAAAACTTTAGATACAACGTGTATACATACTATGTCACAATTTCAGAGTGTTTAACGCTCGATAGCAACGTAATTATTCCCGACGAAATTGAGGGCTTGCCAGTGATAGGTATAGAAGAATATGCCTTTTATGGCAATCTGAACCTTGTCAGTTTAAGCATGAATAATAACATAGATTTTATTGAACAAGGAGCTTTCCAAGAGTGTACTAACTTGGAAACTGTCAAAACTTCGCCTGCACTTACATACATTGGTTCTGACGCGTTTTACGAATGCACTAATTTAACCGATATCGTAATTCCAGGAGGAGTTACCGAGATAAATCAGAACACTTTTTTCAAGTGCCAGAATTTAAAAACCGTAACGATTGAACCGGGGAGCGGAACAGAAAGGACCATATATAGGAATGCCTTTTTTTCCTGTCCAAACCTTGCGCACGTTTGGATTCCTGACGATATAACAATAATTGAGAATAATGCTTTTAACAATTCTACCGAGAATTTAACGGTTTATGGGTATTCTACCAGCGCAGCAGCTGTTTTTAGCGCCGATTATCTTGTTGACTTTGTTGTTCTGGACAAAGATGATTTTAGTAATGTTGTTGCAGACGCACAAAATGATGCACCAACCATCGGGGAACACATTGCCGGCAATACATGGGATATTACTTTAACTGGAATTGAAATGATGGACTCAATTGATGAATATGAAGCAGAAACCGGAAAAACATATATGGTGTTATTCTTTGATGTTACAAATACTTCACGAACAGAACAGTTTTTTAATCATCTTTATATAAATACCCAGGTAAGTGGTTTTGATAAAGAAATGAAGTATCTAGTAAGCACAATAGATGGACGTGATATTTTATCAGGTAATATCGCCCCCGGAGAAACTAAAAGCGGGTTTATCCTTTATGAGGTAAATGAGAACTGGAAAGATGTAAAGGTTAATTTTTATAACTTGGATGAGTTTAATTACAGCGAATCATATTTCAGAGTGCTGTCAGCAAATATTTAAATTACCAAGCAGCTTATGTTTTCTTATGCAGAAAACCTATTTCCGCAACAAAACTATCATACTGTTTTCAGGATAAAATTCGCTTAATCCTCGGTTCATGAGCAGTGCAAATATGCCGAAATACAGGCCCTTGATAATTTACGCCAAAAACCCCACATCTAAAGAAGGGGGGCTTGTAAGAGTTCCCCTTCTGCAGAAGCGGCGTTTTTGAGCAGAAGCAAGCCTTCAGGCTTTCCGGCTCTCTGAGTCGGGCGACGTATGCCGCACTACAAGATTTTCCCAGTCCCATACCCTGCATGGAAACGCCGAGCTTAGGGAATCTTCCCCATCTACAAGTTAACGTCGTGATGATGTAGGCTTCGTGGATGGTGGTTTAAAACGAGGCATTAAGAGAATGCTTGTATATGTTATCAGCAAAAGCGGGCATCCTCTGATGCCCACTAACAGATGCGGACATATCCGATATCTGCTTAAAACAAAGAAAGCAAGAGTTGTTACAGTAAAATTATCCAAGTAGTTCACATAGCGTGTAGAAACGACTACCCGCAGTTGATATATAACAAACTTTAGAAGGGAGAGTGCGGGGGGTAGGAATACCGATTTCTCCTCATCTAAATTAAAAATTTGATGGGGAAGCCTTGCTAAAATTTATGACGTCAAAAGAAAAAACAAACACATCTTTTTTAAAGCCCTGCTTAAATGGCTTACAGCTTAAATGGATAGCTATGTCTCTTATGGTTATCGATCATATCGGCGCAATATTGCTGAGTCCGGACACATCTCTTTATTGGGTGTGTAGATTTTTCGGCAGATTATCTTTTCCAATTTTTTGTTTTTTAATTGCTGAAGGTTTTACTCACACAAGAGATGTAAAAAAATACATATTTAGACTAGGCTTTTTTGCGCTCATAGCAGAAATTCCATACGACTTAGCCGTAAGCGGGAACATTTCAGATCTATATAACCAGAACGTATTTTTTACATTATTATTGGGATTGATTAGCCTAGTTTTATATGAGCGTTTCAATAGTAAAAATAAAAGAGCTTTAGGATTTATCATGGTTTTACTATGCGCATCATTGGCAATCATTCTCGGTTCAGATTATGGCGCATTTGGTGTGCTCTTAATATTTATCCTATATATTTTTAGGAATAGCTGGATTTTTCGTGATGTCACGTGCTGTGGTTTCAGCGCATTCATTTCAAGCGCAATAGCCTTAGAATGGGCAGCGTCTTTAGCGCTGATTCCCATTCACCTTTATAATGGGGAAAAAGGACAAAGTCGCATGCCCCGATGGTTTTTCTACGCATTCTATCCGTTACACCTTCTTGTTCTGTGGTTGATATCTCTCTTATGAAGATAATGTGAACTGAGTAGCAAAACGACTCACAAAAATAATATTTAACTCAGTCAAGAACCCCACACCTGAAGAAGGGGCTTTACGGCGCGCTATGTAATCGAATATTGCTTGCAAATAAGCATATAATAACGCCCACATCTTGAAAAGAAGCTTGCGGTGCGTTATGTAAATATATATTTTTCACAAGGAGGATGACATATGCCAGAAACTTTAACTATTATTCTAATTGCTATCGCAGTTATTGTAACTGCAGTAATCATATCAACAGGATATGTTAAAGCACCCCCGGATACTGCTTTTATTATTTCGGGACTAAGGAAAAAAATAGTCATAGGGAAAGCCAGCATCCGCATACCGTTTTTTGAGCGCTTAGACAAATTAAGCCTTATGCTTATACCTATTGATGTTAAAACATCAAGCGCTGTACCAACAGCTGACTACATTAACATTCAGGTAGACGCAGTTGTAAATGTCAAGATCAGCAACGAACGGGAAAAGCTTTCTTTAGCTGCAGAAAACTTTCTGAACAAAAACACAGAGTATATCGGTGCTGTAGCGCGAGAGGTTCTTGAGGGCAATATGCGTGAGATCGTAGGGCGCATGAGCCTTAAGGAAATGGTGGGAGACCGTCAAAAATTTGCCGAACTCGTAAAAGAAAATGCAATGCCTGATCTCGCAGAAATGGGATTGGACATCGTAAGTTTCAATGTGCAAAACTTTATTGATGAGAACGGAGTTATTTCAGACCTTGGTATTGATAATATAAGCCAGATTAAGAAAACGGCAGCCATTGCAAAAGCGAATGCAGACAAAGAGGTTGCGGTAGCCAAGGCAGAAGCCGCAAAGCAGGCCAACGACGCCAGAGTCAAATCAGAACTTGAAATTGCTACTAAGAACAACGAATTGGACATTCAGAAAGCAGAGCTTAAAAAACAGGCTGATATTAAAAAGGCTGAGGCTGATGCTGCTTATCAGATCCAATCCGAAGAACAACGAAAAACAATAGAAGTAACCAAAGCTGATGCTGATATTGCTGCAGAAGAAAAAGCTGTTCTTTTAAGGGCTAAAGAAGTGGAGGTCCAAGAAAAAACTCTTGAAGCCACGATAAAGAAGAAGGCAGAAGCAGATAAATTTGCTCGTCAGCAAACCGCAGATGCAGACCTATATGAGCGCCAAAGAGAAGCAGAAGCCAAGAAGTTTGAGGCTGAAAAAGAAGCAGAAGCTCAGAAATCTCGTGCAGAAGCAAATAAGTACTCCAAGGAACAGGAAGCTCTGGGTATTAAGGCGGTTGGTGAAGCTGAGGCTGATGCAATTCGTGCAAGGAGCCTTGCTGAAGCAGAGGGCATGGAGAAAAAAGCGGAAGCGTATCAGAAATACAACAACGCAGCAATGGCCGAAATGCTTATCCGAGTACTCCCCGAGGTTGCAGGTAAAATTGCAGAGCCTCTTGCTAAGATCGACAAGATCACTATTATTGGCGGAGGAGAATCAGACGGTGTTGGATCTGTTGCCGGCAATGTGCCAGTTGTAATGGCAAAACTGTTTGAGTCCATGAAAGCTACAACAGGCATCGATCTTTCAGATGTCGTTAAGGCTGACACATATGATGCAAAGGTGAACAGAAACATTTCCATCAACGGAATTCAGTCATCGGTTATTGATGCACATTCAACGGATAGTCCAACAGCTAACGATATTCCAGCTGGAGAACAACAATAGAATAATTCATGACCGACCTTGCCAATATCAGCAAGGTCGGTTTTGTTCTGCAAACTTTTCACACCAGGGCTCGCTCAGGAAACTACCCGCTTCAGCCGTGTAGAGCATCATTTATTAACGTCAGGCACAATTTCTTATACCCTGCTTTTTAAAAATCTTTATGCAGAAAAATAACCTCTTGAAATTTCTCTCATAATATAATTAGAATAAGGTATGCAGAAAAGTAACAGAAATTTCTGCATGCAGCTTTATTAAAGAAAGGTAAGTTTGAAAAGATGTATAAAAAATTTAGAATGATTGCATTGGTGGTGGCTACAGCAATAAGTTTCGGAACAACAAGCTTCATTCATGGTGATATAATCGTTGACGAGAAAGAAACAGAGAATAGCATCTATGTTCTTGAAGTTAAAAACGGTGAAGTTGAAGATGCTAAAAGCGATGAAACAAAAACCACTCGAACAAAACATGATGATGTCATGACCGTACACTTTAAGAAAGAGACTTCTGACGAAAAGATTGATGTTGAACAAGGCGCTGATCTTGATAACATTAACGAAAATGAAAAGGATTGGTGCAAAAAAAATGACAATGATGAAAATTCGGACGAAACAGACGAAAAGATAGAAGAAACCACTCGCACTCCAGAACCCAGGGAAGAAGACACTCATACTCCGGAGCCCAAGGAAGAAGACACTCACACTCCTGAACCAAGACAGGAAGTTTCAAATAACTTGCCATTTTATAATGTAGGCAGCATTGAGCTTGAAATTCTTGAGCTCGTCAATGCATATAGAGCAGAAAACGGAGTTGAACCCCTTGAACTTAACAGCACTCTAAATTCCCTTGCCTTAATAAGGGCAAAAGAAGCAAGTATTAAGTGGAGTCATGAGAGGCCCAATGGCACGCGTTATTACAGCGTATTCATGGATTATAATGTTGCCTGGGCAAGTTATGTAGGCGAAAACCTCGGCTGCAGGTTTAGCAGTGCAAGACAGATAGTAGATGCGTGGATAGCCTCAGATAGTCACAGGGCGAATCTGCTGGACGACAAGTTTAATAATATTGGCATGGCGATCTTTATTGCAGAAGACAATACCATGTATATCGCTCAGATGTTTGCAAATTAAAAAATAATAGAACCGTGAGAATTCTCCTTAAATCAAGTGAGATGACTCACGGTTTTTGTTTTGTCAAGATTACCCCATCCAAACCCACAGTGTCGGATGGGTCATTTTTTTCGTTCATCACTATCATCTATCTTTCATGCTATTAGTACAATGATATGACACGAATGGAGAAAAACAGTCTCATACATAATAATCCATCTGGTCAATCATTTTTATATACAGACAAAACGAAAGAGGAAAAATAAATGAAAAAACTATTCGCACTTCTAATGGCTGTTGCTATGACATCCTGCTTGATTCTTGCCAACCCTATTATGGCAGATTCCACCGTTTACCACACCATAGTTATGATGGGAAACGCCATAACTCCGTATTACGTTCTGTCCAATGGACATGTAGTCTATTGTGCAGAACCTGATGTTTTGCATCCCGAAGATGGCACGGAATATCACGAGTGTTCCTTTGAGGTTGCCGATGAAATAGCTCCGGTTTTCGTCAATGTGTACAACGGAGATTATGATACAAGCACCGAAAATGCCATGCTTCATATGGTTGTTCAACAAGTGATATGGAGTAAGGTTAGTGGCGATAGGGACTATAGAGCCAACACTGCTTTATGGCTTGGAACTGATGCAGTTGCTCTGTTTGATGAGCTTGCAGCAGAAACAGACATTAGTGGGTATGAAGTAACTTTCACTTCATATTTAACCGATGAAGTATCTGCTAACGGTATGTTCTATCAGATCATGATAGAAGCAAGCGTACAGACTGCAGTACCCACTCCTGAGCCTACTGAAGCACCCACCCCGGTTCCAACGGAAATACCTACTCCTGAGCCTACCGAGGTACCGACTCTTGAGCCCACGGCAACGCCTACAGCAGCACCTACTGCGGCACCTACTGAAGTGCCTACTCCTATTCCCACGGTGTTGCCTACTCCGAAACCCACAGCAACACCTACAGCAGTTCCCACAGTAGCACCCACTCCCGTACCAACTGAAGTGCCTACTCCGGCTCCAACGGAAATACCGACTCCCAAGCCTGTCGAAGTACCGACTCTTGAGCCCACGGCAACGCCTACAGCAGTTCCCACAGTAGCACCCACTCCCGTACCAACTGAAGTGCCTACTC
>CAYMIS010000043.1:0-656 GCA_964390485.1 uncultured Roseburia sp. | reverse complement strand
CGACTCCCAAGCCTGTCGAAGTACCGACTCTTGAGCCCACGGCAACGCCTACAGCGGTTCCCACAGTAGCACCCACTCCGAATCCTACGGAAATACCTACACTGGTTCCATCGGCAATGCCTATAGAAGCACCAACTACAGTGCCAACCGAGGTGCCGACTCTTGAGCCCACCCCGGTTCCTACAGCAACACCCACTGCGACACCCACCGAGGTGCCTAATCCTGTTCCAACAGAGATGCCAACTCCTGAGTCCACGACAACACCCACTTTGGAACCCACGGCAACACCTACACCGGAAACCACGGCAATGCCTACAGAAACACCTCTTGTTTTGGGTGAAAATGACCCAATTCCAAGATCAGGCTCACGTAGACTATGGCCTTATGGCCTTCTTGCTGCTTTTGTTGGTGTAGCAGTATTGATTTATAGAAGAAAGAGAATAGACAAAAACTATGACTTTGATTAATCCTTTTCACTGAATTGTCTATAATGTCAAGAACCCCACATCTAAAGAAGGGGCTTTACGGCGCACTATGTAAAATTTAATGTATGAGACTGGAAGATTAGGAGTTCAATTCGAACTCCTTTTCTTTTTATATAAAAACACTTATGCAGAAATACTTCTTTATGTAAAAAATTTCATAATATATATAAG
>CAYMIS010000042.1:9892-26862 GCA_964390485.1 uncultured Roseburia sp. | reverse complement strand
ATATAATATAATATAATATAATATAATATAATATAATATAATATAATATAATATAATAGAGGTACTAAAAATGGACTCAGTAACAAAAGAAACAAACGACAGGATCGCGAAAAACAAAAAGCTAACTAAATACAAATATCTGATTATGGCTAAACGAGCGAATGATCGAGGATGGAGCCAATGGACGGTGGCTGAAACATACGAACAAGCCAAGAAACATTATGATTATATTTTTTCGATAGGGTATATAGCAAAGATCCACGAAATAAATGGAGATGAGGTTGAGAATGAAAACTAAAAAAATACCGGAGGGGTGCGAAATGGAATTTGAAGACAAAAACAAAGAAAAGCAAATCGAGGAAATGGCAAGGCTTATATGTCCGCTGAGCTCGGTAACGGAAAGCTGCGCTCAATGCAGGATGAAATATGAGTCTACATTTTGGGGATGCTCTCAATTAAACGCGGCAAAGAGAATATATGATGCGAATTATCGTAAGGTGGTAAGAGATGGAGAAAATAATGCTTGAAGACTTTATTGGTGCCGATGGGATGATACACACGATCAAGCCAATATCCAATGATAACAGCGGAGAGCTAAAGCGCAAAGAGCCGCAAGAAATTATTGATGTTTGCTTGAATTGCAAGAGCTCTAAATGTAATGGAAATTGTAAAAAGTATTATAAACAAAAGAAAATCTTAAAGCATATTGACAAAATCTAAAAAAAGTGGTATAATATATTTGTGCAGATGTGTTTTCATTTGTAACCTCCTTTCTATATTTATTTTTGACGGTTCGGAACAGACGAGCAAACCGTATTGACGGCAGGTGAAATTTAGACTGCCTGATATGCGGTAATATGGGCAATGTATGATGAGTAATCAACGGCAAGGCAGAACCCTCCGACATAGGGCTGCCGCATAGTCGAGCGCGAATAGTCGATAACGCGCGAGGTGGTGCTTGCTGTTGTGGCGAGCAGAAAAAAGCATACGGGTATGTTTGGAAATACAAGGAACAAGAGGTGATTTAATGCCGAAGCAGAGGGGACAGCCCAAAAAGTTTGAAAGCGGAGCGGAACTTATATCGCTATGGAATGATTTTTGCGACGACATCATTGATAATGGCTTTATAAAAGTACCGACACAGACGGCTTTTTGCAGATGGCTTAGCGAAAACTATGATGCGGTAGACCGTAGAACAATTTACAACAGCCTTAACAAATACTTTCCCGATATAAAAAAAGACTTTGAACAATTGCAAAGCGACACCATAATGACGGGCGGTATGTTAGGTAAATATAATGCAACGATGAGCATATTCGGCTTGAAGAATTGGTGTAATTGGAAAGACAAAGCCGAGGTCGAGCAAGACAATTCGAGCGTAATGGAAACTCTTGTAAAGATTAGAGAGTGTGCTGTTGAAAGCAACAAAAATGATAGAGATAAGCAAGAAACAGGCGATTTACATTGAGAATGCAACTCATAGATATAATATCAAAATGGGTGCAACTCAAAGCGGGAAAACATATCTTGATACACGATACTTGATACCGCAAAGGCTGTTAGAGCGCAAAGGGAAAGACGGGCTTAACTTTATCGTTGGTGTTACAAAAGAGACCATTGAGCGAAATGTGTTGAGCAAAATGCGGGCACAATGGGGCACTGATATGGTTAGCGAGATAAACTCAAAAAACAGGGCTATTCTGTTTGGCGAAATGGTTTACTGTATCGGTGCGAAAGACAAAGGGCAAGCGGCGGCGTTTAGAGGTGCGACCGCAAAGTATATGTACATCGACGAGTTTCCCGATATAAGCGAGGAAGTGTTTTCGATATTTTCGTCCCGTTTGTCAACGCCGTATTCGTGTGCTGATATGACAGGAAACCCCAAAAGCCCCACTCATTGGAGCGAGAAATTCATAGCAAGCGACAAAGATATATATTTCCAAAGATATACCCTTTATGATAACCCGTTCTTGACCGCCGAAACGGTGGAGAACATCGAGAGGGATTACCGAGGAACAGTTTACTTTGACCGCTATGTGCTTGGATTGCCACGCCGTGCCGAGGGCATTGTGTTCCCGCAGTTGGCGAACAATCCGACAAGGTGGATTATAAGTTCGGACGAAGTGCCAAAGCGATTTAGGAGCATAACGGTCGGTTTGGATATCGGCGGTCAAGGCTCTTATCACGCTATGAGCTGTATCGGAGAGGGCTACGACGGTATTTATTATGTGCTAAAAGCTATAAGCAAAGATCCACACGATATGACTATGCTTGACATTGAAAAAATGGTTTGCGACTTTTGCGGAGATGTTGAGCGGAAATTCAAATGCGAGGTCGAGTTCATCAATTCTGACTGGGTGGACGTTGTTATAAATTCAATAAACGATAACACACCGTACAGGTGCGGAAAGACTTATAAACCGCCGTTGACGGACAGACCGCTTGCATTGGGGCGATTGTTAGCAACGGACAAACTCAAATTTGTTGAGGGAATGTGCGACGATCTGATTGACGAGATGCAGAATGCAGTCTATGACGGCAAAGCGGAAAAAGATATAATGCTTGACGATGGCACACAACGAATTGACACGATAGATGCGTTGACTTATTCGTTCCCGTCGTGGGCATATTTAACAGGAGAATGATGTGAATGTTTGAGAAGCTAAGAACATTTTGGAGCAATTTTTGGTATGCGTTAAAAAGTGCCTATAATAAAGCGTTTAAGGAGATACCGAAAGAGCGAACGCAGGAATACCGAGATACAAGGCGGATAAACTTCCTTGCGATATTTACTTCAAAGCTGAATAACCTCGCCAATACAGAGGCAACCTTTGAGGTGGAAAGCGATAGCACACAAGCAGACCGCTTGAAAGAATTGTGCAAAGACCTTGAGGCAAAACGATTTGATTACACGGCTGAAATGCTCGCACAAGGCGATTGCTGGGTGTTCCCTGCTCATAACAGCGCGGGAGTGCTGTATCATCGTTATGTAACGCAAGATAAAGTCAGGGTGCTGAATATGGATGGCGAACAGATAACGGACTTGATAGGCATTATTGACGAGTATGTGGATGAAAACAACAAGGTCTATTTCCTCAACCGCAGACACACGCTGAACGGCGACACGCTGACGATCGACACATATATCACGGACGAAAAGAACGAGCGGACAACCCTTGCGGAGTGGGCGGAGCTTGAAAGCACATATCAGTTGCTGGGCGTTGATTTTATCGGAGTGGGTAGATTTAAGTCCCCGACTTCGAGCCGTGGCAAGAGCTATGTTTACGGAGTGCCGCTGAACTTTGGATGCGAGGAAATCGAAGAAAAGATATTTGCGGACTTGCAGCTTATCGAGGAAGAATTTGCGAACGCTAAAAGCAAGATATTCGCAGATCCTCTTATTTTGCGTAAGGGTAAAGACAAGGTCGGCTCTGACAGTTGGCAGATACCCGAAAATGTGTTCCCGGTTGATACAAGAGGCGGACAGACGGGAGCAAGCATTGATATATTTAGCCCTACTATCCGATATTCTGAATACCGCTCAAAACTGCTTGACGATATGGCACAGTATGAGCAACAGGTCGGAACGGACAAGGGCTTCCTTACACCGTTCGAGAGCGTAACGGCGACGACAGCAACAGAAATTCGCCGTGCAAACGCTTCGACGATAGCTTTGATAGACAAGATACACACGGCTATTAAAAAGGGCGTGCAGGAAGTATTAAAGGCAGATGCAATATTCTTGAATGTGGCTGATGACCTTTACACGGTAGCGTTCGACTTCTACGATGTATTTGCAAACGAAGCGGAGCAGTATCAGAGAATAGCAAGTGCCGTTGACCGTGGCATAGCGGAAAAAGCGGACGAGCTGAGGTGGTTATTCCCGAGCTTGACAGCGGACGAGATAGACGAGAAGCTTGCAAGGATAGCGGAAGAAAAGGCAGCCAACACGGACAATGCGATAGAGCGGATATTGCAGAGTGAATAAATTGAATAACGCTGAATTTTCGGTGGGCACAAAATTTACTTGTACGGCGAAAGCAATGTGGTTCAATGGCTTAACTCGGAGGCGGAATGATGACAACACAATGTAAACGAGTATACGAATATATGCAAGAGTTCGGCAGTATTACACAGCTTGAAGCCTTGCGAGATTTGGGTGTTATGCGACTTGCGAGCAGGATATCAGACTTGAAAAAGCAGGGCGTGGATATTGTATCGAATACACAGGCGGTAATAAACAGATATGGCGAAGTTTGCCACATTAAAGCGTATGCGTTGAGGGGTGAGGAAGCCGATAATGCCACTTGACGATATAAACAAACTCAAAAGCTACGAGGATATAATCGCTGACCGCATCGCCGAATGGGAGAGCGAAAGCATAGCGAGCATAGCAAGGGAAGCCGGACTAATTGGCAGAATGAGCAAAACCGAAGCTGAAAAGTACGATGTTGACAAAAAGGCAAAAAAGCAGTGGGAGCGGATAGTCGCCGCTCTTGCTGTTGCAATGACCTTGAATGTTAAAGACACAAAAAAAGCGTATCGTGCGGAATTTGAGGAATGGCACAAAGAGAACGAGCCTTTATATGATTATAGGGGCGTACCGTTTGCCGATGTTGCGAAAGACAAAGAGTTCAAACGAATGATTGATGACTACTCAAAGCAGACCGCCGAAGAGATATTAAACCTCACGGACACAAAAGCGTTGACCGTGTTCGATCGTGACGGCAATGTTATCCGTTTCAAGGACGATATTTATAAAGCGTTCGGGGAAGCTGTTAAAAATGTGACCGAGGGAAAGACGGACTTTTATACATCAATGCGAAAGACGATACAGAATTTAGGCGGTGGCGGTGTTCGTGTTGATTATGGTGACGGTGTTACAAGGCGATTAGACACGGTTACAAGGCAAAATATGCTTTACGGTATCAAGAGTGCTAACATAGAGTATTCGGAGCGTATAGGGCAAATTTTAGGCTCTGACGGATACGAAATTGACGCACATATGAACTCAAGACCGAGCCACTTATTTATGCAAGGCAAGCAGTATTGCAAAGGCGAAAGCCGAACGATTAACGGAGTGCTTTTTGTGGGATTTGAAGAAGCAGACCCCGAAAGCCCTGACGGATTGTCTGCAAGTGAGGCTCTGAATGACTACGGATGCCGGCACTACCGAACACCGATTATTTGCGGAATATCCGAGCCGAGGTTTACAAAAGAGCAGTTACAAGAAATCAAGGATAGCAATGCAAAGGTTTACGAGATTGATGGCAAAAAGGGCAATGGCTATTATTGGTCGCAGAAAATGCGAGCGATAGAAACCGAGATCAGAAAGTCAAAGGACGAAATCAATGCGTTAAAAGCGTTTGGAAACAGCGAGCCGCAGATAAACGACTTACGGGAGCAGGTAAGGGCGTTTCAAGCGAAGTATGATGAAATATCCGAGGTTACAGGCATTGCGAAAGAGCCAAAAAGAATGAACGCGCCCCGAAAGGCATTGACAAATAATTAAATATATGATATAATATAGGAGTAGAGAATATCTATTCCTATTTTGTTTTGTTGGCAGCTCGTAAAGCTGTAAAACTCAATTGAAGTAAGAGGAAGCGACCCTCGTAAAAAAAGCGTAGCTAAAAAGGAGACGGACACGATGAAAAGAGAAGAAATCAAGAGCATTTTTCCCGATGCAACCGATGAGCAGTTGAAATCTGTAATGGATCTAAACGGAGCGGATGTTGAGAAAGCAAAGTCGAAAGTCACGGCACTTGAAGCCGAATTGAAAGAGAGTAAAGAGGGCTTTGAAAAGCTCAACACCGAATTTGAAGCTCTTAAGACCGCCAACGCAGACGGTGAAGAGTGGAAAACAAAGTTTGAGACATTACAGGCAGAGAATGTGGCAAGGGAAAAGCAAGCCGAAGCAGACAGAGTTTTGAAAGAAAAGACCGAGGGCATTAATAAGAGATTTGAAACGGCGGTTGGAGAGAAAAAGTTCCGACACGAAGCTATCAAAGAGTCTTATCTTAAAAAGTTCAGCGAAGCTTTGGAAAATGCAACTTTCGAGGGGAAAAGTGATAATGAAATCTTCCACGAATTAACGAAAGATGACGGCGAAGCGTTTCAGGGTGCAACCGTTATCAAATTGGCAGGGGGCAAGCCTGCAGGGGCTAACGGTGGAAAATATACATCTCGTGAGGAAATATTTAATATCAAGGACTCTGCAAAAAGACAGGCTGAAATATTAAATCACCCTGATTTGTTCCCTGAAATAAACGAATAATTGAAAGGACAAAATTATGGCAGCAGAAACTAATGTAATCAAAGCCGAGCAGATGGCGAAAGTTAGAGAAGTAGACTTCGTCAATCAGTTCACACACACCAACCTCGACAAGCTTATTGAACTCCTCGGAGTAACGAGAAAGTTCGCAGTAACCGAGGGCACAACCATTTATACTTATACCACCACGGGCACACTTGCAAGCGGAACGGTAGCAGAGGGCGATGTTATTCCTCTCTCGCAGTACGAAACAAAAAAGACACCTATTGACGATATCTCACTTAACAAGTGGAGAAAGGGTGTAACCGCAGAGGCAATCAAGAAGTCAGGCTATAATGCCGCAGTTGTCGAGACAGACAGAGCGCTTCTCCGTGACGTTCAGAAGAAAATCAGAACAGATATGATCTCGCTTCTTAATGGCTCAATCTCGGGCAGTGAAACAGCAGAGGGTGCAGGACTTCAGGCGGCTCTTGCGGATGCTTGGGGCAAGCTTCAGGTTAAGTTTGAGGACGATAGCGCAGAGATGGTTTATTTTGTGAACCCCACGGATATCGCATCTTACCTCGCAACGGCGCAGATCTCCACGCAGACAGCGTTCGGTCTTACCTATGTTGAGGACTTCCTCGGTCTTGGTACTGTAATTCTCAACTCTGGCGTAACCGCAGGAACATTCGTTGCGACCGCAAAGGAAAACATTGTAATGTATTATCTTACAATGAATGGCGACCTCGCAAGTGCATTTAATCTTACAACCGATGAGACGGGTTATATCGGTATTAAGTCTGGCTATCAGAACGAGGAGAGAGCACAGATCGAGTCGCTCGTTATGAATGGCATCAGATTTGCTCCCGAGTATGCCGCAGGTGTAATCAAGGGTACAATAGCGGGGGAATAATCAATCTGTCAAATGAGCCTACCGAAGATGTCGATTTGTCGAGTATGACGAAAGCACGGTTACTTGAATATGCTACGGCAAACGGCATCGGCGGTGTTGACAGTTCTATGAAAAAGGCTGAAATCTATGCAAAGGTGGTTGAACAATGCGATATCTAACATATGATGAGTATATCAATATTGGCGGTACGCTTGATGAAACCGCCTTTGAGCGTGTTATAGACAGAGCGTGCGGTGTTATTGATTGTTATACACAAAACCGCTTACAGGCGAATTTTAAGGTATCAGAGAAGATACAATATTGTGTGCGCGATCTTTGCGAATGTCTTGATGTGTCAAAAGCTGTTAAAGGGAAATTGGCGAGTAAGTCACAGAGCGCAGGTGGAGTCAGCGAGACGGAAAGCTATGTATCAAAGACATCGAACGAGGTAAACGCAGAAACGCGCGATATCGTTTTTGATTATTTGGTAATGGAAACAGATGTAAACGGAACGCCACTCTTATATAGGGGGTGCGAACCGTGACTGATTTGTGGAAACAAAAGGTAACGATTTACAACGATATCCCTGCTGATGCGGTGAATGACAGACGGTTTGACCGATTTGTGATTGATAAATGCAATATTCAGGGTGGCATAGTAAGCAAGGCAGACGGTACGATAGAAAATATCGTAAACGCTATAACGGTTATTACAAAAGATATTGACCGTTACAAAACGCCGTCATCCTATAAGAATATTCCGTTAGATCTTGCGGGCAACGTTTACACGGTTCAAGTGGGCGACTTTGTTGTATTGGCAGAGGTTGACGATGCAGTAACAACGAGCCGAGAATTTGCACAGCTTCAGCAAAAGTATGCAAATAATGGCTTTGTGGTTCGAACGGTATCGGCTTATATAAACGGAATGGACGTTGACAACGTGCAGTTCGCAAATGTGGGGTGATTGAATGGGCAAATATGCAAGGATTTTTGAATACTTCCGGCAGTGCCCCGAACTTTCCGAACTTTGGAGCATAGCCGCGACAGAGGATATCGGAAAGCGCGTCATACTTCCGCAGGGCGCAAGCCCCGTAGTACAATATCAAGAGTCGATTGATACCATAGGGAATTACCAATGCGAGGTAATGCCCTATCCGTCAATCTATGAAGATTTTCAGATAAACTGCTATGAGTGGTATGATGTCAAAGATGGAAGTGCGCCTGAAAGGAACGAGAATGTGCTCTCCCTTGAAGCGGTCGAAAGTATTTGCACGTGGGTCGCAGAACAGAACGAAAAGCGAAATTTTCCCGATATTGGCGAAAAGGTAGTATCGATCGAATGCAACCCGTTCGCGCCTCAGATACGCTATGTCAACCCCGAAGAAAACACAGTCGGATATTTCATCACGGTTCGCTTGCGATATGTAAATCGCACCAAAAGGAAGTCAATAGAATATGAAAGCGAATAATACCGTCACTGTTCACGTCGATTTAAATGAGCCGCAAATAATAGCTAAAGTTCAAAATGACCGATTTGGATTATTGACGGTTCGAGAGTGGAAAAGGCTTATAGATCCGTACACGCCAAGAGACACGGGAGCAATGCAAGATACGGCTAAAATAACACCGTGGACGATAACGTATGATACAAAATATGCTGCGTATGTATATTATGGCAAGCATATGAATTTCAAACATAACAATCCGTATTCAACTTATGAATGGGATAAAGCCGCTGCAAATGCCGGGCAAATTGATAAATTAACACGCACACTAAACGCCGCATTAAAAAGCGGACAATATTAATGAAAGGATATAAGGATATGGCAATAAATTCCGATTTTAATGTCGCTTCAAATGTCAAAGTTCCTCGAAAACTACTGCGCACTTATGTAAACGTGGCAGACGATGCAGACACCCCCGAGTGGTATTTGCTCGGTAGCGGTATCGAGGAAAGCGCGATCGAGCTCAATCCTGACGCAGAAACCGTGACTGATATTCTCGGTGTTACGACTACAACTATAAACAAGTGGGAAGCTTCTCAAGGCTTCGACCCGTTCACGGTAAAGGGTGGTTCAAAACTTGCATTCAAGCTTCATCAGATTTGGCAGGAAAAGGCACCTGAAAAATTGTCACAGTTTGAGGTGCTCATCGTGTATAAGTATATCGGCGATGAAAGCGATGGTTATGAAGCCGAAAAGCAGAGAAACTGCACAATAGGTATTGAAAGTATTGGTGGCTCAGCTTATGTTGATATGCCTATCACGATATCGTATAGTAATGATATTGAAAGAGGCACAGCAACATTCGCAAAAGATGTTCCCACTTTCAAGGCTTCGGTAGCTTAAAACAATTAAATCACATTAAAACTAACGCCGCCTTGCCCTATTGGTAGGGCGGCAATTTTACATAATATAACAGGGGGCTAAAATGGTATTAAGTACAGGCAAAGTGGCGTTTCCTATTGAGTTTGATAATGGAGACAAGGCAGTTATTTATTTCAACCCGAACGACAGAGGCATTCAAGAGCGAATAAACGGATTTGAGGTAGCTATTGAAAAGCGTATCAAGGAAATTGACCTTGAAAAATACAAAAGCAAGTTTGACGATAATATGGAAGTGAATATCGACCTTGAAAATCCCGAAAAGTTGCTTGAAATGTCTGCTGATGAGCTAAGGGCTTTGCAGAATAGACTTGATGCAATAAATGACATTGAAAAGGAATATAATAACGCCGTCAAAAATGAACTTGATGTAGTATTCGGCAGCAAAATTTCCGACGCGGTCTTCCGCTACTGTCAGCCGTTCGATACTGTCATAGTGGAGGATGAAAACGGAAACGAAAAGCGTGAGATGTACATTATGCACTTCATTCGTTGGCTTATGGCTGAACTCAAAAAATACAGTGCAGAAAACAATAGTGCTATGGATAAGCACTTAAAAAAATATAACAAATGATGTGGGATTTACCTATTGCCATTGAGATAAATGGCAAACAACACCCGATAAGGAACAAGTGTGATTATAGAGTAATACTTGATGTTATTTGCGCATTGAACGATAACGAACTCACCGACGATGAAAAGGTCAAGTGTGCATTGTTTATTTTTTATGAGAATATTTCACAAATAAACGACTTCGACACGGCTATAAAAGAAATGTTCCGCATAATAAATAACGGCGAGGAAGAACAAACGCACGATAACAAGCCGCCTTTAATGGATTGGCAACACGATTTCCCCCAGCTTGCGCCCCCTATTAGTCGGGTGTTAGGGTATGACATAAGAACTCCCGACAAATACACGCATTGGTACTCGTTTTTGGGCGGATATATGGAAATCGGAGAATGCACCTTTTCGACAATTGTCTCGATACGCTCTAAACGTGCAAAGGGTAAGAAATTAGATAATTGGGAAGTCGAATATTTGCGCGAACACCGTAATATGGTAGAGTTGCCGAAAAAACTTTCCAAAGAAGAAGAAGAACTTTTAAACTCCGAATGGTAAAGGAGATGATTTTAAAAAAATGGCAAATAGTGATGGAACTATTGTATTATCTACAAAAATAGACACAAGCGGCGTTACCAAGGCGATTGATGCGTTAAAGGCAAAAATAGACTCCGTAAAAGAAAAAAAGGCGGCTATACAGCAATTAACGCAAGCTATAAAAGACCAAAAGTATGTCATAAAGCAACTTGAAATTGAGTATGGTATACTTGTAGCAAAAGGTCAAGGAAACACGGCACAGGCTGATGAATTAAGAGAAAGAATAGAAGCATTAAAGGCAGAACTTGACCAATTAAGCGGTGCGGCTACTGCTATGGGTGTAAAAACGGCGGCGGCATCTACAAAGGCGGCACAAGGTCTGGAACGATTTGGAAAAAGAATTGCAGGAATAGTAAAGAGCGCATTGATATTTAGTGTTATTTACAGAGTTATGCAAGCGGTTGTGAAATTGTTTGGCAACATTCTTATGTCCGATGAAGAATTTAAGCAAGACTGGGAAGAATTAAAGGCGGCATTTTATACTGCTGCATACCCTATTGTCAATATTATTGTTCCCGCTATAAAATGGATTGTTCAGCAAGTCAGAGATTGGGCGGTATCGCTTGGAAAAGTCGCGGCGGCTCTTTCTGGAATGTCATATTCTGAATTGGTAGACCAAGCGCAAGCATCAAAAGAGGCGGCAGATAATTATGAGAATATGGCTGACAGTGCCAAAGATATGAAAAAAACTCTTGCAAGCTTTGACGATATAGAGATCCTTCAAACAAGCGATGCAAGTAAATCGGGTGCTGGCGATAGCTTTGAAAGTTTAAAGCAGTATGACACATCAGGCGAACAGTCTATGCTTGACGCGCTAACAAAAAGTATCGGTGGGGCATTAGCGGCGATTGGCTTAATATTGCTTTTCAATGGTGCTATTCCGTGGGGCTTAGGTTTCATAATCGCGGGAGCTACGGCGTGGGCTATTTCCGAGATTTGGGGCATAAAATTTAGCGAAAATGAAACAGCGGACAAGATTGCAAAAATAATGTTAACTATTGGATCAGCTTTAGCGGCGATTGGCTTAATATTGCTTATATGTGGTCTTATTCCGTGGGGCTTAGGTTTCATAATCGCGGGAGCTACGGCGTTTATTGGTGGGGCAATAGCTGCGAAATGGGATGTTATTTCAGCCAAAGTCAAAGAAGTATTCAATGCCATTGTTTCGTGGGTGACAACATACGGCTTGCTTGTTATTGCGATTATATTATGTCTTACGGGCGCAGGCTTGCCTTTCGGAATATTTCTTATTCTCAAATGGGCGAAAGATAATGCCGAGAAGGTATCATTAGCAAATGTGATATATACGGCGGTAAAAAATGTTTGGGAAAAAATCAAAGGATTTTGGAACAAATACATAGCACCCGTGTTTACTGTTAAGTTTTGGGGAGAACTTGCCAAGGACTGCGGTAACGGCTTAATCGGCGGTTTTGAGGCAACTATAAATGGCATAATTGGAATGTTTGAAAAAATGATAAATTGGATTGTCGGGGGGCTGAATAAGATCTCGTTCGATGTTCCCGAATGGGTGCCCAGCATCGGTGGCAAGAAATTCGGTTTTGATATTCCTGAAGCCACTTTCCAAAGAGTTTCCATTCCGCGACTTGCGAAGGGCGGCGTTATTCCCGCCAACCGTGAATTTTTGGCAGTTTTGGGCGATCAGAAAAGCGGCACAAATATCGAAGCACCATTGAGCACCATCGAAGAGGCAGTCGAAAATGTTTTAAATCGTCGCGGTAATGAGACGGTAAAAGAAGAACATTATTATTTAAACGAAACAGAATTGATGAATATTATATACAAGCTCGCAAAACGTGGGGAACGAATTCAAGGGGCAGACTTAATTGGAGGATAAATATGGATGTTTGTGTGATAGGCAATAAAACATATGATGTTATCGTCGAGTCTCTTACGGAGTCATTTACTAAACTTTATTCAGAGGACACGGGACGAACTATGGGGGCAGGATTGAAAATGAATTTAAGCTGTCTCGGAACATTCTTTTCGCATAATATAACATTCAGGCGCAAGGCAGGACACGAAGCAGACTACGACGAACTGTACGATCTCACGGCGGCACCAACAAATGATGGAATTCCCGTAAAGATAGTACACGGTCAATCGAGCATTGAATACAACGCCTATATATCAAGTGGCGAAAGAGCCTTAAAGCGCGTCAACCCTCGAACGGGAGTAGTATATTGGGATAAATTCACGATGACGTTGACACCTATGGAGGCAAGTTTGGTTCTATAATCGGAAAGGGGAAAAAATGGTATTAATTAAATACGGGGACATAGCCGCAGGAGCGAAAGAAGCGTTTGAACCCTCTTTACAAAATTGTGCCACTATATCGAATGCAGACAATTTAACATCGGCTAAAATCCTATATCAAAATTTCGGCAACCCGTGCGAGGACTATTCAGTATTGCTGGATGGCAATTCTTTACCGATACCGAGCGACACAAGCGAGGTTAATATCGGAGTATGGAGCGACAGCGTATCAGATGGAATGGGGGCGTTTGAAAATGCGCCCTCAGTTACCCTCATATCGGATACACCGTTCGATATAAACGGATTTACCATATACTTTGATGAATTTAACGGAATTTATCCTCTTTCGGCAAATATATCTATATATCTCGGATCTCAAAATATATGGAATAACACATATAATTGTACCTCTCCTCAATTGGTGATACAAAGCGGTGGACAAGAATGCGATAAAATTGTAATAACAGCAAATGGGGTCAATGCGCCATATACACGTGTTAAAATTCGAGGCATAATATACGGCGTTGATTTTCAAATTGCGGGGCGAGACATAAACAGCATACAAATAACACAGCAAATAAACCCTATATCGTCCACTGTACCGATTTCTACCGCAGATATAACATTTTTGAATACTTCGGGTGCGGATTATGACTTTTCAGAACAGCAACAATTAGATATTTACAATTCCGATATGTTGATAGGCAGATATTTTATAGATGAGGCAACAAGGATAACAAAACAACAATGGAAAATAAAGGCACAAGATTATATTTCGCTTTTGGACTCAATAGACTTTGAGGGTGGCATTTATTCCGGGGAAACAGTTGGCAATATCGCCGAGAGCATTTTCGCGAAAGCATCTGTCAAATATACCATAGATCCCGAACTGGGTGCAAAGACCGTAACGGGACATATACCATATACGACTTGTCGAAAGGCGTTACAACAATTAATGTTTGCGGCTTGCGGATATGTTAGAACTGCGTATTCTGAAACCGTCGATTTGCTCCAAGTTGGAACAGAGGTTAGAGAATCGATACCGCTATCGGGTAGAATATTGCAAGGAACGCAAAGCGCGACAACAGATCCCGACGTAACAGAAATAGAATTAACGGCACATTCCTATAAATTGTCAAACGATCTTTCCGAGTTGTATTCTGCACAAAGCGATGTGGATAATGTTAAAATAATTTTCGATGAACCTGTCGATACAGAAACGCTCGAATTTACCGAGGGAGATGGAGAAATAATAGATTGTGGGGCAAATTATGCCATTATCACTTGTTCAGCTAGAAGCATATTAAGCGGATATGAGTATGAACACATAAAAATATCGAAGACTCTTACGAACGCTAAAGCGCACACAAGAAAGAGCAACAAAAAAAGTATAACAGATGCGACATTAATTTCCTCATCGAATATTGACGAAGTACTCCAAATGTGCTATAATTATCTTATAAGGACAATGACCGTTTCTTCAAAGGTGGTCGAAGGTTCCAAGTTATTAATGGTAGGCGAAAGGTACGAGATAGATACCGAGGTATGGGGAAAACGTACGGGAATAAATCAAGAACAAAGCTTTGCGTTGTATGGTAACAAGGTAGCTAAAAACATTAAAATTAAATAGCGAGGGGGATGGGATATGATATTTAACAGAACCTATAATGATATCGTCCGCGCTAAGCGAATATTCGCCGAAAAAGTGCAAAAATTCATTGCATTATCGAGTCAAGAAACAGCCGTTATCGATAAAGCGTTTTTCAATCTCAAAGCAATAAACCGTATCACGAGTAAAATAATTGAGATATGGGAAAGGATTACTGAAGCGGGTGGGAATGAAAAGGAAAGTGGCGATATCCGAGAGTGGGACAGAAAAGAGATCTTCCGAAAAGCCAATTTTGAAAACATAATCGGTAACATAGGAGATGCAATTGAAACGCTCGGCTATTTAGGCATTGACACAAGTAACCTCGAAAAAGCATATTCGGCTTTAAATTCGACCTATACGCATACAAACCTCAATAACCTTGAGAAGCTATTACAAGATATAGGGATTGTGGCGTTAAAGCTTATGGATATATTCGCTTATCAAATAGACGAAAAATTATATATTTTAGGTGCTTATGAGGTTTATCAAGAAGGGAGCGTGTTAATCATTGAGTGATGTTATCTTGAAAAGAAAAGACGGCACAACCCAAACATTTACGGGCGTAGATACCGTAAGGCTAAAAAACGCAAGAGGCGAATTCGACAATAATTTTATCATTCCTGCTGGAACAAAAAAAATCACGCAGAATGGCATAACAGATGTAACTCGATATGCGTCGGTGAATGTGGATGTAGGCATATCTGACATCAAAGAAGGTTCTATATTCTCAACAACTGTTCATTGGTCTGATGTTTATTTGAATGTGTATAAATCGCCATCAGAAATTCAAAGTGTATTATCGCAGTTGCCAAGTGGGAATTATTATATTTATGTTTCTCAAAATACTTTGGGTGATTATTGCACAATGTATATTGGAACAGATCATAGCTCTTTACATATAGTATATTCGAATAGCGATTTTACGCAAACGTATGCTTCTCGAGTTATAGACCTTTTGACGGGTGGAACAGTTAAAGCGGATGATTTTGGATCGTATGGCGTGTACAAAGCAAGTATGGCGCAAAGCTTCTATAAGCCATTAACAACATTTGCAGGTTCGATTGTTGGTACGCAAAATGAGCTTATCAAAAATATTGTTTCATCGACGCCGTTCGTGTATGATAAGGCACAAACTTTGGCTAAACCGATTGCATACGTGGATGGGAATATTCTTACAACGAGCACCTCACAGAATACAAGAGCATTCGCAGTATATGTTGATGGAGTCGAAAAAGTGGAAGTCCCATATTTATCAATGCTCAATGGATACGATTTGACTCAAACGGGTGTAACCGCGGCAGGATCACATTCAGTTACGATAAAGGCATTGAGTAATATTTCGTATTATGAAGAAAGCGCATTATCAGCGGCGGCGACTTGGACGATTGAAGAAAGCAAACTTCCTACACCTATACTTTCACTGTCAGGCAGTGTCGTAAGTGTAACAAACTATGCTGATACATCGGCATATAATCATATTCTGTTTAGCTGGTGGTATAAACGTGGCACAGAGGCATCTGGACAGCTTGCATATGGCAACATCACAAGCCTTGATTTATCAAATTATTTCGAGACGGAACTTGCGACGGCTGGTACATATGAAATAACTGTTCGAGTAAGTGCAGACAATTATATTATTTCGGACACGAGCGAAGCAATAGAATATGTGGTTGAACCCGAGAAATTAACGAAGCCCATTATAGCTATCAATAGTACATATCCGAATGTTATCGAAATAACTAATAACGTATTATATGACAATGTTGCAGATACTGCAATTTGTACTTGGATATTGGAAAACGAAGGCGGCGAACAGTACGAAGTTACAACGGGAAATGAGTTTTATATCGAGTGGCAAAAGGCTCTTGACGATAAGGGCGCAAGCACTATGTTTTATACAGTCACGGTATCTATTAGTGCGGACAATTATTCCGACTCGGATTTCGCTGATCCCGTGCAAGTCGAATATAGCCCTTCAATTAAAGAAAACCCCTATATCACATTCACAGGCGAAAATGGCGATTTCACATTATCAGCAACTAAAGAATGGGACGGTACTGTAGAATACTCGACTGATACAACATTGTGGACAGCGTGGGATGGTAGTGAAATATCATCAGCAGATGGTAAGCTTTATTTGAGGGGTAGTGGGAATACTAAATTTTATACTTCTGCCGGTACACGTTTTAAACTCTCACAGAAAGCCGCGTGCAGTGGTAATATTCAAACATTGCTGCAATATGATAACCCACCGATAAGTATTCCAAGGACAAATTGCTACCGTTCGATGTTCGAGGCTTGCACAAATCTCACTCAAGCACCCGAGCTTCCTGCGACTACTTTGGCGACAAAT
>CAYMIS010000042.1:0-9665 GCA_964390485.1 uncultured Roseburia sp. | reverse complement strand
ACTACTTTGGCGACAAATTGCTACCGTTTGATGTTCGATGGTTGCACAAATCTTACTCAAGCACCCGAACTTCCTGCGACTACTTTGGCGACAAATTGCTACCGTTTGATGTTCGATGGTTGCACAAATCTTAAGTTATCAACAACTCAAACCGATGAATATATAACTCCGTACCGCATACCTACCACGGGTAATGGCACAACAGCAACAGATGCTTTAACTAATATGTTCTACCACACAGGTGGCACATTCACGGGAACGCCAGAAATAAACACGACTTATTATGGCGCGTGGGGGGTAGAGCCGTTACCGAAATTGTCAGCGCCTACGAATTTGTCAATTACAGATAGCACACTTACATTTGACTCAGCCGAGAACGCAACAAGTTATCAAGTGTTAGCAGATAGAGCGAGCATCGGAGAGTTTACGCCAACAGTTCAGAAAACCGCGATTGGAACGTAGATATAGGCGTTACCGAAAATTGGTGGAAAGACACGCACATATTGATGATTAATTTTACATTTAATAAGGGGGTATAATAATGCCAAAAATAACAATAGATCTCACTAGCTTGTCGGGATTTGCGAGCCTTTCAGCTGGTTCGCACAGTATAACGGTTGTTGCCAAGGCGAGCGGATATAGGGACTCGGATATGAGCACGGCAGTTACATATAACAAAAAAATGCCTACGCCCGTAATTGCTTTGTCGGGTGATACAATTTCGGTTTCTAATATTTCTGATTTTGAAAAAATCGCAGTTGTATTCAATTACACGATTACTTCCGACAGCGACGGCACTCGGTATACTCGTAGCTCGAATACGTCGTTTAACCTTTCCGATTATCTCGAGTCTAAGGTGGCACCGGGTGGAGATTACACAATTACTTGCATAGCAACAGCCACTAACTTTACTAATTCGGATGTATCGAATAGCGAGTCGTATGAATATCCGGGACTTAGCTTGCCCACTCCTAAAATAAGTTTAAGTAATGATCGCATTTCCGTAACAAACACTTCGGCTTTTGCAGATTATAGCCCGACTTATACTTGGTATGCAACAGATCCGAATAGCACAAGCACGATAACCCTTGCGGCAGGATCAAGCGCGTACATAGATATGTTGGGTCACGTTGGTACCATTGATGAAGAATTTGGCACAAGTGGATATTGCAAAGTATATGTAAAGGTTTCTTCCGCTTACATTGCTTCGAACCCAGCATCGAGTATTGTTGTATATAAACAAACCGTTGTAACACCTACAATTACAATAAGCGGTCAAACTTTGGCAGTCACAAACGCTGGAAGTGTAGGGCTGAATGCGACATATACAATATATTATGGCACTGGTGCAAAAGTCGGCACGTTTACAGGTTCGAGCAAGGATCTTTCCGTATACAACCTTTCAGCAGGAACATATAAGATGTATGTTATAGCGTCAAGGGATAATTTCTTTGACTCCGATAAAAGTAACACAGCCTCGTATACTCAGCTTACTAAGCTTGCAACACCTACTGCATTATCTGTTAATGGTACAACGCTCACAGCTACGGGAGATGAAAATGCTACAAATTATGATGTATTCGCGAATGGCGTTAGTATTGGATTGCACACAGTATAAAGTAATTGGCTGTCAATTATTAATAACGAGATAATTTAAATGAATAAAAACAAACATTTATATTACTTTTTAAATCTTACTTGGGGTATAGAAATGACCCTCATCGGGGGCGCGGTAGCCATAGTGCTACTCGCCCTCGGTAAAAAGCCTAAACGATATCACGGCGCGATATATTTTGAAGTCGGAAAAGGATGGGGTGGCATAGATCTCGGGCTGTTCTTTTTGTGCTCCGAAGACTCGGGGGAAAGAGTAAAATCGCACGAATTTGGGCACTCACTTCAAAATTGTTTATACGGTCCGTTAATGTTTGTTTTGGTATGTATACCATCAGCAACGAGATATTGGTATCGTGAACTCAAATATAATCGGCGAGGGCGAATACCGCCCACAAAATATGATGATGCGTGGTTCGAGGGACAAGCTACAAAATGGGGGCAAAAATACAAAGATCTATTTTATTAGAAAAACTATACAATATAGCGAATACGATACGAAATTGAACGTCGGCTAAAAACATTTTTAAACCTATTGCATTATTTTAAAATTTGTGATATAATATATACAAGATACGAAACGATATAATTATGTTAGGCGGTGGAAATTTGAAAGAGCTATTCAAGAGATGTTATTCAGCTGAATATGTACATACAGTTGAAGATGGCGACTATGCGATACAGAGAGAGGGCGATAAGCTTTATATTCTGTTTCAATGGTCTAATAGTCATATGGATTGGATAAGCAATTTAAATTTCCCCGCCAAAGCATACAAACACGGTGATGATAAATGGTATGTGCACAGAGGTTTTTTGCGCGTATGGAAAGCAATGCGAGATGCTATCGAACAAGAAGTTAAGCATTGTATTGAGCTTTATCCGATAAAAGAGATCGTATGCGCAGGCTATTCGCACGGAGCGGCAATTGCACTTCTCGCGACAGAGGATATGCTTTATCATTATGGGCATAAAATGCAAATTCAAGGTTACGGGTTCGGCTGTCCGCGTGTTATTTGGGGCTTAGTGCCCAAAGGGATAAAAGAGCGATTAAGACACTTTACACCTGTTCGCAACGTCCCCGATATAGTAACGCACCTACCGCCTGTCGCGTTTGGATTTAGACATTTCAACTTATACAAGATAGGCAAAGCAGGAAAATATAGTGCTATCGATGCGCACCGTGCCGAGTCGTATTTGAATGAACTATAAATCGAAAGGAACAGCAATGGCATTTGAGCATAGTGATTATACAGAATTAAAAAAAGAATTTGATGAAAGATATGTCTTGCAGAGCACTTGTGATGATGTTCAACGAGAGACAAGCAAGAAATTCGCGAATGACGACAAGCGGATAGACAAGTTAATAGATATGATGCGCATATGGAACAAACTGCTTTGGGCGATTGCCTCGGCTGGAATTGGTACAGCAGTAACCGCTCTTTTGCAGTTAATATTTAAATAAGGGGCATTATTATGCAGAAAACTTGTAACGGATGCAGAACAAACGGGAACACATTGATCCCTTTCGCGGTGCACGAAGCTGATATGGCAAGAAGCGAGCGGAATAATAAACGGCTTTGGATTGCTGTCATTATCTTGATCGTGGCGTTATTGGCTACAAATATCGCGTGGTTGTTGTATAATTCACGGGTTGATACCATAACAGATGAATATACGATTGAGCAAGAAGCGAGCGGAAGCGGAACAAATAATTCAATTATTGGTGGAGGCAATATATCCGATGGCGAAACAGAGAATACATTTCAAGAGGACTATTCGAGTTAAAAAGAAAAACATAAAAAAAGGCAAGTGCCCCCTTTGCGGAAAATCCAAATAAAGGAGATTTTATGCGTTCCGAATTTGATTTAATAAAGTATCATTTTGAGAAAAATCAAGATATAACTATTATTCCTATCTCGGATGTGCATCTCGGAGCAGCTGAACATATGGCTAAAGAATGGGGGAGCTTTATTCAGCAAGTAAAATCAACTCCGAATTGTTATGTCACCCTCGGCGGCGATCTCATAAACAATGCGACAAGAAACAGCGTATCAAACATATTTGAAGAAACAATGAGACCGAGAGAACAAAAACGTGTTATCGTGGAAATGCTCGAACCGATAAAAGACCGTATTTTGTGCGCGTGTAGCGGTAATCACGAACGGAGAAGTGGCAAAGACGCAGATGATGACCCCACATATGATATTATGTGCAAGCTCGACCTTGAACACATATACCGTGAAAATATTGCGTTTATGAAAATTCAATTCGGCAGACGAGATGCGTGTGGATCTTTAAATCCGACTTATATATTCGCAGTGACACACGGTGCAGGGGGCGGTATATTAACAGGCGGCTCGGTCAACAAAAACGAGCGATTTGGCTATGTTGTTGACGGGATGGATTGTTTAATCGTCGGGCACACTCACAAACCGTGGGTAACTCAGCCCTCGAAAATTAAGATTGACGCTCATAATAATAAAGTCAGCATAAAGCCATTCAAAATAGTATCTTCCACCTCGTGGCTCGAATATGGGGGATATGCGGCGCAAAAAATGCTTATTCCGTCTTCACACGCTCCGCAGATTATAACGGTTTGTGGAAGTCATAAAGAAATCAAGGTGACAATGTAATGATCTATTATGTATCACACAGTTTAGATGAACCCGAAAGGGCAAGGGAAATCACGCGCGAGCTTCAAAAGAATGATTTATCAAACACTTATATTTGTCCGGTCATTGCTTTTTCGCACCTTCAATATGAGAACATACGCCGAGATGATTTTATAGAATTGTGCCTTGATGTTTTATCTGTTTGTGATGGCTTAATAATCGCAAGTCATATGACAGGAAATATGGAGCACGATTTAGGATTTGCCAAACTCGTAAAATTGGAGGTATTACAGCTTGAAGAAAATGGAGCTTTACGACCTTTCGAGGAGTGAATGGGAAAACCTGATCGATGAATACATATTCAAAGAAAGAGATCGCGCAATGTTAAAAAGACGGTTGCTTGATGGTGTATGCTTTGAGCCGTTAGCTGAGGATTTTAATCTATCGGTTCAGCAAGCTAAAACAATTATTTATAGAGCTTCCGAAAGGTTGTTCAAACACATAAAATAATACAAAATTCAGACGAAAGACAGACTTTTACTTGATTGTAAGAGCCTGTCTTTTTTTGTATAATTTAATCAGAGGTGATACCAATGTTTGAGTACTGCAATTTGAACCCCCGAGGCTTGCGAGTGGGCGATTGCGTTATCCGAGCCATATCGAAAGCGTTAAATCAATCGTGGGAAACAACCTATATCGAGCTGTCTTTTCAAGGCTTTATGATGGGCGATTTGTTGGCGGCAAATTCGGTATGGGGAGAATACCTCAAAAACAAGGGCTTTTTAAGGGGAATGATCCCGAATGACTGCCCCGATTGCTATTGTATTGAAGATTTTGCAGACGAGCATCCTGATGGCACCTTCATCATCGGAACAGGCACTCACGCAACGGCTATTATTGACGGCGTGATTTACGATATATGGAACTGTGGAGAGGAAAAACCGCTTTATTACTATTATAAAAAAGGAGAATGAATATGTATAGTCCTTATTATGCACCTTATCAGCGACCGATGTATTATAACCCGTCTATCCCGAATGCACAGGATATGGCGAATTTTCAACAGCCGTATCAGCAACCGCAAACGGCACATCCGCAGATGACCGCTCCGCCGCAGACAGCAAGCGATATGATTTTTGTGCTAAATGAAACCGAGGCAATGGGGTATCCCGTAGCACCGAATACAAGCGTGACGTTGTGGGATAAAAACAAAGACACGGTATATATTAAAGCAAATATGCAAGGCGTTCCCTCTATGCGAATACTTGACTACACAGAGAGAACGGTCGACAATGGCTCTAAAACCGCACAGAATACAAATTGTGATGTTAGCGGTAAGTTTGTGTGTATAGATGATTTTAACGCATTACAGAGCAAATTTGACGGCTTGCAGAGCGAATTGAACGAATTAAAGGCAAAAGCGAAAACAAAAACAGCAAAAAGAGAGGTAAATGACGATGAGTAATAGACTTTTTCAAGCAATGGGCAACGTGGGAAACCCCTACGCACAGATGATAGGAGAAATAAATAAATTTGCGCAGTTGATTAAAGGAGATCCTCAACAGATGGTGCAAAGATTGCTTGATACAGGCGAAATGTCGCAGGCTGAATTTAATAGACTTTCGCAAACGGCACAACAGATAGCCCCCTTTATGGGCAAACATTAACTTTTTCAAGAGCGTACGGCTTGATCAAGATAAATTTATTAAAACAAGGAGAATTAAAAAATGACAGATGGTGTAATGTCCCCTGCCGATTATGCGGCTATAAGCGGACGAAACAATGATAACGGACTGTTCGGCGATAATGCTTGGTTCATTATTATCCTGTTCCTCTTTATGTGGGGAAGAAACGGATGGGGTGCAGGTGGCGGAAGCGGAGCAACTGACGGCTATGTCCTTGCGACAGATTTTGCAAACCTTGAAAGAAAACTTGACGGCATAAACAACGGTATTTGCGATAGCACTTATGAGATTGTAAACGGAATGAATGGCAATTTCAGAACGCTTGACGGAGCAATTTGTAACCTTGGTTATCAAGCATTGCAGAACACTAACGCAATTCAGACACAGCTTGCGGATTGTTGCTGCAAGACACAGACAGCTATTCAGGCAAATACTACACAGGGCGTGATGAATACAAACTCTATTCAGAGACAGATTGAGAATTGTTGCTGCGACTTAGAAAAGGCAAATATGCAGAGCCGTTTCGATATGCAAGCGTATAATAATAATACTCTTGCGGCTATTGACAAGGTGGGCGATCGTGTAATTGACTACCTCGCAAACAAGGAAGCACAGACTTTGCGTGACGAAAATCAAGCACTTCGCCTTGCGGCTTCACAGTCGGCACAGAATGAGGTTCTTAAATCTTATGTAAGCGGTCAGTTTGCATATTATAACCCTCGCCCCGTGCCTTCCTACGGTGTGCCTGCTCCCTATCCTTACTGCTATAATGGCGGTTGCGGATGCGGCGGCAGTTTCTAATTGAATAATTAACTACTTTTCGCACCTTGCGAGATGTTCAACTACTCGGGAATTTCGAATAGTTGATAATGTTAAAAGCGGTAGGGTGCAATAGTATCTTACCGCTTAATTTTATTAAAGGAGAAATACAATTATGGCAGCTGAATACAGCAAAACAGAAATACAAAACATAGCTAATGGAAACAATGTGCTTTTCAATAATGGCTCAAGAGCGTGTAGTAAGGGCTATATAACGCACAGAACCGACAGCGGCACTTTTAGGCTCAAGGGAGCTTCGAACACTTGCAAGGCTATTTACAGGGTAACATTTAACGGTAATATAGCGATTGCAACAGGCGGAACGGTAGAACCTATAACGATAGCTTTACAGGAAGACGGCGAAACAGTAAACAATGCGGTCGCGGCAGTAACGCCTGCGGCTATTGGCGATTTTTGGAACGTGTCCATTGATACCTTTGTAACCGTGCCTTGCAACTGTTGCGTGACGGTATCGGTAAAGAATATAAGTGCAACAACGGCGATAGATGCGAGAAATTCCAACATTATATTTGAGCGCGTAGCTTGAAAGGAGACAAAACAATGAAATATCTTGAAGAATTAAGAGAAGCGGCTTGTAAAGAGCTTGAAAGATATGGCAAATCAGGGGATATCAATCTTCAAAATTTGGATAAAATCCATAGACTAACCGATATCGTAAAGAACCTTGATAAAATTGAGATGCTTGAAGATGGCGGATATAGTGAGGATTGGATGGGCAGGGGCGAACTTTACGGCACTTCTTATCGAGGTAGGCGCGGAAATGTTAAGCGTGACAGTATGGGTAGATATTCCAAAGATGAGCGCGACTATTCGCGCGAGGACGCCAAAGAACATATACTCGATAAGCTCGGCGAGATGATGGAAGGCGCAGACCCAAACGAGCGAGAAGCCCTCAAACGAGCAATGCGCGAAATCGAGAGAGCTTGACAAATAAAAGCGAAGAAGAATTGAAAGATATCTTTCCGGCTCTTGTAAAATATAAATCCGATCATAACAAAGAGAATTTGCAAAAGCTTTGTGTCGAAATATCGGAATTTTGTAATGCAGTATACGCGAGCACTCGGAACGACGAGGAACGGAAAGTATATAATTTAATGATCAAAAAACTTCAAAAATAAGCGCGAGCGGTGGAGCAATCTGCCGCTCTTTTTTCTTGCAAAAACTTCCGAAAAAATTATAAAAAACTTTAAAAAACTTTTGAAAAACCTATTGACAAGTTATAAAAGACGTGTTATAATAAAGTCGCAAACAAAAGAAAAGAGGACAGCGAAATGAAATTGCTAAAAAAGATTTTTAATGAAATTCAATTCTTGCTTACGGGCAAGGGGAAAATCGCAAAAGAACTCGTCAATGAAAATTTGATCGATTATAGCGGTCAAGGACGAGACAAATATGGAAAGTGAGGTATATAAATGTTTTTTAAGTGTATGGAATGCGGTCACATATTCGAGGACGGCGAAGAGGCTCGATGGATGGAAGATTATGGCGAATTTTGGGGAGTGCCTGTTCGCAAAGAAGAGACGGGATGCCCACTTTGTAAAGGCGCGTACAACGAATGCGTTCAATGCGAAATTTGTGGAGCTAAGCATTTAGAAGACGAATTGAACGGCGGTGTATGCGATGATTGTTTAGAGGCGTTTAAAACCGATTTTGATGTGTGTTATGACATATCTTTCGGAGATGAAGAGGAAATTAAGATTAATGCTTTGTTAGCTTCTCTTTTCGAGGCAAGCGATATAGAGCAGATCTTGATACAATACATAAAGCATCATTGCAAAGAAGTGGACTGCGGCGAATATATCGATAGAGACAGACAATGGTTTGCGGAAAAACTTCTTGAAAGCGGAAAGGGGGTGCAAGGATGAAAACACCGATTGTTGATAGGCACGAAGTCAGAACAACTTCATTAACGTTTCCTCTTACGGTAAGAGATAAGCAAAGAATTTTGATGTGTGCTCGAAAAGAAGGTTTGACAATGTCAGCATTTGTTAGAAGGTTAGTTCGCAAGGCTTTGTACAAATACGAAAAAGGGAATTACGACAATGACTGAGAAAGAATACCGTTCGCACCCTGCCATCAGCCGTTCGGAACTTGCTAAAATGAGCGAAAGCCCCGAGAAGTTTAAGTATTACCGAGAACACCCCGAAGCTCCGACACCTGCACTTATATTCGGTCAGCTGTTCCACGCTATGGCATTACAGCCCGAAACGGTAGACAAAGACTTTGCGGTCGCTCCGACAGTAGACAGGCGGACGAAAGCAGGGAAAGAGGAATTAGCGGCATTTGAGCAGGAGAACGCAGACAAGACGATAGTAACTGCGGAAATGTACCAACAGGCGACAGAAATGACCGAGGCATTGTATCGCAACGGCTACGCAAAAAGGCTCTTGCAGGGCGACAAGGAAACGCCGTTCTTTTGGACGGACGACCTCACAGGCGAGGAATGCAAGTGCAGAACGGACTGCTTGACCGAAACCGACAAAAACCTTGTAATCGTAGACCTCAAGACAACGGACAACGCTGAAACGGAAGCGTTCACACGCTCGATGATTAAGTATCAATACGACTTGCAAGTAGCAATGTATTCCGAGGGAGTAAAGGCAAACACAGGCAGACAGCCGATATTTGTTTTCATAGCGATTGAGAAGAAACCGCCTTATGCAGTGAATATCTTGCAATGTGATGAGTTGATTTGTCGCAGGGGGTATGACCTATTCAGAGAGTACCTCGGAATGTATCACGAATGCAAGGAAACGGGTATATATTGGGGATATACAGGGGCTTTTAATCAAATTAACACGATAACGCTACCGCCGTATCTTAAAGAATGTGTGGAATGAATAAAAGGAGGACACAATGAATATCTTTGAAAAAATGGCAAAAATCACCGCCGAGCTTGCAACGGTGCAGAAAAATC
>CAYMIS010000041.1:0-27279 GCA_964390485.1 uncultured Roseburia sp. | reverse complement strand
GACTTCACCAAGTCCAAGACTAAGCTTTCTTGCAATATCTACTTTGCTAAGTCCTTCTCGATATAACTGTAAAATCATTTCATTATGATTCTCGGACATCTCTGCCACTGTTTCTTCTGGCTCATTCACAGGCTCTGTTTCCGGCACCACTGCAATCTCTTTCTCTACAGGTACTGCCATTTCTTCATTGACTACCGGAGCAGCTTTTGGCGCTGTCACAAAAGAGACTGGTTTCGCTTTCTCTTCTACCTTCACAGGTCTTTCCTGCATATTGCGCACTTCAGCCGCAAGTCTCTGTAAATTTCCTGTCAAAGAGGTAAGTTCTGTATGTTTATCATTTAACATACTATAAAGGAACATGATTTCATCATGGGTTTTTTTCATAGAATCAACAACAGTATCTGAATATTCGCTGATTGCCATAATCTTCTCGTTAGACTCTTTTTCCATGGCACGCTCTGCTTTTTCAGACGCCTCTTCAATTTTGAAATCAATTGCATCATCAATCTTTTGTCCCGCGTTTTCAATTCCCTTATCAATAATTTTTCTTAGTTCACTCTCGCTTAATTCTGCTATTTTATTTAATTCTGAAGCACTGAGTTTTTCTGATACAAAAAAGCTTCCTATCATAAAAACACAACCTGCTAATAGCAGAAAAATCTCGATTCCTGTCATAATGTCTCCTCAAATCTTGACGTCAAAACCAGGTGTCTTTCCTTTTACCATTATCTTCCCGTCATTTTCTTTTTTCTTATTTTGTTTTTTTTGACCACTGCCGTCATATTGATTACTCCCTTTTTCTTTCGCATCATAACGGTAGTTATCATTCTCTTTTTCTTCGGCTTTTGAAACCTTGTGCGCCATCTTCTGCTCCTGCTTCATCTGTGCGGTATGCAGAAATTGCTGCTCTACAACCGGTTTATTGTCTTCATTCTGCTTCAAAGTTGTTACATCCTGGGTTCTTTGAAGCATTCCGCTCAAATCAACTGGTCGAATTGACATATTCCTCCCCCCAACTCTAATCTGTAAGGATATCTAGATAGTCGCCCATCCGCTTACGCATTTTAGACAATGCCTTTGTATGTAACTGAGAAACCCTCGATTCTGAAACCTCTAAGATGTTACTAATTTCTTTCAAGGTTAAATCCTCGTAATAATATAATAGAATTACCTTTTTTTCCTTTTCTGTCAATAGGTCAATAGCCTCAGAAAGAACTTTTTTTAGTTCTTCTTCCTCAATATTATCCTCCGGCTGCACAAAATGACTATTGTTTCTGGCATCCATAACAGGCTCTGTTCCCTGCTCTATATATTCATTCAGCGAAATCACATTTGTCACCTTTAACTGAGACTGCCAGTTCAATAACTCATCTCCTGTAAGGCCAAGTTCCTGTGCTATTTCCTCGTCCTGCGCATTTTTACCGGTTCGCATTTCGATTTGCTTAATTGCCTCATCAATTTTCTTTTGTTTCTGTCTGACCGTTCTTGGGATCCAGTCCATTTTTCGAATCTGATCTAATATGGTACCCCGGATACGTAAACTCGCATAAGTTTCAAACTTTACTTCTTTCCCGAGATCAAATTTGTCAATTGCATCTATCAATCCAAAAACACCATAGCTGACAAGATCTTCATACTCCACATTATAACCCAGATACATGCTGAGTCTTCCCGCCACTAGTTTCACTAGTGGCGCGTATTCAATAATTATTTTTTCCCGCAGCTCAGGTGTTTTTTTCTTTTGATATTCTTCCCACAACTTTTCCTTATCGACTGTCTTCATACGCTGCCCCCAACTTCTAGTACTTTATTCTTCTTTTTCCTCTGTCGCTTTCTCAGGCTCTGTATTCTCTGTATCTTCTGTATTCTCTTCTGTCTCGCCATCCTCAGCTGTCTTTTCTTCTTCAGACATTTCAGGGAAATTTTTATCTATGATTATTTTCACAATACATCCTATAATATAGAAAACAATCAGAACAATAAAAAGCATCTTGATATATGCTGCACTGTCCATATGATTTAATATACCTATCACGCAGGAGCAAAAGCCTCCAAAAAGCATTATAATTGCCGGTATTGCTTTTCTCTTCATATTTTAACCCAGCCCTTCTGATAACCTCAATTATATTATTTTTAAAGGTTTTCCAACAGATTTAATATAGAATTCTCCCGTATCACAATGCAGTTCTACTGTACGTCCATAATTGAGACCAGTATCTTCTGCTATAAGACGAATTCCTTTTTGCTTTAAAATCGCTTTTGCAGCCTCTGCGTTCCTGGCGCCAATATTTCCAACTTCTGATAATCCACTCACTTCGAACATTCTGGCCCCACCTGCAATTTTGGCAACGAGTCTTTGTCTGCTCGCTCCAGCTGCAAGTACTCTTTTTAGTAACTCATCTATTCCTGTATCCGCAAACTTCGCAATATTAGAATTATTCCGAACTTTTGTACTATCAGGAAGCATATAGTGAACCATTCCACCAACCTTTGTGACCGGATCATATAACGTTAACCCAATACAAGACCCTAATCCCAAGGTTGTAATCGTATTTGGCGCTTTACAGATATTCAGATCTGCCATGCCTACTTTGATTACTTCTCCCATATAATCGCTCCTTAGAATGAAATTCCTAGTGATGTTAATATCCTATCGTATGAATCCTGCTCTGGCATCAATATAAAGTATCCATTAATCGCAACATCTGCACAAATCTGCGTTTCGATTAATAATGCATTATCTCCAAACTGCCCAAACTGAATTGCCGGCACACTAAGAATAGATGCCGCCATATCAACTGAAATATATGGTACTGATGGGAAAATCTTTAATCCCGTCATTGTCGATAACGCAGTCAGATATGATGCTGCTATAATATTTCCAATCTCTTTTAACGCGGATAAATCCATCTCACTAAATTCTTCATTGTAAGAAATATCTCTACCCATTAATTTATTAACCATATAATGTCCTGACTGCAAATCCAATAAGAACATCATACTTCCTTCAATATCATTCTGCACTTCCAGAAAAATACCTATCGTAGTATCTTCTTCACCGCCAATTGCAGTTCCCAAATCAGATACCTCTAATAATTTTACAGATGGAACTTTCATGTCAATACGTGTTCCCAACATACTGGCAATTGTGGTCGTCGCATTACCGGCACCAACATTACCAATTTCCTTTAGTACGTCAACGTACATATTATTTACTTCTTCTAACGAATATTTTCCCATATCTCTACAGTCCTCGTTTCCTTCGCTATTCTCGTAAATGGAACGTAGTGAGACCTGTTATAGGTCTCACTACGTTATAACTATGCATTTTCTTTTTCTTCTACGATTGCACTAATTTCTAACAGAGAAATTAACTCTTCGCCATTTTTACCGATACCATTAATAAACATACCCTGTTTATTATTTTTACCATGGTTTCGTTCAATCTCGTCTTCACTTAAAGTAACAACTTCTTTCACTTCATCGACGATAATTCCAAGCATTCCCTTCTCTTCCAGTTTCAGAATGATAATTCGACTTGAATTTGTAATAACATCATCTTCCAAATCCATCTTTTTCCGAATACTCATAACGGGAACTACTTCACCACGAAGATTAATAACTCCTTTAAAATAAATTTGTGCTTTCGGAACTCTTGTAATCTTCTGCATACGAACAATATTATCAATGTAACTAATATCAATTCCATACTGTTCGCTTCCGATTTTTACCACAATATACTGCTTGGTTTCTTTTTCTACTACATCTAAATAATCTGCCATGACTGTTACCCCCATTACATTAATGTGTTAACATCCAGAATCAATGCCACTTCACCATCACCAAGAATTGTTGCACCACTGATAAGTTTATTATTATTAATATATTTTCCAAGCGATTTGATAACAATTTCCTGCTGTCCCATTAAATTGTCGACAACAAGACCTGCCTGCTCATCACCTTTCTTAACAATAACAACAGTCAGATTTTCCGGTTCTTCCTGGTCATCATTGATGTCAAGAATCTTATCCAGACGAATTAACGGAATAACACTACCACGAAGATGAATTACTTCTTTAGCCTGTACATATTTGATTTCATTTACAGGAATACTTTCAATGTTAGAAATCGAAGCAAGTGCAATTGCATATTTTTCTTCTCTGATTTCAACCATTAAAGCCTGAATAATCGCCAATGTCAATGGAAGACGAACAGTAAAGGTTGTTCCTTCTCCCAATGCTGTTGTAACTTCTACGTCACCACCCAATGCTTCAATATTGGATTTAACAACATCAAGACCTACGCCTCGACCTGAAATATCACTAAGCTTTTTCGCCATTGAGAAGCTAGGAAGGAATAAGAGATTAATAATCTCTTTCTGTGACATATTTTCAGCCTGTTCTTCTGTAATTACACCACGTTCAATTGCTTTGGAACGAACAGCGTTTACATCAATTCCGTTACCATCATCACCAACTTTGATAATTACGTTATTACCTTCCTGATAAGCATTTAAGAAAATGCTTCCCACTTCCGGCTTACCACGTTCTTTACGTGTCGCATTATCTTCCAGACCATGATCTGCGGAATTTCGTAATAAATGCTGTAATGGATCACCAATCTGGTCAACTACCGTACGGTCTAATTCAGTCTCTTCACCAGTCATGTATAATTCCATTTTCTTATCAAGTTTCCTTGCTAAATCACGAATCATACGTGGGAATTTATTAACCGTACTCTCAATTGGTACCATTCGAACCTTCATAACAGATTCATGTAAATTGGTTGTAATTCTTTCCAAATACTCAATCTGTTCATTAAAGGACTGGCTCTGAGCATTGCTTACATCCGAAGCACTAATAGACACAAGACTATTCTTAGCAATAATCAACTCAGACACCTGATTCATTAAAGCATCCAATTTCTCAATATCTACACGGATTGTTCTGCTTGTAACTGGTTTTGCTACCGCCTGTTTCTTTCCTCCAGCTGCCGGTTTATCTTCTTTTATTGGAGTTGCCGGAGCAGGTTTGCTTTCTTCTTTTTCAACGGCTGGTGCTGTTTCCTGTTTCACTTCTGCTTTTTCTTCTTTTGCCTCTTTGCACTCGAAATCTGCAAGTGAAACCTTTCCTCCAGCAACTTCTTCTATTTCAGAAACTGCCTCTGCAACTGATTTAATTTTATCAAATTCTTCTTCTGAAGAAATGAAAAAACTAAATTCAAAGTCAAATTTCTCATCTTCAATATCCTGAGAACTTGGACGATATACGATAATATGTCCAAATTCTTCCACTGCTTTAAATACTAAAAATGCTCTGGCTGCTTTTAACAAACATTCTTTCTGAATAAAAACACTCATGCCATAAACATTTGCCCCACTATCTTCTGCTTCTTTTATTGCATTTTTCTCACTATTGGTCAATTCAACCGCCAGATATGGTGCTGTTGTATCTTCCTGAGTTTTACTTTCCGGTTCACTTTCCGTACTCTTCTCTTCTACTGCTTTCTCAGGTTCTTTTGCTGCCGGTTTCTCACCATTTGCCACCGCAATAAAATCATTCAGTTCTTTAATAATAATTTCATTATCTTCTGTTCCTTCATCCGAGCTTGCCTTTACATTCTCCAGATAACCTTCAATCGCATCCAGACACTTAAAAAGCAAATCAATCATTGAGCTGTCAACACTAATCTTATCACTGCGGACTTCCTGAAATACATTTTCCATATCATGGGTAAGATGCTGCATTCTCTTAAATCCCATTGTACCAGCCATACCCTTTAAGGAATGTGCTGCACGGAAAAGTTCGTTAATGGTATCTTTGTTATCCGGCTCGCCCTCAAGAGTCATAATACCATCACTCAAATTCTGTAAATGTTCTGCTGATTCATCAATAAAAATCTCAAGATATTGGCTTACATCCATTTTACTGTACCCCCACATTCTTTGTGATTGATTTAGCAACTTCTGTAAGTGGAACGACTTCATTTACAATTCCTGTTTCTGCAATTGCCTTAGGCATACCATAGACAACACAGGTCTCTGCATCCTGGGAAATGACGTAAATTGGTTTCTTCTTTGCAAGTGACTGAATTCCGTTAGTTCCATCGGCTCCCATACCTGTCAAAACAACGCAGACTATCTGGTCATAACCACATTCTCTTAAGGAATCATATGTAATATTTGCACATGGTCTTAATCCTCCGATAGCCGGCATCGTATTTAACGAAATCTTATGTGTGCCATCTGAAAACTTTTTAACCTCCATGTGTTTTCCGCCTGGTGCAACATATACTACACCCTTTTCCAGTACATCTCCATCTTCCGCCTCTTTTACCTTAATCTGGCTGATTTCATTCAATCTGTCCGCCATAGATTTGGTAAAACCTGCAGGCATATGCTGAACCAGCACCATTGGTGCATCCAGATTCTTTGGCAAATATGGTATTACACTCTGTAGTGCCTTGGGACCACCAGTGGAACATGCTAATGCAACAATCTTCTTCTTTCCTCGCTGGTTGCCTGCACCTGAAGCATTCATAGGTGTTACTGTGACTGGTCTTGTAACCGGCGTTACAGGTGTCTTTCTCGCAACAGATTTATAACGTTCCGTCTTAAGAACCGCCTGTAATACTTCTAATAGTCTGACCTTAAACTGCTCTCCCTTTGCTTCTATGATATTCGTCGGCTTTGTAACAAAATCGACAGCACCACGTTCCATTGCAAGAATCGTTGTTTCCGCATCCTTCGTTGTCGTAGTACTTACCATAATAACAGTCGCTTTGATGTGTTCCTTTTGGAGACGTTCTAATAATTCCAGACCATCCATTCTAGGCATATTAACATCCAGTACAACTCCATCATACTTGGTTGTTTTTAATTTTTCATATGCCTCAAGTCCATCCCGACATACATCAATTACTTGAAATGTATCATCTGTATTAATTATATCACAGATAACTCTTCTCATGAGTGCAGAGTCATCAACTACCAAAATATTTTTCTTCATATCGTTTACCTTTGAACTTTCTGGCGTTTGCGCCGTTCTTCCTCAAAAATATACTGAACGATTTCTTCTCGTATCTTGTTGCTTGCATCTTCAAACTTAATACGACTTTCATACATATGCTCTTTACTACTTTCTATACGATGGCAGGATATCACATCACCAACTAATGGATACTGCTTATGCACCTTGTCATTTTCTAAGCGGAGTTCCAGCAATAGAGCCTCACCCTCTTTTAATTCATATGGAGAATGCAGCCGCAGACCGCCACCACTTAAATCAACAATGACTCCATCCTTTTTCTGTACTTCTAAAATATCTTCCCGCAACCGATTATATATCTCATCCGTGTTCTCTAACGCTGCCTGTTCCGGTGTCAGTTGATAAAAGATAACATCTATTGCGCACATATAACGATAATATTCACGCCGCTGAAACTTTTCTATTGAACTTTTTAGTTCTATCTCCAGCATAAATACATTATCTTTCTTATATCGCTCGACTACCTGTCCAATCGTACAATAAAGTGCTCCCTTTGAATAAAATACAAATTCAAATCGAACACCAAGCGGAAGTAATATCAGCTTTGTTCCATCCAGCGGCATCGAAATCTCCAGATTTCCATTTGCCCGTAAATCAAGAACCTTACTTTTATACACTTTAGACATATTCCCCGTCATTTGTGCATCGCCGTTTTGCTGAAGTAGTCTGATATCTACTTTATCCCCTGGTTGAATCACATCTGAAACTGTCATCTTATCAACTCCCTTACTCTCGCTTCATTAGTCTGTCTAACAATTTTGCTATACCCCATTTTGTGTAAATACAATCGTTTTCATTATTCAACAACGCCTCTGCTAAATGCTCAAAGGCTTTTGCAGACTTGGCATTTGGGTAACATAACGAAACTGGTTTCTGCTGACGCACCGCCTTTTCTAACGAATTATCCTGTGGAACCATTCCTATATAGCCAATATCTCCATCTAAAAACTGCTTTACAACGGAATTAAGCTTATCAAATACCGCCTGTCCATCTTCTGCATTTGCTGCACGATTTGCAACAACCCTGACAAGCCCTTTATGACGTTTAAACTCCGACGTATTATAAAGTGTTTTCAAAAGAGAATAGGAATCTGTAAGTGAACTTGGATCTGGTGTCGTAATCAAAAGAACCTCCGGACTCGCCAGCACAAATTCCATGACACTGTCTGATATTCCTGCACCTGTATCTACAATCAAAATATCTGCAAGAGAAGTCAGTTCTTCCATGCATTTCAGCAGATATAAAATTTGTGCCTTTGACAGGTTATTTAATCCCAAAATCCCAGAACCACCAGATACAAAACCAATTCCCATTGGACCTTCCGTAATTATTTCACTGATTTTCATATCATTGTAAATCAAATCACTCAAATTATATTTCGGTAATGCTCCAAACATAACTTCAACATTTGCCAATCCAAAATCTGCATCAAATATAATTACTTTTTTCCCCATTTTTTGGAATTGAACCGCAAGATTCACCGCAACATTTGATTTTCCAACTCCGCCTTTGCCACTTGTAACAGTTATTACTCTGGCAGAGTTGCGTATCATTTTCTGATTCTGTTTTTTTATCACATTTCTAAGCTGTTGTGCCTGATCCATAGACTATCTGCCTCCCAGCAGCTGTTTTACTATCATCTGTGAATTAAATACCTCTAAATCATCCGGAACATTCTGACCAGTTGTCATATAGGATAAATCTGCTCCTGAATACAAGCGCACATTTAAAATATTTCCATATGATGTTGTCTCATCAAGCTTTGTAAAAATAAGCTTATATTCTGCGATTTCACGATACACATCTACAATCTCTAATAAGTCCTTGTACTTTGTTGTAGCACTTAACACCAAGTATACTTCTTTTTCGTACTGCTCATCCAGCCCTTCAATCAGCTCCTTAATATCGGAACGCTGCACTGTATTCTTGTGGGAAAAACCTGCTGTATCAACAAACACAAGGTCATATTCACTTACATTTTCTACCGCCTGATTTAATTCTTCTGCCGAATAAATTACACTGATTGGTGCATCTAAAATATTTGCGTAAATACGAAGCTGTTCTGCCGCCGCAATTCGATAAGTATCTGCAGTCAAAAATGCAACCTTCTTTTCTTCGTCCACCTTATATTTTGATGCAATTTTAGCAATCGTTGTTGTTTTTCCAACACCAGTAGGTCCAATAAAAAATACAACCTTAGGCTTTTTACTAGTAGTTTCAATGCAATTTGGCTGTCCAAATTTTAGAATAAGCTTCTGATACACATTCGATAAAATAGCATCTACACTGCTTCCCGAATGTGTCATCTTCTCCGTCTCATCTAAAATCTGATTCACATATTTTTCATTTACCTCATTATTAAGCATGGTACGATACAGGATTTTCATGAACTTCAATCCTTCCTGATTCACTACCGGTTCTGCTGCCACTGGCTGTGGCTCCCTTAAGGCTTTATGTTCTTCCTCTGAAAGTCTTTTCTCTAAAATACTAGAAAGGCTCTCTAATCTTTTTTCAATTTCTGCACTGTTTCTGAGTGATTGTGTCTCCTTCGGTCTGCTTTCCTTTTCCACTTCCGGTGCCTTTTCTTCTCTTACAAACTGATTTTGAATCGGAATACTGATTCTTTCATCTGCCGCAAAATTAATATTATCCAAAGGTTTTAATGGTGTCTGACTTATTTTTACTGGATTTGCAAAAGTTTCCCGCTCTTCCATTGCCGCAGTCACCTCAAAGGTTGAACTTTTAAATGCACTAAGCAATCCCTTTGGTTTAATCTCCTTCACATTCATTATTACGGCATTTGGACCAAATTCCTCTCTTGCCTTTTCTGTTGCCTCTTCTTTTGTCTTTCCCTGAAACTTCTTAATGGTCATTTACGCTGTCACCATCCCCACTGATTGTAATTCAATATTCGATTCAACTTCGTTGTATGATACAACGATTAAATCCTTAAAATAATCCTCTGTTAATTTTTTAAAATACATACGAACAATTGGTGATGTAATCACAATTGCACTCTTACCCATATTCTCAAGCTTCGTAACCTCTGCTTCTAATGAAGCTATGATTGCCTTTGTCTTCTCCGGATCTAAGGTTAAATATGCTCCCTGTTCCGTCTGTTTTACCGAAGACATAATCTCTTGTTCTACCTTCGGATCTAAGGTAATCACACTGGTTGTCTCATTCGCCGGGAAGAATCTGCTTGAAATTGCACGTTTCAATCCCTGTCGAACATACTCTGTCAACACATCTGTATCACGGGTTGCAGAAGCATGATCTGCTAATGTCTCAAATATAGATAATAAATCTCTGATAGAAATTCCTTCACTAAGCAGATTCTGCAATACCTTCTGTACTTCTCCCAATCCAAGCATCTTTGGAATCAGTTCGTCTACTAAAACAGGATTGCTCTCTTTTAAATTGTTGACCAGATTCTGTACATCCTGTCTTGTTAAAAGTTCTGCTATATGAGAACGAATTACTTCTGTTAAATGTGTCGCAATAATAGAAGGTGGATCAACTACTGTGTAACCAAGACTCTCTGCCCGCTCTCTCTGACTTTCTGTAATCCAGATTGCCGGAAGATGGAAAGATGGTTCAAAGGTTGGAATACCTGTAATTTCCTCTTCTACATATCCCGGATTCATTGCCATATAATGGTCAAACAAAATCTCTCCTTCTGTTATCTGAATCCCCTTAATCTTAATTATGTACTGGTTTGGATTCAGCTGAATATTATCTCGCAAACGAATAATTGGAACCACCGTACCAAGTTCTAATGCAATCTGTCTTCGAATCATAACCACTCGGTCAAGAAGGTCTCCACCCTGATTTACATCTGCCAGTGGAATAATACCATATCCAAACTCCAGTTCAATTGGGTCAACCTGTAAAAGTGATACCACATTTTCCGGTTTACGGATTTCCTCTGCCTCCGTCTCCGTAGCACTTACTTCTTCCTCAATATTTTCAATCTTAATATGCTTATCAACCATACGTCCTGCAACAACAAAGGCAAGACCAAGTCCGGCAAATAACACTGTCTGTAATGGTGTTGTAAATCCAAGGAAAATCAGTGCTGCTCCAACTAAATAAAGTACCTTTGGAATACCAAAAAGCTGTCCAACAAGAACAGAACCAAAGTCTGCTTCCTTTGAAGCTTTTGTGACAAGTATACCTGTTGCTAAAGATATTAATAAGGATGGAATCTGGGAACATAAACCATCACCGATGGTAAGAACACCATACTGCTGAATCGCCTCGCCAAATTCCATACCCTGACTCATCATTCCGGTAATCGTTCCACCAATTAAGTTAATAAACGTAATAATTAAACCTGCGGTTGCATCTCCCTTTACATACTTTGTCGCACCATCCATGGAACCAAAGAATGCTGATTCTTCCTGTATCTTATTACGTCTCACTCTGGCTTCTTTTTCTGTAATTGTTCCTGTATTTAAGTCCGCATCAATTGCCATCTGTTTACCCGGCATCGCATCCAGTGTAAAACGGGCGGTTACTTCTGCAACTCGTTCAGAACCTTTATTGATTACGATAAACTGAATAATAATCAAAACAATAAATACAATTGCACCAATAACAAGGTCACCGCCACCAACGAATCCACCAAAGGTCTCTACAACGTTTCCCGGATCACCTGTTGTAAGAATTAATCTTGTTGAAGAAACATTCAGTGAAATTCTAAAAATTGTTGTAAAAAGTAACAATGTTGGAAAGAAAGACATATCCAATACTTCTTTTACAAACAATGTATTAAATAAAATAATTAAAGCTATCGATATATTAATCGCAAGCATGACGTCCAATAAGGTGGAACTAATTGGAACAATGAAAAATACGACTGCAGCCAGTAAGTATAGTGCAATTCCAATGTCAGCTTTTTTCATGTCTATTCCTCCTTATATTTTATTCTTCATATTGTAAACCATCGCTAATACCTCGGCCACTGCCTGATACAGCTCTGGTGGAATTTCCTGCCCAATGTCAACGTTGGCATAAAGCATTCTCGCCAACGGCTTATTTTCAACAATTTCAATATGATGTTCTTTTGCTGCTTCTTTAATTTTCTGTGCCATAAAATCTTCACCCTTCGCCAGTACGATTGGTGCTCTCGCAGTTTCTGCATCATATTTAATTGCCACAGCAAGATGGGTCGGGTTTGTAATAACCACATCCGCCTTAGGTACATCCTGCATCATACGTCTTCTGGAGGCTTCTCTCATCTTTTGACGCTGCCTTCCTTTAATTTCAGGATTACCTTCTGTATTTTTATATTCATCTTTTACTTCCTGTTTCGTCATCTTCATGTCTTCATTGAATTTCCATTTATTGTAAACGAAATCTGCAATACCAACCACAAGATAAACCAAACTAATTTTAAATCCTGCATCTAAAATAATTGTACCACAAAGCATTATCGCCTGCATCAATGGTATTTCATACAGAATAAATATATTATCTGCTTCCCCTCTTATTGAGGTATATGCCACATAAACAATCAGACCAATTTTCAATATGGATTTCAAAAGTTCAAATACAGAGTCTTTCGAAAAAATTCTTTTAAAACCATTAATAGGATTAAACTTATCTCCTTTTGGTTTTAATGGCTTTCCGGTAACTTTCCAGCCCACCTGCAAAATATTGATAACAATTGTGATTGCCAGCCCAAAAATAAAAAAGGGCAGACACATTAACAATATTCGTAACAAAATAGTTGATAAAAGTGCATTTGCCGACTGGGCAGACACCCCACCAAGATTATCACTGACATAATCCGGCATTTTCTTATAAACAAAAGAAAACATATTTATAAAATTCTCTGCCACATAGGACACAAAAATTTTTAACACCAGAAAAAGGACAATCAGGTCAAAGGCAGCTGTCAGCTCCTTACTTTTGGCAACCTTTCCATCTTCTCTTGCTTCACGAAGTTTTTTGGCAGTTGCCGGTTCTGTTTTCTCTCCTCCTGGTCCATCCTTCGCAAACCACTGAAGGTCAAATTCGAAATCAAATCCCTTAGTTTCCAGCATCTTACATCAATACATTCCTTCTATAAATAGTACCATTAATCTTTTCATTTCTGTAAAAATAAAATTCGCGATACTTGGCAGTAAATTGATTGTCAATAACAACACCAGCAATCCTACCAGTACCTTCAACTGCATTCCAACCGCAAACATATTCATCTGAGGAGAAACCTTTGCCATAATTCCAAGAATACAGTTTAATATCATAATACACGCAAAAACCGGCAAAACAATTCTAAACGCAATTACAAACATATCACCCATGTATCTGGTCATAGATGATAATAAACTATTCCAATCAAATGCCTGACCATTAATTGGAATTACTGTAAAGGCATCCACAAATGCTCTCAATATAAAATGATGCATATTGGTTGCAACCAGCATAAGTAAAATAAAATAATTATAAAGATTACCGGTTATTGTAACCTGTGCATTGTTAATTGGATCAAATTCCATTGCCATTGCCAGACCGATATCCATATCAATAATATTTCCTGCAAATAAAATAATGGAATTACAAACGTTTGCAGCAAGTCCTATCAGCAACCCTGTAATTCCTTCTTTCAATACGATTACTGCGTATCCAATTATTCCTGTATACTCTACATAAGACTGATCCACAAAACCAAAAATAAGAATAGAAACAAAAAATGACAATCCTATTTTCAATTTGCCCGGAACATTCTTCATTCCATAAAAAGGTGCAAGGAACATAAAACAAGATACACGAACCAATATTAACAAAAAAATCTCGAAAGTTTCCAAAGAAAAAGTGTACTCTATCATATGCTGCCTATCCAAGATAAATACTGAAGTCTGACCATAGTCTCTCAATAAAGCCTGATAAATTATTTAAAATCCAGGAACCAAAAATCATCATCCCCACAAAAACCGCTATAATCTTCGGTACAAATGTAAGGGTCTGTTCCTGAATGGAAGTTACCGTCTGAAAAATACTAATAATTAAACCCACAACCAACGATATAATAAGCATTGGCGCTGAACAGAGAATAATTGTATAAATCGCTTCCCTGGCAATATCTAAAACCTGTCCTTCTGTAATCATCTCTTACCACTCCAAATATCTCTCTTGTCCGTCAATAAAACGTTTGAACCATACTGCCAATTATCAGATTCCATCCATCTGCCATTATAAAAAGTAATATCTTAAAAGGCAGAGAAATTGTTGTCGGCGGCAACATCATCATACCCATTGACATCAATACAGACGCCACAACCATATCAATTACGATAAATGGAATATAAATTAAAAAGCCCATAATAAATGCCTGTCGAAGTTCCCCTATAATAAATGCAGGTATTACAACGACCATTGGAATCTCTTCATAGCTTTCATATGTTTCGCCCGAAATATCAATAAATAATTCTAAATCCTTGTCCTGTATATACTGGAACATAAAATCACGAAACGGCTCCTGTGCTAATGTAAATGCTTCTTCCGTCGTAATCGTACCTTCATCCAGCGGCTGAACAACTGTCTCATTCAAATTCTGAAATGTTGGCCACATAATAAAGAAAGTCAGGAATAACGCAAGTCCAATCAACACCTGATTCGGTGGTGCCGTCTGTGTTCCAAGTGCGGTTCGTATAAAATGAAGAACAATAATAATTCTTGTATAGGAAGTCAGCATAATCAATATTGATGGTGCCAACGACAATACAGTGAGAACTAAGAACATTTTAACAGGCGTAGAAACAGAACCGCTGTCGTTGTTATATGTAATTGTCAAACCATTGGTATTATCTTCTGTCGCTTTTGTAACGTCCCCATTATCATCTGTAACATTAAAATCCGTAATACTCTCCGGATCCATAGAAGCAGCATAAACATTGACACTTCCTAATGAACTGACGCAAAACATTACTAACGCTGCCATTGCCGCTAAAAAAGAAACAAAGCAATATGTTTTTTTCAGTTTTGTCATATCCTATACCTTATTTTTTGGAAAATTATCCTTTAATTTATTTAATATATCCTGAAAACCTTCTGTAGAAAACTTATTCTGACCATTGCCCAAAATTCCTGACATTTCAGCAGCCGGAATCTCTTCTAACTGCTCTTCTGTCAATTGGGCTAACATCGTCACTTCATCTTTCCCTACAGCAATCACAAGATATACTTTCCCCGCTTTCACAAGTGAGATAAACTTGTTATTTCCAACTCTGACCGATTCTACAAACTGAAGATTCCGGTTATTCATATTGGTCTTCTGATAATTACCTATCCAACGTGTTGTGAAATAAGTAATTACCAGAACGAACGCAAAAATAACAAGTGCTCCCAATAATTGTACAAAGCTATCTAATGTTGAAGTCAATAAAATCATATTAGCCTACTACTTTTTTCACTGCTTCAAGAACACGTTCTGCCTGGAACGGTTTAACAATAAAGTCTTTTGCACCTGACTGAATTGCTTCAATAACCATTGCCTGCTGACCCATTGCTGAACACATGATAATATTTGCGCCAGCATCCATTTCTTTAATTTTCTTTAACGCCTGAATACCATCCATCTCTGGCATTGTGATATCCATTAATACCAAATCTGGTTTTACTTCCGGATATTTTTCTACTGCTTTCTGTCCATTTTCTGCTTCTGCAGCGATTTCATAACCATTCTTTGTTAAAATATCCTTAATCATCATTCTCATAAATGCTGCGTCATCACAAATCATTACTTTTGCCATATCTAATCTCTCCTATTCATTCAAATTCTACTTAATGATATCGGTAATTCTTACACCGAAGCTTTCTTCGATAACAACGACTTCTCCTTTGGCAACATATTTGCCATTTACCAAAATATCTATTGGTTCACCTGCAATACGATTCAATTCAATAATCGTACCTGGTGCGAAGTCCAAAATTTCTTGTATTGATTTTGTGGTCCGTCCTAACTCTACTGTAACATCAAGTGGAACGTCCATAATCAATTCAATATTTTCCTGACCATATACTCCAGCTAAATTTCCATTAAATGCCTGGAATTGTGCCGGCTGTACATTTACCGGCTGGCCCATCATTGGATATCCCATCATCGGACCTCCCATCATCTGTTGATTCATCATTGGCTGCCCCATCATTGGCTGACTCATCATCGGCTGTCCCATATCCTGCGGTACCGGTGCCGGAGCCGGTGCAGCTGCCTGAGGCGCTGATGGAGTAGCTTCACTTGCAGTTGAATTTGAATCTGCTTCCATGTTATGTGTAACACTCTCACACATCTCTTTTGCAAAAGAAATTGGGTACAGCTGCATGATAGTACTATCAACCAAATCTCCAATCTCCATTCGGAAAGAAATCTTAACGAAAGTTCCTGCTAAAAATTCATCAATAGAACTCTCATCAATTGTTTCTGTCAAATCAATCAAATCTGCCATTGGCGGACTAATATCAATTACCTTATTCAGCATAGAAGACAAGGATGTGGAAGCTGACCCCATCATCTGGTTCATCGCTTCACTAATCGCACTTAAATGCAGTTCACCTAGTTCTGTCTCATCAATATTCGTCCCATCACCGCCCATCATCAAGTCGGTAATAATTTTTACATCATTTTCCTTTAATATAAGTATATTACTTCCATCTAAGCCTACGGTATATGCAATACGAATAAATACGCATGGTCTTTCATATGCTTCACAAATATCATTCCATGTTGCAAGTGAAACAACCGGTGTTGAAATTTCTACTTTACGATTTACCAGTGAAAACAATGTCGTTGCTGCTGTTCCCATACTGATGTTTGAAATTTCCCCAATAGCGTCTTTCTCGCTATCAGTTATTACACCGCTATCATTCATAGCACTGTCGCCGGGACTATTTAATAATGCATTAATTTCTTCTTGTGATAAAGCACCATCCATTATTACTCTTCCTCCCTAATCACTGATGTTATTCTTACCGCATAATTATCACCGGTCGCTCCCGGCAAAGCAGTAAATTTCTTAATATTCCCCACATAAATATTCAAATCCTGATCCACTCTCGTATCAAGACGAATAATATCTCCCAGCTGAAGATTTATAAAATCATCCACTGAAATTGAACTCTTACCAAGCACAGCCTTAATCGGCATTGGTGCTCTGGAAATTAATGACTCAATTGTATCTGAATACTCCTGTTCATCCTTCTCCTGTAAATTAGAATACCAGAATTTCGCATTCAGTTTGTCCATTACTGTTTCCAATGTAAGATATGGAAGACACACATTCATCAAACCTTCAACATCACCAATTTTAATATTAATCGTCACCAGTGCAATCATCTCGGTTGGAGAAATTACCTGAACATACTGAGAGTTCGTTTCAATTCGCTCCAATCTCGGATTAATCTCACATACATTCGACCATGGCTCTCTCAGCAGGTCTACGCATACATTAAAAATACGTTCCAGAATCAAGAGTTCTATTTCTGAAAATTCTCTACTTTTTTCTAATGGTACCCCGGCTCCACCGAGCATTCTGTCGACAATAGCATAACCTAAATTCTCTGCAATTTCTATCATCATAGTACCCTTTAAAGGAGATGCATTTACAAGACCAATCAAAACTGGATTTGATAACGCATTGGAAAACTCTGAATATGTAACCGCTTCTGAGTTCATAACTTCAACCTGAACTGCTTTTCGTAAATAAACCGGCAAATTCGTCTGAAGAAGTCTTCCATAGTTTTCAAAGATCATTTCCAGTGTACGCAAATGTTCTTTAGAAAATTTTGCAGGACGGGCAAAATCATAATTTTTAACCTGCTTTTCTTCTTTGTCCTTCATCTCTTCAACGTCCAGTTCACCTGTGCTTAACGCCTGAAGCAAACTGTCTATTTCATTTTGAGATAAGACTTCACCCATTCTCTCTCACCACCTAACACATTTTTATTTTTACTGTGTCTGTACACCAGAAAAACTTACACCTACGATAAAATCTGAACCAAACATATCCTGCATTGCCTCAAGAATTTCATCTTTTACCATATCATTGTTCTCACGGAATTCCTCTAACGTATACTGCTGAACAATAACATAAATCTTATCTTTTACTAATGTTTCCTTTGCAGTAATTCCTTCTACTGTTACTTCTTCATATCCTTCACTCTTTGTATTCAAAGATAAACCTACAGAAAAATATGCTACATGGTCTTTTCCATCACCACTTGTTTTCAAGTTAACTGTAAACTTATCTGCAATATTATACACCTCAATATCTTCAATAGGAATTGACTGTTCAGCAGAACCTGCACTCTCCAATTCAAGATTAATTGCATTACATACCTGATCAATCAACTGATTTGACTTCTGTGTCTGTGGAACAATTGTAAATACCAATACAGCCGTAAGCACAAGATTCACTAATACCAAAGCCAAAATGATTACAGACATCAAATTCTTTTTCATAGTCTTTTCCTTTCTGCTAATTTATTTCGGAGTAGTAGGAATTATATATTTTAATTTCTACACGTCGATTTCTAGCTCGCCCCTCTGCAGTAGAGTTATCCGCAATTGGAACATATTCACCACGACCAGAGGATTTCAAATATGCTGGATTGATTGTTGTTGTTTCTCTCAGATAATCTGCCACCGTCAATGCTCGCTGCATAGACAATTCATTATTGTCCCTGAATGCCTTAGTAGTCATCGGTACATTATCTGTATGGCCCTCAACTTCAATTATATTCTCATCATACTTCACTAAAATCTTTCCAACCTTATCAATCAGCGGATATGCTTCTGCTCTCATTTCAGCTTTTGCTGAATCAAAAAGAAACGTACCATTCATATTCAAAAGAACATATTCTGCATTAAAATCCACTTCCACTTGATCCTGTATTCCATACTGCGCAATCATTTCTGATATTGCTTCTGCCATTTTTTCGGATTCAGCAAGGGCTTCTGCCTGAAACTCTTCTTTTACATCTATTTCTTCTCCTTCACTCTCTTCTGTTGAAGAAGAATCCGCCTTTTCGTCAAAATATACATCATACAACTGGAGTTGGCTGACACCCGCTGACACCATCGCTCCTTCGCCAATAGATGCACCACCACTTGGCAGAATACTAAATGCACTTTGCAAAGATGCAACTACCGCGTCAAACTTTTCTGCATCAACTGTAGACATTGCGAATAACATAACGAAAAAGCACAATAGCAAATTCATAAGATCACTAAAGGTTGCCATCCAGGCTGGCGAACCTTTTGGTGGATCTTCTGGCCTCTTTCTCGCCACTATTCTTCACCTCCGCCAGTTCCATCACCGCCAGCCGAAGTTTCTCTTGCAGCTGGTGACAAGAAGGATTTCAATTTTTCTTCAATAATACGTGGGTTCTCACCTGCCTGAATCGAAAGAAGACCTTCTACCGTGATGTTCTTCATCATTATTTCAATATCATTATTTGTTTTTAATTTAGTTGCAACCGGTGTACATAACCAGTTAGCAATTAAAGAACCATATAAGGTTGTAACTAAAGCTACCGCCATCTTCGGTCCAATGGATGATGCATCTGCCATATCCTGCAACATAAGAATCAGACCAATCAGAGTACCAATCATACCCCAGGCAGGACCTAACTCTGCCCATTTCTCCCAGAATCCGATTACTTTTTTATGTCTATCTTCGATGCAATTCAAATCCGTCTCTAAAATTCCACGAACAAGTTCCGGATCCGTACCATCAACAACTAACATAACACCTTTCTTCATAAACTGATCTTCAATTCCATTTGCTGCTTCTTCTAACGCCAGCAAGCCTTCTTTTCTTGCAATATTTGACAAATCAATAATCGTCTGAATAACGACCGCCGGATCTTCCGAATAATTCTTAAAAATAAGTGTAAACCCTTTCAAACCAGTTATGATATCAGGCACCTTATTAGAAGCAATTACACCTGAAATCGAACCACCAATTGTAATAATAACAGATGGTGTATCCCACATACTGCCTAATCCTGCTACACCAGAACCACCTGTTAATACACCTACCAAAAACATCGCCACACCAAGTATTAAACCCACTAAAGAAGCTATATCCACTATTTCCACCTGCCATTCTTTTGTTATAGTTATAAATAGTTCTTATTGCTCATCTCAGATATCACTATGTACTATCACTTACCAGTTCTTCTATCCTGCACCGGAACTGGTTGTCATAATATCCCTCTGATACGATTTTACTAAACTTTTAAATGCTTGTCTACTGACTTTTGCATTTTTTCTAGTACTTTTTTCCCCATTAGTCACTATCATCATACACTTCTTTCCTTTCTTTCAGAGTCCATTCATCTTGAAAAGAAAAACCGTGTGGCATAGCCTGTCTAGACCATAAGGACTATGTCACACGGTTAGTATACCACATCTAGTGGATTCATGGAATACTTTTTACCACATATATTTCACTTTTTTTCAAAAAAATTACATCAATTGACAATATTTTTATACAAAAAAGCAAAAATTAACGTTTCAGGTTAACAAGCTCCTCTAATAAGGTATCTGAAGTTGTAATTACTCGTGAGTTTGCCTGGAATCCACGCTGCGTTGTAATCATCTGTGTAAACTCCTGTGACAGATCAACGTTGGACATTTCTAATTCTCCTGTTGTCATAGAACTTCCGTCCGCAGTAATCTCTACACCAATTCCATCGAATTCTCCGGAGTTTAAGGTTGTCTGATAACAGCTGTCACCGATTTTCTCGAGACCAGAAGCATTTGCAAACTGTGCTACTGCAATCTGTCCCAATAATTCAGTGTTACCATTATCATAACTTCCCCAGATTTTACCACTACTATCAATAGAAACTCCTGTCATTGTTCCAAGTTTTCTACCTTTTCCTGTTGTACCATCTACAGCTCCTGATTCCATACCAATTGTAGATTTACCACTGTTGTTATAGTTCAAGCACTGTGTAAAGTCGATTGTTGTGTCAAAGAATTTGTTCAGCGAAAGTGTATCACCATTCTTATCTACATAATTGTCATTAAAGTTTAACATTGCTGTATCAAATCCATTAATAGAAATAAATGTTCCATCATCTACATTAAATTTCAATGTATTACCTTTAATAACTGTTGTCTTTGTAATCTGAGCCTGTCCATCCGGAGCCACATCAAAGTAATATGTTGTATTTCCATCTGTTGTATCAACACCATAAGCTTCCTCTGCGGTGATACCTTCTAAGATAAATGGAGCCTTATTATCGCCATTTTTACTTTCAATTCCATCTACCGCTGTAAAACTCTGTGTTCCTTCAATTGCTACATTTCCCGATGCATCAATCGTAATACTTGTAATATTTAATCCGGAAGTTGTATCAATTCCAAGTGCATCAATCCAGTCAGCTGTATTCGCCGGATCAAGCTGCTTTCCTGTTCCTGTAACATCATCTTTCAGATAATAATAAGGTGTTGTTAAAGCATTTCCATCGGAATCTTCTGTAACATATACAAGATTGTATGGTTCTGATGTTAAATCTTTTACTGAAAAATCAGCTGTTGCTACTGTATCAATTGCTGTTCCATTTAATGTTAAGTCCGTATATTCGAAACCATTTGCTTTTTTGTTCTCATAATCTGAAGCAACATTTTCAAGACCTGCCAGTTCTTTTGTAAATGCCTTTGTTGTAGAATCATAGCTTACGCCTTCTGCCAACTGTGCAAGATATGTAATTGTTTGATTCTTCTGTTCACCAAAGGATACAATATCTTCCAAACTATGGGCATTCAAAGTCTCTACAATAGAATCACCATTGGAATCAATAATATCTGTTAACGCAACCGTATATTCTCCTGAAACTGATGTTGTTTTAATCGAGAATTTTGCTGTATAAGAATATCCAAGGTTATCAAAGAAGTTCAAGTTCATCGTCTTTCCATCTTTGCTTGTTGCATCAGAGTCATTCTTATCTATAACACCTGCACAAACTGCCTGAGTTGTTGCCTCTGGCGGAGATGTCATATTTGCCTCCTGTAAAATACGAAGTGGTGATACAGTATCTTTACGGATATTCTTTGTACCTTCATCATACTGCCATCCCATAACTGTATAACCGGTAGATGTCATACAAAGATTACCTGCACCATCTACATAAAACGAACCCGCACGGGTAAATAAATTCTGTGTTCCATCATTTACAATGAAGAAGTTTGTAGAATTCGCATCTGTCAAACGAATATCAAATGGATTACCGGTTGTTTCAGCAGCACCCGCTGTTTCAATACTCATACTTGTTGATGCAGTACTTACACCAAGACCAATCTGTTTTGCATTGATACCACCAATACCGGTAGCAGCATTTGCTCCGGATGCTCCAGAAGTTGTCTGATATAAAATATCACTAAAAGTTACTGTTGAACCTTTAAACGCAACCGTATTTACGTTTGCAATATTATTACCAATAACGTCCATTCTTGTCTGATGTGTCTTAAGACCTGACACAGCAGAGTACATTGATCTCATCATAACGAAATGACCTCCTATTTCTTTCTGCTGTAAGATTTCCTCTGTCATTCGGAAACCGATAGCTTCCCTAAGGTCCAGCTACATAATTACAGCGCCATCAATATTTGTAAAAATATTTTCCACTGATTCATTCTGATCCATGGCAGTTACTACTGTTCTATTTGGAACATTTACAATAAATGCTAATGAATCCACAATTACCAATGATTCTCGAATTCCCTTTTCGCTTGCTTTCATAACTCCATTTTCCAAACGCTCATTCTGTTCTTCCGACAAGTTAATATTGCGATCTTCTAATCGCATAGCAGCATGCTTTGAAAATTTAAGTTCTGAATTAACAGCAACATCCTGTTTCTGTTTTAATATGTCTTCAAAGGATAAGCCAGAAGACTTGGCAGTTTCAACGCTTTTGGAACTTAAATACTGGTCTGTTAACTGTTCTATAGAAGCGAAATGGTTACCAATCTTATTCATAACCTCATCTCCTATGCTTTTGTTGAATCTGTATTTCCATCTGTTCCATCATTTCCGGTTTGACCGCCTGTGCTATCAGTAGTTCCTGTTCCACTTGTACTTCCAGTACTATCTGTACTTCCTGTGCCATCCGTGTTTCCTGTTCCGCCTGTACTTCCTGTACCATCCGTGCTTCCTGTTCCGCCTGTACCACCGGCCTGTTCTGCCGCTTTAATCAATTCATTTAATCGTGCCTCAATCTCTTCGAATGCTGCCAAATCATCCTTATCAATAAAGGATTTTTGATATTCTGTAAGGCTGTTATAGACAGCACGCATTGCCTGAATTGCAGTTTTATCAGCTAATGTAACATTATATTTGCTTGGTAAAAGCTTTAATGCTTCTTTAAAATCTTCTGCTAAAGCAAGTGCTTCCATATAGTCGGTATCAGCAACCGTATCCAAATCATCCAAGGAATACAACTGATCGTTAATAGAAAGATATGTTTCACCACCCTGATGTAATACATATTCAACCGTTCCTGATGCATATGTCACTTCACCTGTTGTAGATGATGTTACTTTCATAATAACGTATTTACCAACCAAATCATTCGCAGATGCACTTTCAACTGTATTCTGCATACTTAATGTTGATTCTAACTGCGAGAAAGTTGCCAGCTGTGAAATATATTCTGTATTACTGGTAGGCTCTAATGGATCCTGATACTGCATTTCTGCACATAAAATCTGCAGGAACTCATCATAACCCAGATTACCGCCGGCAGCTTCTTCCGTCTTCTTTTTCGACGTAGCATCTTCTACGATTTTTCCATTTTTGATTTCCTGTATAAGTGCCATTTTTTCTCCTTTCCTCGTTTTATTCTGTATTACGCAGTAAAGTCAATACTATTTCCCTGTTCCGCCATCATTTTAGCCACCAGAGTTTCTTCTTCTGACATAAGTCCGGATAATTCATCCAGTTCATTCAGATTAATTCTTCTATGTTTTGCTGTCTTCTCCTGTTCGCTCGCCTGTTGCTCATCTCTTTTGGCATCCTGTTCAAGATTTCTTTCAAACTCATGACTCGCTACAGTAACTTCAACAGCATCCACTTTCACACCAGCCTGGTTAAGATTTTGTCTCAGTTCCACAATTTGTGCTTCAACAGCTTCTTTTACCGCTTCATTCTGAAGCTGGATTCTCGCGGAAATAATACCATCCTTCTCTACAATCTCAAGATACATTTTCCCAAGATTTTCAGGATTCAGCTGCATTTCCATTTTAGTTGTATCCATAGACACTGTCACTCGCGCCGCATCCACCAACTGATTCATAATTTCACGCATATTCATACCTTGTGGTATATTCTGCATTACCTCCGGGCCGCTGACCTGATTCGCATTTGCAGTATGATTCATCTGCATACCTTCTGCCGCCTGCTCATTGGTTTCTTTTACTACCTGTCTGAATGTTGGTTTTTGCGTATTTTCCTCTGTCCATTCTTCGACCACTGCTGTCTGTTTTTCTGCATTCTGCTGCATCTCACCAGAAGCATCTTCTTCCTGCTGTTCCTCTGTCTTCATGGTTGCAACCGGTGTCTCATCAGAAACTGTTGTTTCAGCTGTTGTCGCATCTTCAAAGGATATCTTTCCATTTTCTGCTGCCGTTTCCTCAGAAGCCGTCTTAGATGCCGCCTCTTTTACAGCATTCTCAGCCTGTACAGACTCCTCTGTAACACCTTCTGTTGAGGTCTGCTTTACCGCTTCCTCTACAGTTTTCTCTACATCTGCTGATACATCGACATTTTCTTCTGCCGCTGACATATTTTCAGCCGGTGTGCTTTCATTAGTCGTTATTACAGTATCCTCCACAACAACTTCCTCTGCTGTACGCTGAGCATTTATAAAGGAAACAAATTCTTCCATACTCATTCCAAGTTCCTGTAAGAGTTCCTGACTTAATGTATTCACCCCTTGCATAACGTTTAAAAACTGTTCACTGCAAAGAAGCCCACATACATCCACATCTCCTGTCAACTCCGCAACAAGACTTGCCAGATTGTTCTGGTTCAGTAAATCAGCATAAGATAGACCTAAGGTTTCCATCGCTTTTGAAATTTCTTCTTCAGACACCCCAAGTTCTTCTTTTAACACTTCCTTTACCTGCTCCGAAAAGGCTGTCATCTTTTCTTCTACCACATCATTATCTGCCACAGTATTATATTCCGTTTTCTCAGGAATCTTATTATCCTTATACTGGAACTTCTCATAATCTGCAGCTGGTGGTTTGTCAAGAGACGGCTCCTCTCTACGGTGTACTGGTGTCTCTGCATTGTTGTACAGATTCTGACTGTGAAAGCTCTTCAAATTGGACTGTGCCATAACTTCTGAAAAAACTACTTTCACATCACTTTCTTTTAAATGACCTCCGGATACAGACACTTCATTTCCAGAAAGGATTTTTCCTAATCCGGAAATATTTGTATCTCCCATACACTTCTACCTCCTTTCTTTTAATTAAAATATTTATTCTTAAGGCTCCATGATTTCAGCAACTTTCGCTGCTGTTTCTGAATTCATTTTGCCAAGAATATCAGCTCTGGCCTGTGCATCCATACTCATAAGAATGTCTGCTACCAACTTTAAGTCTTTTGTCATTGTATCAAAAATTGCTGCTGCTTCCTTCGGCTTCATAGAAGAGAATGTTTTTACATAATCTTCCACTTCTTCCGTTTTTGCAGTCTGTTCTACCACCTGTTTATAAAGCACTTCTGCATTCGCAGGTTCGATACTTTCATAATATTCTTTATAATTATTTATATCGGGTGCTTCATCTGAAAAAACAACATCTTCATACCATTTTTCTTTCTCTTTTTCGAAGGCAGCTTCTTCCTGCTTATATCTCTCTAATTCTGCCGCCTTCTGCTCCAGTTCTGAAATATAACCGGCATCCTCTTTTGACGCATTTTGTGCTTCCATCAGTTCAATTTCTAACTGTTTAATTCTGGTAATCGCATCATCCAAGGAATTATATGCATATTCATCATCCTCTGTCGAAATTTCTTCTAATACAGTCTCCGGCAAAATCTGGTTTAAATATGGAACATCTTTAATTACCGGTGCTAACACCGTGGAACCAAAACCTCCCACATCCCATTTCACCAGCAGAACGATAATCGCAAGCCAGATTAAAAAGATAATAATCGTTACAAAAAACGTTACTATTTTTCCACCCAGAGTCTCTTCTTCGGCATCTAAATCATCTCCGCCTACTTTTCCTCTTTTTTTCTTTTTCTCTTTCTTTTCTGCTTTTTTACGAGCCTTTTCCATTTTTTTGTCTACAATTTCTTCGTTATTTTCTTCTGCCATACCTTTAAACCATGCCTTTCCTAAGCATTTTCCATATTATCGTGATATGTGTAGCTTACTAATTCGTCAATTTCTTTATTTTCTGCATATTGGATTTCCTGTTTAAAATCCTCAAACGCTCTTTCCTTTAGTTTTTCGTGAGTTTTACGTTCTACCATTACTTTATTCAGATGAACACGGGCAGCTTCTAAATTCTTCTCTGCCACATGTACATTCATCATCTGGGTACGTTGTTTTGACTTCATGGTATCAATTGCTTTTTTGCAATCACGAATCTTTTGTACGTGAATCGTTCCATTTACCAATTCACGGGCTTCGTTCTCATAGCCTGCTCTTCTTTTCATAATTTCCCGTAAAACAGCCTGCTCTTCTAACAGCTTCGTATTTGCAATTCCATACGCAATTTTCGCCTGGCTTTCCATTTTCATTTTTACATCCAGAATATTCTGCATGCGATACACAAATTTTGCCACCCCATCACCAAGCCTTTCTTTTTATCTGTTGTTAATCTCTGAAAAGTTCTTCCATCAATCGCACTTCATCATCAAACAAAAACTTTTCATGTGTTTCCTGCCTCAGAAAAGCATTTACCGCCTGTATCTTACGAATCGCATAATCTATTTCCGGGTTGGAACCACTTTTATACGCCCCAATATTAATCAAATCTTCTGCTTCGTTATAAGTTGCAAGTACATTTTTTAATTTACCGGCAAGGGCCTTATGTTCCTTTGTTGCAATAGAGCTCATAACTCGCGATATACTTTGCAGAATATCAATTGCAGGATAATGATTCTTATGACCAAGCTTTCTAGACAACATAATATGTCCATCTAAAATACTTCGTGCCGTATCTGTAATCGGCTCATTGAAATCATCACCATCTACAAGAAC
>CAYMIS010000040.1:0-28293 GCA_964390485.1 uncultured Roseburia sp. | reverse complement strand
AAATACCGACCTCCAATCGTTAGATTTTGGGTCTAACTTTTGGGGGTCGGTACAATTTGCCTGTCTCTTTTTAATGCATAGGAATTTGCGAAAATTCCTATGCATTAAAAGCCTCCGGGATACGCAGCACACTTTTGCTCATTTTATAGGAAAGACGTTGTTGCGCTAATGCGAAAAAACTTTTGTGTCGAATAAAAACGATAATAAATTAATGATTGCTACAATAATAGTTATTGAGAAAATTTAACTAAGTAAAGTGTTGAATTAAAAAAGGAAAACTGTTATACTAACCGACAGTTAGTTGCAACTAACAAAAAGTAAAGGAGGTAATAAGGATGAAGTTAAGAGTAAAGAGTGAGAAGACAAGTGCGGCTGTTGTTTCAAAAGCTAGTGCAGATGCTTGCTGCCATACATTAAAGACAACCTAATTTATCATGTGAGGAAAAGCACATCGGCTAAGTGCCGATGTGTTTTTTCAGGAAAGAGGAGAAATGAAATATTATATTAATCCATCCTGTTCAATGGGAAGGTTCGATGATGAAAATGTGTTAGTTGTTTGCAATGACTATTTAAGGAAATATGAATGTGATGCCGTAATATTGGAAAACATCATAGCTATTGTTCGCGAAACTGGCAGTATAGACGAGATTTATCAATTTTATAAGGGAGAATACACGAAAGATGAGATTGATGAATTTCTTGGGACATTAATACAGGAAGAAATTATTAAGACTGTCAAACAAGAAAGAAAAGCGGGAAGATTTGCGGTATTAGGGGAGAAAGAGAACTATTTGTTTTTTAAAAATGTGCTGTTGGAAGAACAGGAAACAGTTTATTTTGAAAACATAGAAGAGTATGCACAAACGGATGCAGACTTTACAGGAGTAATCTGGCTTCCGGGAGAATTAAAGTATCAGCAGGCAATTGAAATAAACAAAAAATTATTTGAAAAAGAGATTCCATATATTTTATGCAGATATAATGGTGAAAGCTTTGTCTTAGGACCATATGTTTTTCCTTGGAGAACTCCATGTGTGGAATGTCATATACAGCAGCATATTCATTTGCTGAACCATGATTTGGAAGAAAAAATATCTGCAGATAATCTGAAAGAACATTTCTGGGCAAGAAAGTGGGACGATACATTTTCTGATGCTGAGAAAAGGAACATCTTAGAGATTTTGATAGAGGATGCAGTTAATGCGTCAAAAGAAAAGACGAATTTTAATTTATATAAAAAAGAAGTTGTGATTCCAAGAGGGAAAATTTATCATCCACTCGTGAAAAATTATCAGGCGATTTCTGAATGTACCTGTTGCAGAAGCATGAATAAAAACTATAGATTTTTCAAAGGGAAAATAGATGTACCTGAGTTATCAAATCCGCTTGATGGTACAGAAATTAAGTATCATGTAGGAGGTCTTCGGAGTAAGACACCAGAAGAAACCGAGAAACTGGTTCAGGAAACGTTAAATAAAATGGAGTTGGATATCAAGATAGAAGTGGATACACAAAATCCATTTTCACATATCATACCTGTTTACCATTCTACATTGGAAATGACACATAAAAATAAAACATCATACTTTTTTGGGGAACAGCATTCACATGGAAAGGGAATTAATAAAAGACAGGCTTATTTTTCAGCGGCATTTGAAATGTTTGAACGTCTTAGTGCGAGATATTTTGGAGAAAAGGAAATTATTTGTGGAAGTTATGACGAGATGAGGGAATATTGTGCAGATATTTCTGGCATGACCCAAATTGTACCTAATGTAAATACTGTGTATGACCAGTTTATGCCAGATAGAAAAATAGACTGGGTATGGGGATATTCCTTAGTTGACAATAAACCAAAGCTGTTACCGGCATCTTTAGTATTTTTAAGCAGAAATACATTTCAGGGAAATTTTGCTCCAATCGGCTCGTCAGGAATGTCAGCCGGAGCAACTATTAAGGATGCAATTTTGCAGGGAATGTTTGAATTGTTAGAACATGATGCATGGATGATTGGGCAGGCGAATATAGTCAGACTTCCAATCGTTGAATATGAAGGCTTGAAGAATAGAGACTTGAAAGAAGTAATTGAAAAAATAAAAGCAGAAGGCTTTGAAATTATAAGCAGAGATTACACAAATGATATAGGAATTCCTGTAATTCGTACATGGATATCGAATCCGAAGGATTATGCAAGTTATGCATTTAGCGGATTTGGTGCATCCATTCATCCGGAACTTGCGTTAGAACGGTCAATAACAGAGGCTGTGCAATCCAGAGCAACCGTGCATGAAGCTGATGTGGATGATTATGCAAGTCTTGATATGGAATACTTGATTACGGCAAGAGATGGTTTGTATAGTCTGTTCTATTTCCAACAAAAGGACATTGTGCCAATCGGTGACAGAAAAGATATTAGCAATATGAAAGCAATGAACTTTTCATCGGTGGATGAATCCTTAAAGTATGTGATGGATAAAGTAAAGGCTGTTCAACCGGATGCAGACATTCTATATGTGGATTTAACCAGACCGGGAATTGGAATTCCTGTTGTAAAAGTATTCATAACAAAGGGAACACAGTTGATGGGAGAACCATTGTTAGTTACATCGGATAGAATTTACAATTTCCAGAAAACAATGGGATATTCGGAAAATACTGCAAAATATACAGAGCTGTATCTTGCTCCGTATCCGCATTAAGAGGTGACAGGAAAATGTACATTACAAGAGTAATTTTGAAATTTGGAAAAAGATATCATCTGCATATGAAAAAGACCGTAATGATTGGACTGGTAATGATGATAATTTCTTCCTTGTGGATGTTATCCGTAGGCGGTGTCTTGGCGGTAATTGCAGTAGGGGAGCAGAGAAACAGCAAAAACTTTATAATAGCCATAAGTCTGGCAGTTATTATAAGTATTATTAAATTTATTTCCCAAAAGCTGGAAAATAGAATGATTCATGAAAATAGTGTTGCCTTTAAAAAGGAAGTACGTGTGGATTTGATGAAAAAGCTGTTTGAAATGGGACCGATGCTTTATGACGAGGAGCGTACAGGAAAACTTGCAAATATGATATGGATGAAGGTTGACTGGCTGGAATACTACTATAATGAATATTTGCCAAAATCAGTTTCGATGATTATTCTGCATACCATTATGACAGTTATTTATACGAGTGTACTTGGTGTATGGGGACTTTTATATCCGGTGTGTATGCTATTTGTTATGATTACACCAAACCTGTTTCATAAGAGCGCAATGGAGCGTGGAAGGGAAGAATGGGAGGCAGAATCGGAATACAGCAGCGACAGTCTGGACGGAATACAGGGAATCGCTACATTAAAAGCCTTGAATTATGTAGAAAAGCATCAGGAAATCATGCGTTATTCAACAAAGCGCTGGTTTGATGTAACCATGAGGAATTTAAGACTGACAACTTTTGAAAATAATTTTATGTCTTTTTTTATCCAGTTGGCAAAATTTTCTATAATACTTGTTTTGGGAGTTATGTTACATAAAGCCGGTGTTAATGAAATGGAATTTATTCTTTATTTATTTCTTACCATTGGTGTGACAGATGAAACCTACGCAATGCTGGCAGCCTGGATAAAAGGTGCAAAGGGAATTTCCGGCGTGGATGAAATCATGGAATTTATTCATGCAGCAGAAGAAAATCAACTGCTGCGAAAGAGTCAGGAAACCGGTAAAAATCAGAAGGAAATAAAAGAAATTCAGTTTAAGAATGTGTCTTTTGCTTATCAGACAGAAAATGTATTAGAGAATGTCAGTATTCCATTGCCAAAGGGAAAGACAACAGCAATTGTCGGGGCATCAGGCAGCGGAAAATCTACCTTTGCATATCTGCTAAGTGGCTTTTATCAGCCCAAAGAAGGAAGGATTGAATGTGTGTCTGAGGATGACTGTGAGGAAACATTTATTAATCGTGATAAACAGGTTACCGCGGTCTGGCAGGACAGCAGGGTGTTTCATATGTCAGTGTACCAGAATATTCTGATGGGAAATTGTGAGAAAACAATGGAGGATGTGATTGCAGCGGCCAAAAAAGCGAATATCCATGAGCGAATTCTTGCATTACCGGAGGGGTATCAGACCGTGATTGGTGATGGTGGTGAAGGCTTATCCGGTGGAGAAAAACAGAGAATTATTATTGCAAGAGCAATTTTAAAGGATACACCTGTTTTGATTTTGGATGAGGCGACTGCATATCTTGACGGACAGAATGAAAAGCAGATTCAGAACTGTGTCAGGGAATTAAGCAAAGGAAAAGCAGTTCTTACAATTGCGCATCGGTTGGATACAGTGAAAGCGGCAGATATTGTATATTTTATAAAAAAAGGCAGGGTATTTGCATCGGGAACACATGAGGAGCTGATAAAAGAATCTACAGAGTATCAAAAACTTTTTGGGATAGTTGGGTAGGAGATTATGACGAGCATAGAAAAAAACAGAAGTTATTATGTGATGCAGATTATGGCATTGCTAAAAAATTATATACCGAACCTTTTGCTGGCAGTCATTATGAAAGCGGGAAACATGATAATACCGTATCTGATAGTGATTGTAATTGGTAATTTTGTTGGCGAATTATGTGGTGGGCAGACGTTAGAGATTACGAGGTATATCCTGAAACTAGCCGGTTTATTGTTAGCTGCTGTTGGTTTTTCTTATTTTGATACCTATGTTTCACATGATATGTCATTTCGAATTGTAAGAAAATTAAGAAATCTCTGTTACGAAAAAATAGAACGTATTTTACCGGCCACAAAGGATAATAAGAGTCTTGGAGATTACGGAAGAATTGTAAATGGAGATGTAGATGTTTTTGAGTGGTTTTATGCGCACATATTTGTGGCATGGATTGCGACAGCTGTTTCTATAGTGGCAGGCTGTATTTTAATCTGGCAGTATCATCCGGCAGGACTGATAATTGCAGGAGTGTGTTCTGGTGCTGTGGTGATGATTCCAAAGCTGCATACGGCTGAGGCGGAGGAAAAAGGTTATATACTTCGCAAATTTGGTGGTGAGCTGAATGCGGTGATTGTAGATGGAATCCTTGGAATGAAGGACGTTATCTCAAACCAGTTTATGGAAGACTACAACAACAATTTGATTGAAAAATCGGAGCAGTTTGATAAAGCGAGGGAAAAGTATTCCATATCCGGGATAAAGGAAAAACGCATGACAGAATTGATAATTGATGCTGGAATTTTGTTTTCTTTATGCATTGCGTTTTTATCCGACAATATGAATATAGGGGAAAAGGTTTCCTTTGTTTTGTTGCTGACAGCTTTTTTTGCACCGCTGCAGCAGACATTAAGGGATGGAACAAATTATGGTTTTGTGTTTGGAGCAGCCAAGCGGGTATACGATTTGTTAAACGAAGAGGAATACGTGGCGGATAAAGGAACAATGACAGCAGAAGAAGTGATTCAAAAATCAAAGGATATAAAGAAATGGTGTTTCAGTATTCAAAATGTGAGCTTTCGATATCCTGATAGTCAAAGAGATGTTTTGCAGGGAGTTACTTTTGATATAAAAGCAGGAGAGGGTGTGGCGTTAGCAGCGGCTTCCGGTGGCGGAAAAACGACACTGGCAAATTTAATGCAGCGATTCTGGGAGTATCAGTCCGGCAGCATTTTACTGAATGGAATTGACATAAAAGAGATAAAACTGTCAGAGTGGAGAAAGCTTATTACGGTTGTTTCACAGGAAATTTATCTGTTTCATGCAAGTATCAGAGAGAATCTGTTAATGGCAAAACAGGATGCAGATGAGGAAGAACTGATTGCAGCCTGCAAAATGGCAAATGCGTGGGATTTTATTTGTGAGATGCCTGAGGGAATGGATACTCAGATTGGGGAAAGAGGAGAAAGCTTGTCCGGAGGTCAGAGGCAGCGGCTGGCATTGGCGCAGGCATTTTTAAAGGATGCACCAATTCTTGTTATGGATGAAGCAACCTCGAATCTTGATGTGTTTAATGAAAAAGGAATTAACGAAGCGGTAAAGAAAATAAAAAATGAAAAAATCATATTAACGATTGCCCATAGAGTAGCAACCATCCAGTCAGCAGACAAAATCATCTTTTTAGAACATGGTGTTTTGAAGGAGTGCAATACATTTGAAAATCTGATACATAAGTCAGAGGCATTTAAATCACTCATTGGGAAAAAGGCGGTATGACATGAAGCAGATACAGAAAAGAGAGATAAATTTGGCATGGTTAAGTGTATTCCTTTTTTTGTTATTGGTTGTAAGTATTTTTATTGTGTGTGGAATTGGCGCATCTGATGTTACCTTTCGGACAGCATTTGAAATTATCAGCGGAAAGCTGTTTGGAATTGGCCGTGAAAGTCTGAACCAGTCTGATGTGTATATTGTATGGAATTTAAGAATGCCAAGGGCAATCGGGGCAATTGCGATAGGTGGAGGATTAGCAGCAGCAGGGACGGCTATGCAGGCAGTCACCCGTAATGTGATGGCAGACCCTTATGTGCTTGGTATCTCAAGTGGAGCACTTGCCTTTGTGAGTGTAGGAGCTTATTTTGGCGGTATGGCAATTTCCATTGGGTGGCAGACTTCGCTATTGGCCTTTGCAGGTTCTGTATTTGCAGTTTTTATGGTATTTGCAATCGGAGGAATGAAAGGAAATGCCTCTGGTGGGAGACTGATTCTGACTGGTCAGGCAATATCAATTACCTTAAATGCGGTAGCACAGTATTTTATTTATACCAGTACCGCAGGTAATAAATCCAGCAGTATTGTAACGTGGATGATGGGAAGCCTTGCGGGAATCCGCTGGGATAATGTCTGGCTGACAGTAGCAGGAATTCTTATATGTACGGGCTTCTTTATCGGATATGCAAGAGCTTTTGATTTAATTGCATTAGGAGAGGAAACGGCGATAAGTCTTGGAATTCATGTGGCGCGATTAAAAAAACTGACATTGATTGTTGTTTCTTTTATTACAGGGTTTGCAGTTGCCAGCAGCGGAATTATAGGTCTTGTAGGTTTCATGATTCCACATATTGTACGATTTCTTTCCGGAACGTCCCATAAAAAACTGTTTCCACTGACGTTTTTATGTGGAGGGGTGTTCCTTTTATGGATGGATGTACTTGCGAGAACACTTTTAGAACCACAGGAAGTACCAATCGGAATTTTTACGGCACTTTGTGGCGGACCATTCTTTGTATGGATGATTCGGAAAAGAATGAAAGGGAATTAGACATGGAAGAAAGAATAAAAGTGACAGCTCTAAATTATGCGGTGGATGATTTTAAAATATTAAAAGAAGCGTCTCTTAAGGTAGGGCAGGGACAGATGGTAGGAATTATCGGACCAAATGGTTCGGGAAAGACAACGCTGTTAAAGCATATTTATCGGGCACTGCCGGCAGAGAAAAAAACGGTATACATAGATAGCAAAGCGATAGAGACTTATGACTATCGAAAGACTGCTAAAATACTTACTGTCATGAAGCAGGAAAATGCATCAGATTTTGATTTTAAAGTATTAGATATGGTGCTTTTAGGAAGGGCTCCGTACCACAATTATTTTGAGGCATTTGGAAAAACTGACCGTGAGAAAGCATTAAAAGCATTAGCATATGTAGGTATGGAAAATGCATCGGATAAATCCTTTGGCACGTTATCCGGTGGTGAGAAGCAGAGAGTGCTTATGGCACGTTCCATTACCCAGGAAACAGAGATATTTATTTTAGATGAGCCCACAAATCATCTGGATGTGCATTATCAATGGGCAATTATGGAAATGATACGCAACATGAAAAAAACAGTATTAGGCGTTTTTCATGAATTAAATCTGGCTTCTCAATATTGCGACTATTTATATGTTTTAAATCATGGGGAAATTGTAAAGGCAGGAGCACCGGAGGAAGTGCTTACGACACAGACAATGCGGGAGGTATTCCGGGTGGATGCAGATATTGTCGTAAGCAAAGAAAAGAAGCCTTACATTATTTATAATGGTGCAATTTAAGAAAATGAATTTCGCTGGATTTCCAGTTGAAGAATAAAAACGAAAAGAGGGAAAAATTATGAAGAAAAAGAAAGTTGTAAGAGTGTGTGGAGTAGTTATGTGTGCTGCAATGATGTTTAGTGGCTGTGGCAGTGCTGCAACAGATGCCAAAGGACAGAAAAGTGAACAGACAGAAGTGGTGGCACAGGAAAGTGAACAGACAGATGCTTCCGTAAGTGAAACGGCAGAGGTCAAAAAAGATGAAAAAACAGCAGTTGCAGCGCAGGAAGAGACGGCATCCGGCAGTTACGAAACAGTAACCATTCAAAATTACAATCTGGAAACGACCTATGAACAGAAGCCGGAAAAAATCGTTACGTTATCATTAAATTCAGCAGAAATCGTTGCAGCACTAGGTGCAGCAGATTCGATTGTTGCAGTCCAGACAAATAATAACCTGCTGACAGATGTTTTACCGGAATACTATGAGATGTTAAAGGATGTGAATGTTCCGGAGGAATTAAATAATGGTATGCCGCCAACCTTAGAAGCAATGCTCTCACAGGAGCCGGATTTGGTATCGATGAACTCATATTATTTCTATGTACCAACATTTGGAACAGTGGAAGATTATCAGGCAAATAATGTAAATCTTTATATTACAGAAGGCTCCTATGTTGAAGCGTGTACTATCGAAAATACATACAATGATATCCGAAATCTTGGAACTATTTTAGGTGCGTCCGAAAAAGCGGAAGAGCTTATTACGGATATGCAGACACGCATCGCTTCTGTGGAAGCTGCTGTAAGTGCAGAAGAAAAAGTAAAGGTTATGGCATTTGACAGCATGAGTGATAATTTATTCACAATTGCAGGCGGAAGCGGCCTGGAGAACAGTTTGCTGAATATGGCAGGTGTAGAGAATGTTTTTGCAGATGTGGAAAGTGATTTCTCAACCGTAAGCATGGAAAAAATTATTGAAAGAAATCCGGAAGTGATAATTATTCATAATTACACAACAGAAGAAAATAATGCACAGAGTAAAATTGATTACTTATTAAGTCAGGAAGAACTTTCCGGTGTAGCTGCGATTCAAAATGAAAGCTTTATTATTGTAAATTTATTCCAGGTAAATCCGGGAATCCAGAATGTGGATTTTGTTGAGGCTGTAGCAGAATATACGCATCCGGAAGCTTTTAAATAAGCAGATATAAAGGGATGGTTATGATATGAAAACAATAAGAGGCTTAAATAAGGATTACTGGTTATATTGGTTTGCATCTTCTGCAAGTATGGCAGCAAGCAATATTTTGCAATATGTATTGTCGTTGTATGTTTTGGAAATTACCGGTTCAGCAACACTGTTTGCATCTATGCTGTCGGTGATTATCTTTCCAAGGCTGCTGCTGACCCCGATTGCAGGAGTGATGGCGGACCGTGTGAGAAAAATCAGGCTGATGTCATGGATTGTATTAGGAGAAGGTGTTGTTTTAGCAATTTATTGTCTGGCTGGAAACTTTTTTACCTTGCAGCTTCCATGGATTTATTTGTTGGTAATCCTATTGGAGGTAGGAGAAATATTCTATGGTGGCCCTGCGGCAGCAATTCTTCCGGAATTGGTTGCGGAGGATAAAATAAAGGATGCCATATCAATTTCTAAGGTGGATGATGGAATTGTAGTAGTGGTTGCGCCTATTGCAGCAGCTGTTATATATGAATCCTTAACGCTTTCCTTGGCTTTTGGAATTGTCGCAGCACTCAATCTTTTTGCAGGAATTTTGCAGAAAATGATTCGTCCAAAATATGAGGCAAAGAGGAATGAGACAGCAGAAAAGGCAACGTTTATGGCTGATTTTAAAGAAGGAATCCGTTGTATTAAGGACGATAAATTCTTAAGAGTGTTTATTAGAGTGCTTCCGGTGGTGGATGCCTTTTTTGGAGCGACCTTTTCCGTAAGTGTCATGTATCTGTTAAGGGAGTCATATCAGCTGAGTGCCTATGCCTATGGAATGTATTGTTCCGTAACTGCATGTATGAGTATGATAATACCAATTTTTGTGGTGCCCCTTGTAAAAAAATACCCGGCAGGTAAAATATTTTCCATTTCGACTATGCTGATTGCGATGGAACTGGCAGGAATTGGCGTATGCGCCTTTTTAGGAGTAAATGGAAGCATGCCGGTTATGGTGTCAGTGGTTTTAATAACAATATTAGACTGCATGACGATTGCGGAAGCAATACCTATGCAGATGTCATCCTCCATACTTTTACAGACGGGAGTTGAGAAGGAAAAATTAGGAAGAGTATCTTCTGTAATAAGAATGGCTGCAATTGCAGGAGTAGCAGCTGGTGAAATGCTATTTGGTATTTTAAATGATGTGACAAACGTATGGATGCCGATTTTTCTAGGTGCAATAGGTGTAGGTGTATCTTCCTTTATCTATTGGAAAAATTTATTACAAAATAAGGAAAAAGAAATTGCTGGCGGAAGGGAAGATATTCTTGCAAAAGAATAAATAAGAATGTGCTGTTTAGCACAAATATGCGGGTGAATGGAAGCTGTTGAAAGAACCGTATTTATCATAATACAAATTATGGAAAATATGGTTCTTCAACAGCTCTTTTTGTCGAAAGGGAAAGACGAGTTAATCAAAAAGCGGTATGTATTTTGACAAAAAAAATAGGCATAAAAAAATATAATGTGTATATCAGATGTGGGGAAGCGAGGTGAAGATAGATATACATAGTATATGCAGATGTATATCTGCTGGAAAATCTATTAATGGATTACATTGCATTGTTAAGTGTGAACTGCTTTTTGCGGCGTCAAAAAAGCAATATCAGACTATTACTTACTTCCTTTTTGTCGTCGATAGGAAGTCTTATGCTTATGCTGTTTATACCGGATACCTGGATAAGAAGGATTTTAATCCATTTTGTGTTAAATATGCTGCTGGTTGCGGCTGGCTTTGGATATTCCGGGAAAAAAGAACTGCTTGAAAACTGGGCAGTTATGTATCTTGCAGTTATTTTTTCCGGTGGAGTGATGGAGTGGCTGACAAAGGGCAGTGAAACTGTGTCACTATTCGTATTGTATGCATTTGTTACCGCTGTGATACTGACAATAGTCAGTCTTTATCTTAATCGAAGAAATAGCTTTGGAAGTCATTTGTTTCCGGTAAAATTGCAGCATAAAGGCATGGAACAAAGACTGATGTCCTATTGGGATAGTGGAAATCAGTTACGGGACCCTTATACAGGAAAACCGGTATGTATTGTAGATAAAGAAATAGGGGAAATATTATTAGGTACACAGATAAAGGAATTTGATTATGTAATGGGAGTCCGTTATATTCCATTTCGTTCCCTTGGAGAAACAGAGGGGCTGCTGGCGGTATATGATGTGGACCGGATGCAGATATTTTCCGGAGAAAAAAAACAAGAGATAACAAAAGCTGTCATAGGACTGGCGGATAAGGCACTATTTGAGAACAAGGAATATAAAATGATTTTACATGCATCCATGCGATTACAGAAAGAAAGAGGGAAAGTTGTTTTATGATAATGAAAATAGTAGTACCGGAATATGAGCAGGTAAAAATCTGGCCGGAATTTTGTAAGCTTTTTATGCGGAAAAATGCAGAGGTTCATTATATCGGTGGAGCAGAGGTACTTCCACCGCCATTAGAGGGAGCGGATGAGTCCCGTTGTATACAGATGCTCGGCAGTGATAATCCGGAAAAAGCGAGAAAACGATTGATTGAGCACAATTTAAGACTGGTTGTTTACATAGCAAAAAAATTTGACAATACCGGAGTTGGAGTGGAGGATTTGATATCCATTGGAACGATTGGACTCATAAAGGGAATTAATACCTTTAATCCGGAGAAAAATATTAAGCTTGCTACCTATGCATCCCGCTGCATTGAGAATGAAATTCTGATGTATTTAAGAAGAAATAATAAGACGAAATTAGAGGTTTCCATTGATGAACCGTTAAATGTGGACTGGGATGGAAATGAGCTTCTGTTGTCAGACATTCTTGGAACAGACGAGGATGTAATTTATCATGATATGGAAACGGATGTGGAGCGTAAGCTTTTAAATGCAGCAATCAGTAAACTTTCCGGAAGGGAGCGTATGATTATCGAACTGCGTTTTGGTTTAAATTCCATTGATGGAGAAGAAAAGACGCAAAAAGAAGTGGCGGATATGCTGGGGATATCCCAGTCTTATATTTCCCGTTTAGAGAAGAAAATTATGGGACGATTAAAAAAAGAAATTGTACGATTTGAGTAAAAATAGTATAATTGTATTATAAATAAAGGAAAAATGAAAAAGTTGGAAGAAAATAAAATTGTCATTTATAAAGAGTGCGATTTTTGCGGAAAACTTTAAAATATAATTCAGAGGAGGTGCAGAGAATCAGCATAATCGCTTTTTTATAATGGCAATGGATTGGAGGACTCTATGCAGCTGGAATTTTTAGGTGCAGCTCATGAGGTAACAGGTAGCTGTCATTTTATTTCTTTCGCAGATAAAAATATTTTAATAGATTGTGGTATGGAACAGGGACCGGATATTTATGTGAATCAGGAGATTCCGGTAAACTCCGCTGCAATCGATTATGTTTTTGTAACCCATGCCCATATTGACCATTCGGGATTAATTCCGCTGTTATATAATCATGGATTCCGTGGTCAGATATTTGCAACAACGGCAACAACAGAGCTATGTAATATTATGCTAAAGGATAGTGCCCATATCCAGATGTTTGAAGCAGAATGGAAGAACCGTAAGGCGAGACGCGCAGGTAAACCGGAGGTTGTTCCCCTTTATGATATGAATGATGCCATGGGAGCCTTAACAAAGTTTGTGCCATGCGACTATAATCAGGTGGTTGACATCTGTGATGGCTTAAAAGCACGTTTTGTGGATGCAGGACATTTATTAGGCTCTGCCAGCATTGAATTATGGATAAAGGAAGAAGGAGAAGAAGTAAAGATTGTTTTTTCCGGGGATATAGGGCATGGAAATAAACCATTAATTAAGAATCCTCAGTATATCAAAGAGGCGGATTATGTGGTAATGGAATCTACCTATGGTGACAGAAATCACATGACACCACCGGATTATGCCACAGAATTAGCAGGTGTATTACGGGATACTTTTATTCGGGGCGGTAATGTGGTGATTCCGGCCTTTTCCGTAGGAAGAACCCAGGAGATGCTTTACTTTATGCGTCGCATCAAAATGGAACATCTGCTTCCGGAGTTTGAAGGCTTTGAAGTACATATTGACAGTCCGCTGGCAGTGGAAGCAACAACGATATTCAATAAAAATGTAGAGGATTGTTTTAGTGAAGAAGCATTGAATTTGGTGCATCAGGGAATCAATCCGATTACGTTTCCGGGACTTCGAATGTCTATTACCAGTGATGAGTCTAAAATGATTAATTTTAATGACAAACCAAAGGTTATTATTTCTGCCTCAGGTATGTGCGAGGCGGGACGAATCCGCCATCACTTAAAACACAATTTATGGCGTAAGGATTCCACAATACTTTTTGTAGGATATCAGGTTCCGGGCACTTTGGGTAATTCCCTTTTAAATGGTGCAAAGGAAGTGAAGCTGTTTGGTGAGGTCATTGAGGTTCATGCAAAAATATTAAATCTTCCGGGTATCAGTGGTCATGCAGATATGGAAGGACTTACCACATGGATTAGTGCCTTTGAGCAGAAACCAAAGAAAGTATTTGTTGTTCATGGAGATGATAAAGTAACAGAAAACTTTGCAAACCATATTAAAGAGAGCTTAGGATTAGAGGCCTATGCGCCATTTAGTGGAGATACGTTTGATTTACTGACTGGAGAAATGGTGAGTGAAGGAAGCAGGGCTCTTGTGGAGAAAAAAGCGACAAAGCAGAGAGCTTCCAGCAATGTATTTGCAAGGCTGCTTGCGGCAGGCCAGAGGCTGCTTAATGTTATTAATAAATGCGAAGGAATGGCTAATAAAGATTTAGGAAAATTTGCAGACCAGATTAATGCGTTAAGTGATAAGTGGGACAGATAAGAAGATTTTTTGACAGAAGGATTATACTAAAAAAGCGGGAGCCGCCTGCCGTTCTATTGATACGATTTGCTGTGAATAGAAGGGCGGGCGGCTTTTTAGCAGGAGGAATTTAGACATCATCTTGAAAGAAAAATATTACAGAAAAGTATTTGTATTTTCAAAGAGAAAGATACTGACGGATGGATTTTAAGGCAGATTTCTCAAGGCGGCTTACCTGAGCCTGGGAAATTTGAATTTCCTCTGCGACCTCCATCTGGGTTTTTCCTTCAAAAAAGCGAAGATTGATGATGTAGTTTTCCCGTTCTGTAAGGCGGGACATGGCATCCACTAAAGAGAGCTTTTCCACCCAGTTTTCTTCACGGTTCTTTTTGTCGCTAATCTGATCCATAACATATAAAGTGTCACCGCCATCGGAATATACCGGGTCATAGAGAGAGACAGGACTTTGGATAGCATCCAGGGCATAGACAATGTCTTCTTTTTGCAGACCGGTTTCATCAGCAATATCCTGCAAAGTAGGTTCTTTAAAGCTGGTTTTAGACAGAATCTCTTTGGCATGGATTGCCTTATAGGCAGTATCCCGCAGGGAGCGGCTGACACGAATGGTGTTGTTATCCCGAAGGTAGCGACGGATTTCTCCAATAATCATTGGAACGGCATAAGTGGAAAATTTTACTCCCATGGTAGGGTCAAAGTTGTCGATAGATTTAATCAGACCGATGCACCCAATTTGAAATAAATCATCTGCATTTTCTGCATTATTAGAAAATCGCTTGATGACACTTAAGACGAGACGCAGGTTTCCTTTGATATAGGCTTCACGGGCAATCTGGTCTCCCTCCTTAATACGTTTAAATAATTCTTCTTTTTCTGCTTCCTTTAAAATTGGCAGTTTTGCGGTATTAACGCCGCAGATTTCTACTTTGTATACAGGCATGGGACAATCCTCCAAATAAGTTTTTCCAAACAGAGAACTGTGGAGCATGTTCTATTGTTTTGACATATATAAAGGATGTGGAATTTATTTTAAAAATATACAGAATTAAACTTTTTTTTATGGAAGAAAAGTAGTACAATAGTATTAGAAAAATTCACCGTAGAATGAGAAAAAGATAGGACAGGATAAGATGAGTGATTTAATTGATGAACGTAATAAACGTGAGAAGATGAAAAATAGCATAGTGAAGTTTTGGAATGTCAACTATGTAGATGCAGAGACTTTGAAAATGCAGCAACAGGCAGAGGAAGAAGCAGAACGTGCGAAAGCATTAGAAGATGCAGAGAAGGCTGCAGAGATGAATAAGGCCTATAAGCATGCGTCCCACAGAAGATATGATTATAACCCTACAACGGGAGCATATTCCGGACAATATGGTCAGGGTGAAGTAGATGAAGTGACAAAGGGACAGATTGATAAGATTTTGCAGGAGAAGGATGCGATTTTACGCGGTCTCATTGATGGGGAGGAGTAATACATCATTAGAATGCATTAGGAAACAGAACTCACGAACTGCATATTATATAGTAAGAACAGATGCAGGTGTGATATGGCAGTGATAACATTAAAGAAATATCATGGCTTGGGGAATGATTATTTAGTCTATGACCCGAACAAGAATGAAGATTTATTACAGGAGAGACAGATTGAGCTTCTATGCAGGAGGAATATTGGTGTAGGGGCAGATGGTATTTTATACGGTCCTTTTTTTGAAGAAAACAAAATAAATGTACGAATATTTAATCCGGATGGTAGTGAAGCTGAAAGAAGCGGCAATGGCATCCGGATTTTTTCCCGATATTTGAAGGATGCGGGATATATTACAGAGACTTCTTATGAGCTTACGACTAAGGCCGGGACTACCAGAATTACATTTCTGGATGAGAAGGGAGAGATGATGCGGGTGGACATGGGATATGCGGACTTCCTTGCAGCATCGCTTCCGGCAGTTGGCTTAGAAGAAAAGATTATCAATGAAGCAGTCTTTTTCTGCGACAATTTCTATAATGTAACCTGTGTATCTATGGGAAATCCGAATTGTGTAATTATGCTTGAGGATGTGAGCCGGAAAAAGGCGTTGCAGCTTGGACCTTATGTGGAAAATTCCAAATATTTTCCAAATAGAACGAATATGCAGCTTTGTAAAGTGATTGATGAACGCAATATTCAGATTGAAATCTATGAGCGGGGAGCCGGTTATACCTTTGCTTCAGGAACCGGTGCCTGTGCAGCAGCCGCAGCCTCCCATAAGCTTGGGCTCGTGGGCAATAAAGTAACGGTGCAGATGCAGGGAGGCAAGCTTCTTGTGGAATTTGACGAGGATGATCGAATCTATATGACAGGTCCGGTTGTCTATATAGGCAGCATTTCTTTAGCGGAGCAATTCTTTTCATAAATTTATAGCCCACTATCCCAAGGGAATTACTGCAAAATGACGTATATTCAGCAAGACATAATTGGTATTATTAGAACTTTTAAACATTCACATTTTATTCTTTTGTGAGAAAGCCTTTTTGCTGTTCTTGGATAAAGTTTTAGAAATTCATTGTTTCTTCCGCATAATAATCGTGTTATGTCTGCTCACGTGTTTTACAAATAAGTAAGGCTGTCCGCCGAATTCCGTTTTGTAAAAGTGTCCTGCTCGCTGTGCTAAGAAACCTGCGAAAGCAAAATTTCCGTTTCAATGCGAACAGCCTTACTTATTTGTAAATACCGTGAGCAGACTTAACTAATAGAGTTTTATGCGGAAGAAACAATAGAATTTCAAAACTTTTGACAGACAGCAAAAAGGCTTTCTTGTCAAAAGAATAAAATGCGAATGATATAAACATATGATGATACCAATTATGTTTTGCTGAATATGGTGGGAGTGCGGCAGTAATTACTTTGGGATAGTGCTTGCATTTTTGGGAAAGGCATGCTACACTAGCAAAGTTGCAAATGCCCTAAAAACAAGGTCTTATGGGCAATGTCACGGCAGATGGCATGAAAACCGAGTGTTCGAGACCTTCCACTCGTAAAACAAAACTAAAGGAGAATTTCATATGAGAAACAAAAAAGTATTATTTATCGTTCAGGCTGCAATGATTGCGGCTATTTATGTTGTGCTGACTTATTTTATCAGTGCATTCAATCTTGCTTCCGGTGCCATTCAGGTACGAATTTCAGAAGCCCTTACCATTTTACCGTTTTTTACCCCGGCGGCTGTTCCGGGTCTTACGCTTGGCTGTCTGCTGAGTAATCTTTTGACAGGCTGTCAGGTGATGGATGTTATTTTTGGAAGCCTTGCGACCTTATTAGGAGCAATCGGAACCTATCTGTTAAGAAAAAAGAAATGGCTTGTACCTATTCCGCCAATTGTGGCAAATACATTGATTATTCCATTTGTGCTTGCCAATGTTTATGGGGCAGAGGAAACAATTCCGCTGTTAATGCTTACCGTAGGAACTGGAGAGATAATTTCCTGTTATATACTGGGAATGATTCTTTTAAATGCGTTAAATAAATATCGTAACGTGATTTTTAAAAATGAAATAAAATAGAAGTACTGTGTTTTTTAGGGCAATGTGATAAAATAATAAAAAAGATTAGAAAAGGTGTTTTGCAGGAGCAGAACACCTTTTTAACAGAGGCGTGAAAGAAATGAAGTATGTATTAATTACCGGGGGAAGCAGCGGCATTGGCTTTGAACTGGCAAAAAAATTTGCAGCAGACCATTATGGAATTGTGCTGGCTGCGTCGAATCAGAAGAAACTTGTGACGGCAAAGAATCGTTTAGAACAGGAATATGGAGCGAAGGTGCATATATATCAACAGAACCTGGCAGAGCTGGGGGCGGCAAAAAAGTTATATGATGTGATTTTGGCAGATGGTATTTCTATCTCTGTGCTTGTAAATAATGCGGGCTGTGGAGTAATTGGGGCAGCAGAAGAGATTCCCTTAGAGAAAGAAGAGGAAATGCTGCTTCTTAATATGGTGACTCCGGTGGAACTGACAAAGCTGTATTTAAAGGATATGTATCAGGCAAAGGAAGGAGCAGTTCTAAATATTTCCTCTACCGGAGCATTTCAGCCGGGACCATATACTGCCAGTTATTATGCCAGCAAGGAGTTTTTGTTAAGCTATAGTCAGGCAGTACGTTTTGAGGCGGCAAAGAAAAATGTAAAAGTATGTGCCTTATGTCCGGGAACGACGGATACAGGATTTTTTGAAAGAGCCGGCAGTAAAACACCGAAGAATGCCATGTCCCCGAAGAAGGTGGCAGATTATGCATACAAACGTTTCCAGAAAAATAAAGCAGTTTCCATTCCGGGAATTTCTTTTCGATTGATGAAGCTATGCCCGGTAAAAATCAAAACCTTGGTAATTGCCATGGTGAAATCAAAAAAGTAAATTTTGAATAAGAGGTCTGACAGAAAAATTAAAAACAGTATTAGGGAATAAAAATACGATATAAAAGAGATAAAGTCTTTGACATTTTATGACATCATGTTTAAAATAGAGAACTAGTATAGAAAGTTAGAAAAAGGCATTATAAAGGAAGGAAATCATTATGAAAAAAATCTTAGATTTGATTACAGATGAGGTGACAAAAGCATTTGCAGCATGTGGATATGATGAAAAATATGCAAAGGTTACTTTGTCTAACAGACCGGATCTTTGCGAATATCAGTGTAATGGAGCTATGGCAGCTTCCAAAGAATATAAGAAAGCACCATTTATGATTGCGGATGATGTTGTTGCAAAGTTAGCAGAGAATCCAATTTTTTCCATGGCAGAATCTGTAAAGCCGGGATTTTTAAATTTGAAAATAGATGAAGCATTTCTCGCGGATTATGTGGAGAAGATGTGCAGTGATGAAGGTCGTTTTGGCTGCGATAAGGCAGAGAATCCAAAGACAATTATCGTGGATTACGGCGGACCAAACGTAGCAAAACCACTTCATGTAGGACACTTACGTTCTGCAATTATCGGTGAGAGTATTAAACGTATCGGTAAATACATGGGACACAACATGATTGGTGATGTGCATCTTGGTGACTGGGGACTTCAGATGGGTCTTATTATCACAGAGTTAAAGCTTAGAAGACCGGAGCTTGTGTATTTTGATGCAGATTATACAGGAGAATATCCAACAGAAGCACCATTTACAATTTCTGAGTTGGAAGAGATTTATCCAACAGCCAGCAAGAAATCCAAAGAGGACGAGGCATACAAAGAAGCTGCGATGCAGGCTACTTTTGAATTACAGAATGGAAGAGCGGGCTATCAGGCATTACTTTCCCATATTTTAAATGTTTCTGTAAATGACTTAAAGAGAAACTATGAGAACTTAAATGTTTCCTTTGAATTATGGAAGGGCGAATCCGATGCACAGCCATATATCCCGGACATGGTGCAGAAAATGAAGGATGAGGGCTTTGCTTATATCAGTGAAGGTGCACTGGTGGTGGATGTTAAGGAAGAGACAGATACCAAAGAAGTACCACCATGTATGATTTTAAAATCTGATGGAGCTTCCCTCTATAATACAACCGACCTTGCAACAATTGTATGGCGTATGCAGGACTACAATCCGGATGCCATGATTTATTTAACCGATAAGAGACAGGAACTTTACTTTACACAGGTATTCCGTTGTGCAAGAAAGACAGGCCTTGTAAAAGCGGAGACAGGCTTAAAGCATATCGGTTTTGGTACCATGAACGGAAAAGATGGCAAGCCATTTAAAACCCGTGACGGCGGTGTTATGCGTTTAGAGTATCTCGTAAGTGAGATTAACGAAGAGATGTTAAAGAAGATTAACGAGAACCAGAAGACAAAGGAAAACCTTGGTATTTCAGCGGAGGAAGCAGAACAGACTGCAAAAACAGTTGCTTTAGCGGCCATCAAATATGGTGATTTATCAAATCAGGCAAGCAAGGATTATATCTTTGATATTGACCGCTTTACTTCCTTTGAAGGAAATACAGGACCATATATCCTTTACACCATTGTTCGTATTAAGTCTATTTTAAATAAATATAATGCACTTGGTAAGAACCCGGAGGGCGCAGTGATTGAAGCTGCCCATTCTAAGAGCGAAAAAGATTTAATGATGGAGATTTCTAAGTTTAATGCAGTGATGGAAAATGCCTTTGAAGAGACAGCACCACATAAGATTTGTGCCTATATCTACGATTTGGCAAATGCATTTAACAGCTTCTACCATGGAACAAAAATCATGGCAGAGGAAAATGAAACCGTACAGAAATCATATATCCGTCTGTTACAGCTGACAAAATCTATTTTAGAGACCTGTATTGATGTATTAGGTTTCTCAGCACCAGACAGAATGTAAAAAGTCTTTGAAAAGTTGGAATAAAATTTAAGACAAGTCATAGAATTAGTCATAGGAAAAATTTTCCTATGGCTAATTTTTTTTCTTGTATAGATTTAGAAATGAGGTGTTAAATTGTGCAAAATAGAAATGCTTTTTCCAAAACACATACGCTGTCTTTTTAAGACAAGAGAATGGTTAGAGGGCTTAGAGGAGATTCGTGTCAGAATTGGACAACCGATTGAGTTTTTGTATGAAACAAAAATCGGTTGTCTGATGTTAAATCAATGGGAGGCTTATGTCTGTGAAAGTAAAAGGGCATGGCAGGATAAAGGAAAGCTGTATCGGGCAAGCAGTACAGATGTGGCAGAGATGATAAGTTATATCAGTAATTATTCTTTATATGCTTATAAAGAGGAAATCAGACAAGGCTATATTACAATCGAGGGAGGACACCGGATTGGGGTTGCCGGACAGGCTGCAATGGAGAATGGAAGAATAACAGGAATTTATCATATTGCTTTTTTAAATATCCGGGTTGCCCATGAAAGATTTGGCTGTGCAGATAAAGTACTTCCTTTTATCCGACAGAAAAACAGTATTTATAACACTTTGATTTTATCTGCACCGGGGGCAGGAAAAACAACACTGCTTCGGGATAGTATCCGTTCCATTTCTGCCGGAAATAAGGATTGCGAAGGGTTAAAAGTATGTGTGGTAGACGAACGTTCAGAAATTGCAGCCTGTTATCATGGCATTCCCCAGAATGATTTAGGACCAAGGACGGATATATTAGATGGCTGCAATAAAGCAGAAGGACTGCAAATGCTGATACGGGCAATGTCCCCGCAGGTGGTTGCGGTAGATGAATTAGGAACAGAGGAGGATTTTCTTGCGGTAGAGCAGGCAGTCAATTGTGGAAGCAGGGTAATAGGAACGGTTCATGCGGCAGATATGAAAGAATTAGCAGAAAAAAACTATCTGAAGAAGTGGATGGAAAAAGCCATATTCAAACGCTTTGTACTTATCGAAAAGGAAAAGGGAGAGCGAAAGATACATGTCTTTGACGAATATATGGAGCTGCTATGTTAAAGCTGATTGGCTGCATACTGATTTTGGGGGCAAGCATTGGACTTGCTTATTCGATCCAATGTGAATTAAAGAATCATTTGCAGCTGTTATATGAAATACAGAGACTTTTAACAGATATTCTTTATGAGGAGCAGTACTCCATGCAGCCAGTGGAATATATCCTTTTGCATAAAATAAAAACAAAAGAGGAAACTCTGGCGGAAATTTGCCGTGAAATAGGTGAAGTACTAATGGAAAGGAAAGCGGACTGCGGTGCAGAGGTATGGCGGAGAGCTTTTCGAAAAAGAAGAAAGTCATTGGCACTAACGGAAGAGGAAGGGCTGGTAATTGAAGCTGCGGGAGGAGCTTTTTTTGGAAAAAGTATGGAAGAAAACCGGAAGATGTTGTCTTATTACGAAGAGCGGCTTGCTTTTTTAATTGAGACAGAGAGAAAAGAGCGGAGGGAAAAACAGAAGGTTTATCAGACAGCCAGTATCATGTGTGGACTGATTCTGATGATTCTGCTGATATAAAAAATGAGCGTAAATTTAATTTTTAAGATTGCAGCTGTGGGAATTTTAGTTACTGTATTAAGTCAGGTATTAAAGCATAGTGGAAGAGAGGAGCATGCCTTTATGACAAGCCTTGCAGGACTTATCATCGTATTGTTCTGGATTGTGCCCTACATATATGAATTGTTTGAAACCATGCAGTCATTGTTTGCATTATAAAGCAAAAATCAGACTTATGGAAAGGCAGGTTTGTTATGGATATTGTAAAAATAGGAATTCTTGGAATCGCAGGAGCACTCTTAGCTTTAATACTGCGAAAAGAAAAAAATGAATTTAGTATTTTAATCAGTATAGTGGTATGCATTTGTATTTTCGTATATATAATCACAAAGCTTCAGACAGTTTTTGATTTCACAAAAAAATTAGAAGAGATGGTTTCTATTGATAGTGCCTATATTGGTCTGGTAGTAAAAATGGTTGGAATTACTTATGCGGCGGAATTTGCAGCAAATATTTGTAAAGATGCAGGATATTCGGCGATTGCGGGTCAGATTGAAACCTTTGCAAAAATGTCGATTCTGGTAGTAAGTCTGCCGGTATTGCTGACCTTTATGGAAACAATAGGGAGTTTTTTATGAGAAGGATGACAAAAAGAAAAGGAAGTGCTGCCTTTGTATTGCTTTTTTCTATGCTGTTTTGGCTGTTTATGCCTTGGGAAGTGTCTGCAGGGGAAGGAAAAACGGAAGAGGCATCAGAGGAAGCGGCAGATGCATATTTGGAAGATATGGCTGGTATGGTGGATTTTTCTGATTTAGATAATTTTTTTGAAGAAGAAGAAACGGGAATTACGTTTTCTGAAATTGTGGAAGGATTTATGAATGAAGGAATCAGTAAAGCATCTTTTGGGAATGTGCTGGTCTGGATAAAGGATGCTTTATTTGGGGAAATTCAGAGGAATCAAAGACTTTTAATTGAAATTGTAATGCTGGCCTTCTGCTTTTCCATTTTGAAAAACTTTGCCGGTGTTTTTGAGTCAGCCTATATTGCAGATTTATGCTTTATTCTGATTTATTGTGTGCTGGCATTAATGCTTTTAACCTCCTTTCAGGCCTTTAGACAGATTGTAGAGGGAGCATTGCAGCAAAGTGTGGATTTTATGAAAGCACTTGTACCTACCTTTTGTGTCAGCATGATTTTTTCTTCTAACATCAGTTCCTCAGTGGGTTTTTATCAGATGGCTTTTTTTGTGATTTATCTGGTGGAATGGATTTTTCTGTATGTGTTGCTGCCGCTGGTACATATCTATGTGATTTTAGAAGTTTTTAACCATTTTATGCTGGAGGAGCGTCTTTCGAATCTGACAGAGCTGTTTTGTGACATTATTCAGTGGGGAATTAAAACCTCTACCGTAGCAGTTATGGGATTAAATGTGGTACAGGGGCTGATTGGTCCGGCAAAGGACAGGCTGGCACAGGGAACCCTTGGCAGAGCGGCAGCGGTAGTACCGGGAATTGGCGGGGCTGTAAACGGGATTGGAGAAATGGTGCTTGGAGCAGGGATTGTAGTAAAAAGCTGTATAGGTGCTGCGGGGCTGGTGGCATTGCTTGTAATTGGAGCAGTTCCCATTTTGAAGGTGGCATGTCTTACTTTTTTCTACAAGCTTGCGGCGGCTGTGACAGAACCGGTAACGGACAAGCGGATTTGCGGCTGCTTAAAGGGGATGTCTCAGGGGGCACTCCTTTATATGAAGCTGGTGGGCTATGGACTGGTACTTTTTTTCTTGACGATAGGGCTTACAACGGCATCTACCGGATACATTTATTAGGAGGAAAAAGGATGAATACAGTTTTCGATTATTTGAAAGGCTTTATTGCACTTTCCCTTTTACTTACAGTATTAAATCATATGGTTCCCAGAAAAGGATTTCAGAAATATGTTCATTTTTTTTCGGAAATGCTACTGGCCTTTGGCATAATTTATCCGGTGTTAAATCTGTTTGGAGACAGTGATTTTTTTCTGGAAAAAATCCATTACGAAGCCTTTCTCGAGGAACTGAATGAGGTGTCCATGGATGCAGAGAAAATACAGTATCTGCAAAATGATATATATGTAGAGGAATATGAAGAGGCAATTGCATTAGATGTGGGGAATCTAATCAATCAGTATGACTATGAGGCAAAGCAGGTTAGGGTGGAATTGTCGGAAACCTTTGAAATAGAACAGATTTCAGTGGAATTAGAGAAGCAAAGAAAGGAGGAGATTGCGGTGGGGAAAATAATGGTAGAAGATAGCGAAAATACATTGGCAGAGGAGTTATTATGCCAGAAAATCGAAGAGAAAATCATGAACTGTTATGAAATAGGAAAAGAGCAGCTGACAGTTAGGGTTGATTAACGTATCGGAGAGACAGCAGACGTGTTTATGAGAAGGGATAAGCGTTATGCTACCAGAGGGCATATTATTAAAAAAATGGGAGAAAAAGAGGAGTGTTATGCTGCAAAAAATACGAGATTTTTTCATACAGAAAAAGTGGCAGCAAATGAAAAAGGGTGACTGGATTGCCATTGCACTAACGGGAGCATTGGTGCTGATTATTGCAATTCCGTTGGATAAATCAGAGACGCAAGGGATAAAATCGGAGGAAGGAGGATTAGGCAGTCAGGAAATGACGTCTACTGTGGCGAAGGGAACAGAGGCAGGCGGGGAGGAATATGCAGCCACTTTAGAAATGCGTCTGGAGAATTTATTAAGCCGGATGGAAGGTGTTGGTGCGGTCGAAGTTATGATTACTCTTTCGGATACCGGAGAGAGTGTGGTGGAAAAGGACAGAGAGGACAGTTATTCTTCTGTTACGGAAACCGACAGTGATGGTGGAAACCGTGCAACCACCGAAAGAGAGGACCGTTATACAACGGTTTATGTTGAAAATGGCAGTGAAACCTATCCCTATGTGGAAAAAGAAGTATTGCCAACAATTAAAGGAGTTGTCATTGTGGCAGAAGGCGGAGAAAATCCAACGGTAGTTTCTGAGATTTCAGAGGCGGTTATGGCATTATTTCCGGTGGATGCGCATAGGATTAAGGTAGTAAAGATGAGTTCCAAGGAGGAATTACGGTGAAAAAAATATTTCGAAAAAATCAATTGGTTATCACAGCACTGGCTCTGATGATTGCGGTTGCAGGTTATTTCAGCTGCATGGATAATGATATCGATGATGCAGAGATTGCAGCAGAAGCAAGTGCAGGCTTACTGGAAGAGGAATATGAGATTTCAGATGAGGATATGTTAACAGATGAAGATATTTTTATTGCAGAAGAGGGAGAAAGTATTACAGGAACGGAAAGTGCCATGATAGAAGGTCAGACAGGAGATGCAGCAGAGGGTCAGACTGCAGATGCCGAAAATGGAATTGTAGTAGAAGAAGCAGAGGTGGCATCTGGTGAAACAGGAATTGTAGTGGAAGGAGCAGAGGTGGCAGCAGATTCAGCTGATGGCACGGATGTAGCAGGTAATCAGGAAATTGATAATCCTGGTGAGGCAGTGCTTACTAGTACCACAGTGTCTAATATTGATTATGCTTCTGAAATGAAGTTAAGCAGAGAGCAGATTCGTTCCAAAAACAAAGAAACACTGTTAGAAGTAGTAAATAATTCTACAATTTCCGATGAACTAAAGCAGGATGCCATTAATAAAATGATTGCTTTAACAGATATTGCAGAGCGGGAAAATGCGGCAGAAATGCTTTTGGAAGCAAAAGGTTTTACGGATGTGGTTGTTAGTATCAGTGATGACAGCTGTGATGTTGTTTTAAATATGGGAGATGTAACAGATGCAAAAAGAGCACAGGTAGAGGATATTGTAAAGCGTAAAACAAATATTTCAGGAGAAAATATAATTATTACGCCAATTGTTATTGGAGAAGATGCAGAATAAGGGAGTATATTGGGAATTTTTACTTGATTTTATGGGAATATCGGTTTATTCTATTTAGGCAACAGATAGTTTTTTTTGGAAATGAGGCGATAAGAATGAAAAGAGTATTTCTGATTGTATTAGATAGTGTTGGAATTGGAGAAATGCCGGATGCGGCAGAATACGGTGATGAAGGCAGCAATACATTAAAAGCAGCCTCAACAAGCCCATATTTTTCCATGCCAAATATGAGAAAACTTGGATATTTCAATATTGATGGTGTTGACATAGGAGAAAAGGAAGCTTCCCCTGCAGGTTCTTTTGCAAGAATGGCAGAGGTTTCCAAAGGTAAAGATACAACAATTGGCCATTGGGAAATTGCCGGTGTAATTTCACCGACCCCATTACCAACTTATCCGGAGGGATTTCCACAGGAGGTTTTAGAGGAGTTCTCAAAGAGAACCGGCAGAGGAGTTATCTGTAATAAGCCTTATTCTGGAACAGATGTTATCAGAGATTATGGGGAAGAGCATATGAAGACAGGAGACTTGATTGTTTATACATCTGCGGATTCTGTTTTTCAGGTGGCTGCCCATGAAGAAATTGTGCCAGTGGAAACCTTATATGAATATTGCCAGATGGCAAGAGAGATGCTTCAGGGAGAGCATGGTGTTGGACGTGTAATTGCCAGACCATTTATTGGAACACCTGGTAACTTTTCAAGAACCAGCAGACGTCATGATTTTTCCTTACAGCCTCCAAAGACAACCATGTTAGATGCCCTCAGCAAAAAGGGCTTTGATGTTCTTTCGGTTGGAAAAATTATTGATATTTTTGCAGAAAAGGGAATTACAGAATATGTCCGTTCCGATGGAAATGCAGATGGAATAGATAAGACAATCGAGTACATGAAAAAAGATTTTAATGGTATCTGCTTTACCAATCTTGTGGACTACGATATGTTATATGGACACAGAAATGATGTGGATGGTTACGCAAAGGCACTGACTTATTTTGATGAAAGACTGCCGGAGCTTTTAGCAGCAATGCGGGATGAGGATATCTTAATGATTACTGCAGACCATGGCTGTGACCCAATTACTCCATCTACAGACCATTCCAGGGAATATACTCCGCTTTTGATGGTTGGTAAGCCAATAGAAGCAGGTGTAAATTACGGAACAAGAAAAAGCTTTGCTGATATCTCAGCAACCATTTTAAATTATTTTGGTATTACACCGGAAAATACAGAAGATTTCCCGGCAGGAGAAACCTTAATTCATTTTTAAAATAGGCAAAGATAAAGAGACAGGTCTGCGTAGGCAGCTGTGTATAAATGAAGAATAAAACAATAGAAGATTTTATAATCTTCTATTGTTTTTGTGCGTAAATAAAGCACAATATTTAGTGTAAACGAGAGAGAATTTGGAGGAACGATTTTGGCTGATTTAAAGAAAGAGATAGAAAAAAGAAGGACATTTGCGATTATTTCCCATCCGGATGCCGGAAAAACAACATTAACAGAGAAATTTCTTTTATATGGAGGTGCAATTAACCTTGCCGGTTCGGTAAAGGGAAAGGCAACTGCCCGTCATGCAGTATCTGACTGGATGGAAATTGAAAAAGAAAGAGGTATTTCTGTTACTTCTTCTGTATTGCAGTTTAATTATGATGGATATTGCATCAATATTCTGGATACACCGGGACATCAGGACTTCTCGGAGGATACTTACCGTACCTTAATGGCAGCAGATTCTGCGGTCATGGTAATTGATGGTTCTAAGGGTGTTGAGGCTCAGACAAGAAAATTGTTCAAGGTTTGTGTAATGCGTCATATTCCTATTTTTACATTCATCAATAAGATGGATAGAGATGCAAATGATACCTTTGATTTGTTAGATGAAATTGAAAAAGAGCTTGGGATTGCAACTTGTCCAATAAACTGGCCAATTGGCTCCGGAAAAGGTTTTAAAGGTGTTTACGACCGAAATACAAGAAAAGTTATGACCTTCGCAGATACTTTAAAGGGTACTAAGGAAGGTACAGAAAAACACTTAGATATTGATTCACCGGAATTATTAGAGGAAATTGGTGAAGCTGCAAAAGAAAAACTGTTAGAGGAAATTGAATTATTAGATGGAGCAAGTGCAGAGTTTGATATGGAGCTTGTTTCAAAGGGTGAGCTTTCTCCTGTATTTTTTGGTTCTGCCCTTACAAACTTTGGTGTAGAAACCTTTTTACAGCATTTCCTTCAGATGACCTATTCCCCATTGCCACGTAAGGCAGACATTGGTGAAGTAGACCCATTTGGCAAGGATTTCTCTGCCTTTGTCTTTAAGATTCAGGCGAATATGAATAAAGCCCATCGTGACCGTATTGCATTTATGCGTATCTGTTCCGGTAAATTTGA
>CAYMIS010000039.1:0-28438 GCA_964390485.1 uncultured Roseburia sp. | reverse complement strand
TTCGAAAATCGACACACTTCGTACATATTTCTTTCGTATACTAATTACATCGAAAGGGATACAAAAACGTAAGTCACAGAATGACTTACCTTAACTAGCCAATTTTCTTTATATATAGATTAACATTTTCATAACTAAACTCCTCGAAAAAACCTCGGAAACGCCCAAGTTCCGAGGTTTTTTCATTGTGTGATAGCAATGGGGAGAAGGGAATGGTGGAGTGAACATTCCAGAAACAAGGGAATAATTTTATAAAAACAGAGATATTTAGCATTCTAATAGTAAAAAGTAACAAAAAAACTTATTTATGATTTGTTTTTTGAGAAAAAACGTCAATTACAATTTATGGAAGTCGGGTGTACAATAGGCAAGGCTAGAGAAGTTTTATTATTTTTTATCTTAGTTGTGAAATAAATCTATTTAATAGGAAAGGAAGTATTAGTTATGGAATCGTATTCATTTCTTTTGTTTCTGGCAATTATTTTAATTTCCACAAAGATTTCCGGTCTTTTTACCAGAAAAATACACATGCCTGCTGTAGTAGGTGCTTTGATGGCTGGTGTAATTTTGGGACCATCCTGTCTGAATCTTATCACCTTTGAAGGTGAAACAGGAATGTTCTTGGAAATGCTGGCAGAGATTGGTGTAATTCTTTTAATGTTTAATGCAGGTCTGGAGACAGAACTGAAAGAACTTAAGAAAAATATTGTTGCCTCATTAATTACAGCCATTATGGGCGTTATTGTACCATTAGCAGGTGGATTTTTAGCATATTCATTATATTTTGGCATAGACTATGCGAATTATGATGAAATGTTAAAGTCTGTTTTTGTCGGTGTTGTTTTGACAGCAACTTCTGTAAGTATTACAGTAGAAACATTGCGCGAACTTGGAAAATTAAAAGGAAAAGTTGGAACGACAATCCTTGGTGCAGCTGTTATCGACGATATTCTTGGTATTATTGTTCTTACTGTTGTAACAAGTTTAAAGGATACAAGTGTCAGTCCGGTATCCGTTGTAGGAAAGATTCTTCTTTACTTTGTGTTCATTGCAATTGTTGCATTTATTATTAACAAATTCCAGCATTTGATTGAAACACAGGATGAAAAGAGACGACTGGTTATTCTTGTGGTTGCTTTCTGTTTTATTATGGCATATATTTCTGAAGAATTTTTTGGCATTGCAGATATTACGGGAGCGTATTTTGCAGGTTTAATGCTTTGTACTTCTAAGGTTGGTCCTTATGTATTCCGAAGATGTGAGATTCCATCTTACCTGATTTTCTCACCGGTATTTTTTGCCAGCGTAGGATTAAAGGTTTCTTTAGGTGGAATGGATGCCAGCATCTGGATTTTCTCAGTAGTACTTCTTCTGGTTGCAATTGTAACAAAGGTAATTGGTTGTGGTATTGGAGCGAAACTTTGTAAATGTACTGGAAAAGAAGCTTTCCAGATTGGTATTGGTATGGTGTCTCGTGGAGAGGTGGCATTAATCGTTGCCCAGAAAGGATATCAGGCAGGCTTATTAGATGATGTATTGTTTGCACCTATCGTACTTGTTGTTATTGTGACAACACTTTTAACACCAATTATGTTAAAGGGAGTAATGAAAGATTAATATTTACAGGAAAAAACAATAAAAGTGTTCGCATGATGGTGGGAATTTCTATCATCATGCGAACACTTTATTTTTTTGTAAATATCTTGAACAGACATAAATCATTGCATATTAGCAAATACAACAAAGAATTTCTAGGATGTTATTTAATGTATTATAAAAACCAGATTTTTTCGTTGGTGGAGGAAATGCTGACAACACCGGCCTGAAGCAGTGCCATAACATCATCTTTATCAGCTACAAGTCCGCCGGCAATAACAGGAGCTGTTGAAAGCTTGCAGATTTTAGAAACAACCTTTGGCATTAGGGCTGGTAAAATTTCAATAATATCCGGTTTGGCGGTATGCAGCTGTTTTTCAATATTTTCATATGCCATGGAATCAAGCACGAACAATCTTAAAATAGTATATAAACCAAGTTCTTTTGCCCGTTTGATAAGTGCAGGCTTTGTGGTGATAATGCCATCTGCCTTTGTATATTTGTGGATGAAATCAGCAGCAATTTCTTTAGCACTTAAGCCGTTTATTAAGTCCAGATGCACCATGGCAATTTTTCCGGCATCCTTTACATATTGTACGATGTCAGGAATGCTGCAGATGTCGCCATAAAGGATAAAAATTACCTTACTGTCACTGGCTACACATTTTTTTAATCCTTCATCGTCCTTAATGGCGGCGATGATAGGGGAATCTTCAATTGCTTCTTTAAACACTTTATTCATGTCTTGATAATCTCCTAAGTAAATCATAATAAAACCAATGCTATTATATAATATCACTGCTTTATTTTCTACAAAGATTTTTCTTGAGACCTGGAGAAAATGCGCTATAATTTTAGTAAGGAAACAGGGAGGAAAATAACATGCCAAAATCAGAAAAACAGAAGTTGAAGCTGCTGTATATTATGCAGCTGCTTATGGAAAAAACCGATGAGAATCACATGGTAACAACCCAGGATATTATAAAATATCTGGCAGCAAATGACATAACAGCTGAGCGGAAAAGTATCTATACAGATATTGATTTGCTGATTGAATATGGCATGGATATTATTAAAATCAAGGGACGGAATAATGGTTACTATCTGGCAGGTCGTCAGTTTGAACTGGCAGAATTAAAGCTTTTAGTAGATGCTGTTCAGTCTTCGAAGTTTATTACATCAAAGAAGTCGAGGGAACTGATAGGCAAACTGGAATCTCTGTGCAGTAAAAATGAGGCGAGACAGCTGCACCGCCAAGTAGTTGTGACGAACCGGAATAAAGCGGTGAATGAGAATATATATTACAATGTAGATATGATATATAACGCTATTGCAGAAAATGTAAAAGTGTGTTTCCAATATTTTGAGTGGAGTGTTAATAAGGAAATGCAGCTGCGGCGTGGGGGAAAGTTTTATGAGGTGAGTCCTTGGCTTTTGACCTGGGATGATGAGAATTATTATCTGATTGCCTTTGATAGTGAGAGTGGAATTATCAAACATTATCGCGTGGATAAAATGCTGAAAATTAAACTTTCTGTGGAAAACAGAGAGGGAAAAGAAGCCTTTGAAAACTTTGATATTGCATCCTATTCCAGAAAAACCTTTGGTATGTTTGCCGGAGAAGAGGAGACAGTGACCTTATGCTGCAAAAAAGAACTTACAGGGGTAATTATAGACCGGTTTGGAAAAGATGTGGCGATGCGTCCGAAGGATGAGGAATATATTCAGGTGCGGGTAAATGTGGCAGTCAGCAGACAGTTTTTTGGCTGGTTGACTGGCTTAGGACAAGCAGTAAAGATAGAAGCGCCGGAACAGATTGTACAGGCGTACCGGAAGCATTTGAAGGATATCATAAAACAGTATTGAATAGTGAGGATAAGGAGTTTTTCAGAGGCAGCCTTCCGTTGCATCAGGAAATTTAGTATAAATCAGACTTTGGAAAGGCAGGATAGTAACTATGAAGGAACGAACCTACCAGATAGAGATAGAAGGTGTAAAAATCACTGTTATTAAAAAACGTATGAAGAATATGTATCTGCGTATCAAAAAAGAAGATGGCAGTGTGTTGATTTCTGCGCCCCATCAGATAAGTGAAGCCCGCATTAAGAAATTTGCCACAGAGCGTATCGAATGGATTAAAGAATACCAGAGAAAGTATGAGCAGTTAAATAAACAGCGGGTCCAAAAACCTGCCCTGACTGAGGATGAAATACGACGCAGAAAGGTTTTGTTAAAGGCAGCGGTGGAGAAGCTGGTTCGTAAATGGGAGCCTGTTATGAATGTAAAGGTTTCCGGTGTGACTATCCGCCAGATGAAAACCCGTTGGGGTTCCTGTAATGTGAATACCCATCATATTAATATTAATCTGGCACTTTATGAAAAAGGACCGGAATGCTTAGAGTATGTGGTGGTGCATGAAATGTGCCATATTTTAGAGGCGAGTCATAACCAGAAATTCTGGGGATACATGACAAAATACTATCCAAATTGGCGCATTGTGCGCAAGCAATTGAGCGATGAAGGAATATAAAAAAGCGTCGCCGGGCGACGCTTTTTATAGTTAGATAAACTGATTTGTTTGTTCACAGTATTCGTAATCAATAGCCCCTAATTTTGAGGTAATATCTGCTCTGCTGACTTGAAAATTATTGCAGAAAGCGTCTAAAGATTCAAAGGTGTCACGCAGCTGGGTGTTAGTAAAGCTCAAAAGCATGACAGGGTCTTTTGGTAATGTATCGTACATAGACATAGCGATTCTCCTTTTGGTATTTTAAAGCTGAAATGGAATGGTTACTATAAATTAATATGGAATTTTTTGTTTGAAAATATTTTGTGATATAGTATGAACCAAAAAACTGTAACTATTCAAATGAACAAATCCATGATAAAATTTCTTTCAGTAAAATAACATAGGAAGCAGAAAAATGCAATAAAGAAAGAGGAAGTTTTATGGGACAGAAGATAGATAAGGAAGTATTTGATAAATTTTTTACAGAAAGCTATTGCCCGGTGGATTATGCGACAGTAAAAGAGGTTTTTGAAGAAATTGCCTCTGCTGGGAACGATATTTTTACCGAAAGTTATGAAGCAAAAAATTTAAAACGTGACAATTTTATTTTATATTTAACCAGTGAAAGCTATTGTGATTTTGAAGCAGCAGTTCAGGAAGCCATGGACGATTTGAATCCGGAAATTTTAGATGCGGTGATGGATGTGACAGAAAATCAGACAGATGGTGATGAAGTAACAGAGAAATACTGGGATACCCAGAGCGAACTTTTAAAGGAATTTTTAATGCAGCTTTATGATGAAGTGATCTCAAAGTGGTAAAAGTAAAAGGAACAGTATAATTGAAGCTTAAGAACCAAGGCAGCGGACGTGTAAAATAATAGAAAAGAGGAAGTACAATGGCAAAAGCAAATTGTGATTCATGTGTATACAATGTGTATGACGAAGAGGATGAATGTTACTATTGTGAAGTAGATATGGATGAGGACGATTATGCCAGAATGGTGCAGGGTGGCTATAAGGAATGTCCTTATTACCAGCTGGATGATGAATATGCAGTGGTAAGACACCAGATGTAAAGGAAAGCTTAATAATGGCACCAGATAGAGGAAGAACAATGATAAAAAGCGTCCGCAGTAAGACGGAATATCCGTCCTGCTGCGGACGCTTTTATGTGACAGCGAATATAAATGAAGTCAGATTATTTACGGTATGCAATTGCAGCTTCCACAAAGCCTTTAAATAAAGGATGAGGTCTGTTTGGTCTTGACTTTAATTCAGGATGAGCCTGCGTTGCGAGATACCAAGGGTGGTCAGGAAGTTCAATCATTTCTACAATGCGTCCGTCAGGGGATGTGCCGGAAAGCTTCATTCCATGTTCTGTTAAAGCACTGCGGAAATCATTATTTACTTCATAACGATGGCGATGACGCTCTTTAATATCTTCAGAACCATATAAAGTATAAGCTTTTGAGGATTTGTCCAAAATACAAGGGTAAGAACCAAGCCTTAAGGTACCACCGATGTCTTCTACACCATTCTGGTCCGGCATTAAGGCAATGAACGGATGGGTGGTGTTTGGGTTTAATTCCATGCTGTGGGCATCACAAAAACCACAGACATGTCTTGCAAATTCAATAATTGCAACCTGCATACCAAGGCAGAGACCAAGGTATGGGATATTGTTTTCGCGGGCATATTTTGCCGCAAGGATTTTACCTTCCACCCCCCGGGAACCGAAACCGCCGGGAACTAAGATGCCGGATACATCATTAAAAATTTCATCTATATTTTCAGAAGTAATAGCTTCCGAATCTATCCATTTCACATCTACCGTAGCATGCTTGGCAATTCCGCCATGCTTTAAAGCCTCCACAACGGAGAGGTAGGCATCATGCAAAGCAATATATTTTCCAACTAGGGCAATTTTTACAATTTTATTCGGATGACGGAGTGCATCTACCATTGCTTCCCAGTCTTTTAAATCAGGTTTGGGGCATTCTAGATGTAGAGATTCGCATACAACCTTTGCAAGGTTTTCTTTTTCCATTGCTAAGGGAGCTTCATATAAATATTTTACATCGAGATTCTGTAAAACATGCGTGCCGGGAACGTTGCAAAATAAGGAAATTTTATCTTTTACACTCTGCCCTAAGGGCTTTTCGGAGCGACAGACGATAATATCCGGCTGAATACCCATTCCCTGTAATTCTTTTACGGAGGCCTGAGTTGGTTTTGTTTTCAGTTCACCGGAGGCTTTGATATAGGGGATTAAGGTAACATGAATAAGAATGGCATTGTCCCGTCCTATTTCCTGCTGGAACTGGCGAATAGACTCTAAGAAAGGCTGACTTTCGATGTCTCCAACAGTTCCGCCAACTTCTATAATGGCAATATGGGTGTCTTCGGAGGTGGAATTACGGTAAAAACGGCTCTTGATTTCGTTTGTGATATGGGGAATGACCTGTACTGTGCCTCCGCCATAGTCTCCCCGGCGTTCTTTCTGGAGCACAGACCAGTAAATCTGACCAGTGGTAACGTTGGAATTTTTAGTAAGATTTTCATCAATAAATCGTTCATAGTGACCTAAGTCAAGGTCTGTTTCGGCACCATCGTCCGTAACGAAAACCTCACCATGCTGAATCGGATTCATAGTGCCAGGGTCAATATTGATGTAAGGGTCAAATTTTTGCATCGTTACTTTATAACCACGGGCTTTTAACAGCCGTCCTAAGGATGCGGCAGTGATTCCTTTTCCAAGGCCGGAAACAACACCACCGGTGACAAAGACGTATTTTACAGGCATAGGGGTAACCTCCTCTTTCATAGATTGTTTTATAGAAAATTAAAAAGAAACTGCAGTACAATAAATTTAACTGAAACAATATACTACGATGTGAGGTTTCCGGCAATAGGGAAAAAACGGTTCTTTTGTCGTAAATTGTCAATAAAAATCAAAGGTTTTAAGGGCAGAAAAAAGGTAAAGCAGAAAATCCGATGGAAGATTGCGGCATGGGATATAGACCCGGCAAGTTTATAAAATCTTTAGATTTAACAGGAAAAGTTCACGAAGTATGTATTGCTTTTAAAACGTAATTTCAATATAATAAAGAAGAATTTTTAACTAGAGAAATCCAGTGTGAACTGTGGAAAGGAATAGATATATGGATAACCCAAATAATTATAATGATTACAATAATGGAAATAACCCCGGTGGACCAAATGGCGGGAATAATAACAATAGGAATAACAATAATAATGGCAATCATAATGGCGATAATGGAAATAAGGGCGGTCAGACAATAATGGCCTTTGTTCTGGTATCCCTGATTGTTCTGTTTGTCATGACGATGATAATGAATCAGGTTACCAGTGGTAATAATACAGAGATTTCTTATACAGAATTTTTGACTATGGTGGAAGAAGGGAAAGTTGAGGCTGTTGAGTTTGACAGTTACGAACTCCGGATTACACCAGCAAGTGAGAAGAAGCTTCCGTATCAGCAGAGACAGACCTATAGCTGTGGACTGGTGAATGATTTGGATTTGATACCGATGCTGAAGGAAAAGGGAATTGAGATTTCCAGAGCAATTCCGGATAATACCTCAACATGGATTTTAAATATTTTAAGCATTGTACTGCCTTTAGTTTTAATCTGGTTTGTTATGGGAGCCATAATGAAACGAATGGGCGGCGGAACCATGGGTGTTGGCAAAAGTAAAGCTAAGATTTTTAACATGGAAAAGACAACGGGAGTTACCTTTAAGGATGTAGCCGGACAGGATGAGGCTAAGGAATCCTTACAGGAGGTGGTGGATTTCCTTCATAATCCGCAGAGATACCGTGAAATTGGTGCAAAGCTTCCAAAGGGAGCATTATTAGTAGGACCTCCTGGTACAGGTAAGACATTGCTTGCCAAAGCAGTAGCCGGAGAAGCAGGGGTACCATTCTTTTCACTGGCTGGTTCTGACTTTGTGGAAATGTTCGTTGGTGTAGGTGCGGCACGAGTACGTGATTTGTTTCAGGATGCGCAGAAACAGGCACCATGTATTGTTTTTATTGATGAGATTGATGCCATTGGTAAGAGCCGTGATTCCAGATATGGCAGCGGCAATGATGAAAGAGAGCAGACCTTAAATCAGCTGTTGGCGGAAATGGATGGATTTGATACATCGAAAGGTTTATTAATTCTGGCGGCAACGAACCGTCCGGAAGTATTAGACAAGGCATTACTTCGTCCGGGACGTTTTGACCGTCGGATTATCGTTGATAAGCCGGATTTAAAAGGACGTTTAGAGACATTAAAGGTTCATTCTAAGGATGTTATGATGGATGAAACTGTAGATTTGGATGCACTGGCACTGGCGGCTGCCGGACTGGTGGGTTCAGACCTTGCAAATATCATTAACGAGGCAGCAATTAATGCCGTAAAGAGAGGCAGAAAGTATGTAAATCAGGCAGATTTATTTGAAGCTTTTGAACTTGTTGCAGTGGGTGGTAAAGAGAAAAAAGACCGTATCATGGGTGAAAAAGAAAGAAAAATCGTTTCCTACCATGAGGTTGGTCATGCAATTGTAACTGCACTTCAGAAGGATACAGAGCCGGTTCAGAAGATTACCATTGTTCCTAGAACCATGGGAGCATTGGGATATACTTTACAGACACCGGAAGAAGAGAAATATTTGCAGACGAAGGATGAACTGCTGGCTAAGATTACTACTTATATGGCAGGACGTGCAGCGGAAATGCTGGTATTTAATTCCGCAACAAGCGGTGCGGCAAATGATATTGAACATGCCACAGCAATTGCCCGGGCAATGGTAACCCAGTATGGTATGTCTGAGAAATTTGGTATGATGTGTCTGGCTACAACAGAGAATCAGTATCTGGATAATCATGCAGGTCTGATTTGTGGAGAGGATACAGCGGCTCAGATTGACGGAGAAGTACTTTCTATTATTAATCATTGCTATGATGAAGCAATCCGCATGCTGACAGAAAACAGAGAATGCTTAGATAAGATTTCAGACTATCTCTATGAGCATGAAACTATTACAGGTAAAGAATTTATGAAGATATTCCGTGAGATAAAAGGTATTCCTGAACCGGAAGAGGAAAAAGGCAAAAAATCCTTTATGGAGCAGGCAATGGAAGCGGAAGGACGTTATGTTGATGCAACAATTGATGATAATACCACAATAGGTAGTGATAATGTTTAATATTGAAGAAGAATTAAAAAAACTCCCGGATTCTCCGGGAGTTTACATTATGCATGACAGCCGGGATGCAATTATTTACATTGGAAAAGCTGTCAGTTTAACAAAACGTGTACATCAGTATTTTCAGGCGAGTCATAACGAAGGAATCAAAAAGGCACAGATGGTAAAACAGATTGCCCGTTTTGAGTATATTATTACGGATTCTGAGTTAGAAGCTTTAGTTTTAGAATGTAATTTAATAAAGGAGCACCGGCCGAAATATAATACGATGCTTCGGGATGATAAAACATATCCCTATATTCGTGTGACTCTTGGAGAAGATTTTCCAAGGGTTCTTTTTTCCCGACAGCAGAAAAAGGACAAGTCCAGATATTTTGGACCTTATACCAGTGCAGGAGCAGTGAAAAATACCATCGATTTAATCAACAAATTGTATCAGCTGCGTACCTGCAGTCGTAATCTGCCAAGAGATACGGGAAAAGAGCGTCCTTGTTTAAATTATCATATTCATCAGTGTAATGCGCCTTGTCAGGCATATATCAGCAGGGAAGAGTACAAAGAACGTATTAATCAGGCAATTGAGTTCTTGAATGGAAACTATGCTCCAATTATTAAAAATCTGGAAGAAAAAATGCTGGAAGCTTCTGAAAATTTGGAGTTTGAAAAGGCGATTGAATACCGGGAATTACTTTCCAGTGTAAAGCAGATTGCCCAGAAACAGAAAATTACCCACACAGATGGGGAAGATAAGGATATTATTGCAATTGCTGCGGATGACAGGGATGCTGTGGTACAGGTGTTTTTTGTTCGGGATGGCAAATTGATTGGACGTGACCACTTCTATGTGAAGATAGGAAACGAAGATACAAAAAGCCAGATATTAACCACTTTTATGAAACAGTTTTATTCCGGCACCCCTTTTATTCCAAGAGAGATTATGCTGCCACGGGATATTGAGGAACGGGAAGTGTTAGAAGAGTGGCTTAGCTCCCGCCGGGGAGGAAAGGTGCGAATCCGCATTCCACAAAAAGGAATGAAAGAAAAGTTAGTGGAACTGGCGCAGAAAAATGCAAAGCTAGTTCTTGCCCAGGACAGAGAAAAGCTAAAACGGGAAGAAGGGCGGACAATTGGAGCCTTAAAGGAAATCGAAAAGCTTCTTGATATGGAAGGCTTGCAGCGGGTGGAGGCATATGATATTTCCAACATCAATGGATTTGAGACCGTAGGTTCCATGATTGTCTATGAGAAGGGAAAACCGAAACGCAGCGATTATCGCAAGTTTAAGCTAAGAACAATAACCGGACCGGACGATTATGCTTCCATGTATGAGGTATTGACAAGAAGATTTACCCATGGTATGAAAGAACAGGCATTGTTAGAAGAAAAAGAACTTTCAGAGGAATATGGAAGCTTTACAAGATTTCCGGATCTGATTATGATGGATGGTGGAAGAGGACAGGTAAATATCTGTCTGAAGGTGCTGGAGGAATTAAAATTAAACATTCCCGTCTGCGGTATGGTAAAGGATGATAACCATAGAACCAGAGGCTTATATTTTAATAATGTGGAAATTCCAATTGACAGAAGCAGTGAAGGCTTTAAGCTGATTACAAGAATACAGGATGAAGCTCATCGTTTTGCAATTGAATATCATCGTTCCTTAAGAAGTAAGGAGCAGGTGCATTCGGTACTGGATGATATTCCGGGAATTGGACCATCCAGAAGAAAAGAACTGATGAAAAAATATCAGTCGCTGGATGCCATGAAAGCTGCAACTGTGGAGGATTTAACAGATACCCAGTCCATGAATGAAAAAGCAGCGGAAGCGGTCTACCACTTTTTTCATAAAGAGGATAGTTAGTTGAAGTGTGGAGGAAATAATGATAAACTATAATAGATAAATAGTGCAATTGTGCGCAAAGCAGCTGCAACAATAGCACCCACAATTACCTATCAATAGACTTAAGCATATAAAGGAGAATACAGCTATGAATGGAGCAAATGGAGTTGGGGTATCAAAAGTAGCACAGATAATGGATTTATTTAATTTCCTGCCTGATATGGAGCTAAGGGGACATCGCATTATGATTAGTGATGTAAACCGTCCGGCGTTACAGCTGAGTGGTTTCTTTGATCATTTTGAACAGTCCCGTGTTCAGATTATTGGTACGGTAGAATATACTTATTTGCAGAAGCTGGATGCAGAGAAAAAAGAGAAAATCTACAAAGAATTTATGGCATATGATATACCATGTATTATTTTCTGTAGAGATTTGCAGCCGGATGAAGCATTTTTGCGTATTGCAATGGAAAGTAATGTTCCGGTATTTGGTACGAAGAGAAGTACTTCTGAGTTTATGGCAGAATTAATTTACTGCTTAAGTGAACAGCTGGCACCTTGTATTTCCATTCATGGCGTATTAGTTGACGTTTATGGTGAAGGTCTTCTGATTATGGGAGAAAGCGGTATTGGAAAAAGTGAAGCAGCCTTAGAGCTCGTGCGCCGTGGGCATCGTCTGATTACCGATGATGTGGTAGAAATCCGTAAGATTAATGACCGTATGCTGGTTGGAACTTCGCCGGATATTACCAGATATTTTATTGAATTAAGAGGTATTGGTATTATTGATGTTAAGACGCTGTTTGGTGTAGAATGTGTGAAGGAAAAACAGCAGATTGATTTAGTAATTAAATTGGAAGACTGGAAAAAGGAAAATGAATACGACAGACTTGGTCTGGAAGAAGAATATACAGAATTCCTTGGTAACAAGGTTGTGTGTCATTCCCTTCCTATCAGACCGGGACGTAATCTGGCAGTCATTTGTGAAGCTGCTGCTGCAAACCACAGACAAAAGAAAATGGGATATAATGCAGCACAGGAATTATATCGCCGTGTACAGGCGAATCTTACAAGAACACAGGATGATGATGAGTAATCATCACTTGCGTAGGATGCGTATTTAGCGGAAAATTGTCAATAAGGCACCGCTTGGACGCAGAGAATCCTGCATAGGGGATTCTTTTAGAAATATATAGATATGGAGAAACACAGTAATGGAAAGAAAAAATGCATGGGTAAAATACCCGGAAGGAGCAAAAAGAGAGGAAGTATTTCAGTTTGCGGAAGGATATCGTAAGTTTATTTCTGAATGCAAAACAGAGCGTGAATGCGTAGACCGTTTTGTAGAAATGGCAGAAAAAGACGGATTCCGTAACTTAGAGGATATTATTGCAAAGAATGAGACATTAAAAGCCGGCGATAAAGTGTATGCCAACAATATGGGAAAAGGAATGGCATTCTTTGTACTGGGTAAGAAGAGCTTAGAACAGGGTATGAATATTTTAGGTGCTCACATCGACTCCCCACGTCTTGACTTAAAACAGGACCCATTATACGAAAATACTGATTTTGCAATGTTGGATACCCACTATTATGGTGGAATCAAGAAATATCAGTGGGTAACACTTCCATTGGCATTACATGGAGTAATTGCGAAGAAAGATGGTACCCTTGTAAAAGTAAATATTGGTGACAAACCGGGAGACCCGGTATTTGGAATTACAGATTTATTAATTCACCTTTCCGCAGAACAGATGGAGAAAAAGGCTGCAAAGGTAATTGAAGGTGAAAACTTAGATCTTATTATTGGAAGTATTCCTTTAAATGATGAAGATAAGGACGAAAAGGACAGAGCAAAGGAGAAAGTAAAAGCGAACATCATGAATATGTTAGCAGCAGAATATGGAATCGAAGAGGAAGATTTCCTTTCTGCAGAAATCGAAGTGGTTCCGGCCGGTGAAGCAAGAGATTATGGTCTTGACCGCAGTATGATTATGGGATATGGCCATGATGACAGAGTGTGTGCTTATCCTTCTTATGCAGCAATTGCAGCAATGGAAGCACCGGAAGTTACAAGTGTTTGCCTTGTAGTAGATAAAGAAGAAATCGGAAGTGTTGGTGCCAGTGGTATGGAATCCCGTTTCTTTGAGAATACAGTAGCAGAGGTTATGAATGCTACAGGAGATTATTCAGAACTGAAATTAAGACGTGCCCTGAAAAACTCCAAAGTATTATCCTCAGACGTATCGGCGGCCTTTGATCCAAACTTCCCATCCGTTATGACAAAGACAAATACAGCATATTTTGGAAAAGGTCTTGTATTTAATAAATACACAGGAGCAAGAGGAAAATCCGGCTCTAACGATGCAAATGCAGAATATGTTGGTCTGCTTAGAAATATTATGGATAAGAACGAAGTTTGCTTCCAGACAGCTGAGCTTGGAAAGGTTGACCAGGGTGGCGGCGGAACCATCGCATACATTCTTGCAAATTATGGCATGAATGTTATTGACAGTGGTGTAGCTGTATTAAATATGCATGCACCATGGGAAATTATCAGCAAGGTAGATTTATATGAAGCATACAAAGGCTACATTGCATTTTTGACAGAATTAAAATAATAGAGCCAGAATGAAGCATTGGCTCGTGGTGCCAATAAAGGCATGGAGGAAAGAATGAATCAGCAGTTTATTGAAAAATTATATGACATCATGGATTCGTCAAGGATTCTTGAGAATGAGCCAATGAAAAAACATATTACCTTTCGTGTGGGGGGACCGGCAGATGTGCTGGTTCGCCCAACACCAGAGGAATTGCCGGAAATTTTAAAGCTTTGTAAAGAATACAGTGTTTCTTATGTGGTAATTGGAAATGGAAGTAATCTTTTAGTAGGAGATAAAGGAATTCGTGGCTTAGTAATTGAAATGACTTCCGGTATGGGAGATATTCGCATAGAGGACAATATTATTACAGCAGGCTGTGGCGTACTGTTATCTAAAATAGCGAATTGTGCAGCAGAGCATAGCCTTGCAGGAATGGAATTTGCAGCAGGAATACCGGGAACAGTTGGTGGTGCTGTAGTGATGAATGCGGGTGCTTATGGTGGAGAGATGAAGGATATCCTTACCACAGTGACCGTAATGACAAAAGAGGGAGAATTAAAGGAATTATCTGCTTTGGATTTAGACCTTTCTTATCGTCACAGCTGTATTCCGGAAAAGGAATATATTGTAGTGGAAGTAAAACTACAGCTGCAAATGGGCGAGGAAGAGGCAATTCGTGAGCAGATGAAGATACTTCGTGACCAACGGGTGGAAAAACAGCCATTGGAGTATCCAAGTGCAGGAAGTACCTTTAAACGTCCGGAGGGACATTTTGCAGGAAAACTGATTATGGATGCCGGATTACGGGGGTATCAGGTTGGTGATGCCCAGGTAGCAGAAAAGCATTGTGGTTTTGTGATTAACAGAGGAAATGCGACAGCAGCAGATATCAGAACATTAATGCAGGATGTAACAGAGAAGGTACAGGAACAGTTTGATGTAGTGCTGGAGCCAGAAGTGAAACTGTTAGGGGAATTTTAAGCGCCTATAGAGCGTGGAAAAGAGGCAGTCATGAAATTTGTTATTTTAACAGGAATGTCCGGTGCAGGAAAAAGTGTTGCATTAAAAATGATGGAGGATTTTGGATTCTATTGTGTAGACAATCTTCCGATTCCTTTAGTAGAGAAATTTGTTGAACTTTCCGATCTTCAGGATGGAGAACTACAGAAAGTAGCTTTAGGAATTGATATCAGAAGTGGACAGGCTTTAGACGAGTTGAGGGATGTACTTGACCGTATTAAGGCAAAGGGTGGTTCCTATGACATTCTCTTTTTGGATGCAGAAGACAGTGTTCTGGTAAAAAGATATAAGGAGACAAGACGCAGTCATCCTTTGGCAGGAGACGAGCGTGTAGATAAGGGAATTGAACTGGAAAGAGAAAAAATTGCCTTCTTAAAAAGACGAGCAAGTTATATTATAGATACCAGCCAGATGCTGACAAGAGAATTAAAGGCAGAACTGGAGAAAATATTTGTACAGAAGCAGGATTATAAGAATTTATTTATTACCATTCTTTCCTTTGGTTTTAAGTATGGAATACCTGCGGATTCGGACTTAGTTTTTGACGTACGCTTTTTACCAAATCCATATTATGTGGAAGGGCTGCGGGCAAAAACCGGGAATGATAAGGAAATTCAGGATTATGTGTTACAATTTAAAGAAGCACATGATTTTTTAAATAAATTAGAGGATATGGTCAATTTTTTAATTCCAAATTATATTATTGAGGGAAAAAATCAGCTGGTAATATCTATTGGCTGTACCGGTGGAAAGCACCGTTCGGTAACGCTGGCAAATGAACTTTATAAGAGACTGGCGAGCCAGAAGGAGTATGGAATTAAAATTGAGCACAGGGATATCGGAAAGGATGCCCTGAGAGGAAAGTAGTATGTCGTTTTCAAGTGAAGTAAAAGAGGAACTTTCAAAGCATCTGGGAAAAAGCAGACATTGTCAGTTAGCAGAACTGGCAGCCTTGACTGCGTTTCAGGGACGTTTACACGAGCCGGAAGATGGAAGAAAACAGGTGCAGGATTCAGAGAATGAAATATTAAGCAATAAGTATGAACTTTTATATAAATGTTTGTTTCAGACAGATAAAATAGCTTATAATAAAAGAAAAATATGTGAAGCAATTAAAATGTGGGATGAGACAGCGGATTTGGAAGTGATTACTGATACCATAAATGGGATATTAATACAGCAGAATTGCTGCAAGAGAGCATATATCCGGGGAGCATTTTTAGCCGGCGGCTCTATCAGTGACCCGAACAAATCCTACCATTTTGAAATTGTATGTCGTAGTGAGCCTCAGGCAGTGCAGCTAAGGGAAACGATTAACAGCTTTGATATGGATGCTAAAATTGTGGAACGTAAGAAGCATTATGTGGTTTATTTGAAAGAAGGTTCCCAGATTGTTGATATTTTAAACATTATGGAAGCCCATGTGGCATTAATGAATTTAGAAAATGTGCGCATTTTAAAGGAAATGCGTAACTCCGTAAATCGTAAGGTAAACTGTGAGACTGCCAATATTAGTAAAACAGTAAATGCAGCAGTGAAACAGGTGGAGGACATTATTTATATCAGAGATACGGCAGGGCTAGAAAGTCTGCCGGAGAATTTACGGGAGATGGCAGAACTTCGACTGGAGTATCCGGAGGCACCATTGAAGGAACTTGGTACTTATTTAGAACCACCGGTTGGAAAATCGGGAGTAAATCATAGATTAAGAAAAATAAGTATGATTGCAGAAGAACTAAGAGGCTGAGGTGAACCAAATCTGTAAAGAGACAGGTCTATGCAGTAGCGTGAATGATGTATGCAAATTCAGGGTTAAATTCCTAATTTGCCCCATAATGGAAAGGGATAGGTGTAGTATATGAAAAAAGATGTGGTAATCCAGATGGAAACAGGAATGGAAGCAAGACCAATTGCACTTTTAGTGCAGATTGCAAACCAGTACAACAGTCAGGTATATCTTGATTTGGAAGAAAAACATGTAAATGCGAAAAGCATTATGGGAATGATGAGTCTTGCATTAGTAAATGGGACAACCGTTACCATTAATGCGGAAGGAAGCGATGAAGAAGATGTTATCGCAGCAATGGAAAAGTTTTTATCAGGTAAATAGAAGTTAGAAAGAAGAAATGCATGAGTAAAAAGAAATTATTATTTGTATTTAATCCTCACTCTGGTAAGGCACAGATTAAAAATCATCTGCTGGAAATTGTAGATACGATGGTAAAAGCAGGATATGAAGTAACAATTTATCCGACCCAATGTGGAGGTGACGCCAGAGAAAAGGTTGAAAATGAAGCAGAAAACTATGATTTGATAGTTTGTAGTGGTGGCGATGGAACCTTAGATGAAACTGTTACCGGTATGATGAATCGAGGATTAAAGATGCCCTTGGGATATATTCCGGCAGGAAGTACGAATGATTTTGCCACATCCTTAGGAATTTCTAAGGATATGATAAAAGCAGCAGATGTTGCAGTGAATGGAACAGTGTTTCCCTGCGATATAGGTTCCTTTAATGGAGACTTTTTTGTTTATGTGGCGGCCTTTGGTCTTTTTACAGAGGTGTCTTACAAGACAAGCCAGGAATGGAAGAATGTTTTAGGACACGCTGCATATATTCTGGAGGGGGCAAAATGCCTTCATGATATACCTTCGTATTTGATGCAGGTGGAATATGAGGGAGTCTGTCTTCAGGGAGAATTTATCTATGGAATGATTACGAATTCTACTTCGGTTGGCGGATTTAAAGGTATGACTGGAAAAGATGTACTTTTAGATGATGGTGTTTTTGAAGTAACATTAATTAAAAAACCAAAGAATCCAATTGAGTTAAATGAAATTATTGCATCCCTGATTAATCTGGTGGATGACACAGATATGGTATATTCTTTTAAAACAAATAAAGTTAAGTTTACAGCCAAAAAAGAGATTCCCTGGACATTGGATGGTGAGTTTGGAGGAGACCATGTGGAAGTCGTGGTGGAGAATTACAAACAGGCGGTAGATATCATGGTTGAGAAGAAGGATAAACTGGCAGAAATATAGTTTTGCAAAGATTGTCAAAAATTTAACTTTATTTTTTAGATAAAGTAATATATAATACCGATAGGGTAAAATAACCACAGAGAATCTCCCTTGTGGGATTTTTTCTTATGCGGCATATGGGTATGTGCTGAAACAGGGATACTTTTTGGTATTTCTGAATATTAAATATATGGAGGAATTAGAAATGTTAGTATCTGCAAAAGAAATGTTAGACAAAGCAAAAGCTGGTCACTATGCTGTAGGACAGTTCAACATCAATAACTTAGAGTGGACAAGATCCGTTCTTTTAACTGCACAGGAATTAAAATCCCCAGTTATCTTAGGTGTATCTGAAGGTGCTGGTAAATACATGACAGGATTTAAGACAGTTGCAGCTATGGTGAAAGCTATGGATGAAGAATTAGGAATCACAGTTCCAGTTGCTTTACACTTAGATCATGGTACATATGAAGGATGCTATAAATGTATCAAAGCTGGATTTACATCTATCATGTTTGATGGTTCTCACTATCCAATCGAAGAGAATGTTGAGAAGACAAAAGAATTAGTAGCAGTTGCTCATGCAATGGGTATGTCTATCGAAGCTGAAGTTGGTTCTATCGGTGGAGAAGAAGATGGTGTTGTTGGTAATGGTGAATGCGCAGACCCAGCAGAATGCAAGATGATTGCAGATCTTGGTGTAGATATGCTTGCAGCAGGTATTGGTAACATTCATGGTAAATATCCAGCAAACTGGGCAGGATTAAGCTTTGAGACATTAGATGCTGTTCAGAAAGAAACAGGCGCTATGCCATTAGTTCTTCACGGTGGTACAGGTATCCCAGAAGATATGATTAAGAAAGCAATCTCTCTTGGTGTTGCTAAGATTAACGTTAATACAGAGTGTCAGTTATCTTTCCAGGAAGCTACACGTAAATATATCGAAGCAGGTAAAGACTTAGAAGGTAAAGGCTTTGACCCACGTAAATTATTAGCTCCAGGTGCAGACGCTATCAGAGCTACAGTAAAAGAAAAGATGGAATTATTCGGTTCTGTAGGAAAAGCTGAATAAGAAAATATTGCGAGGATGCTGGTTACAGCATCCTCGTTTTTTTCCTCCGTTAGTACACTTTTGTTTGCTGACAGAATGACGAAAAAAATATATTTCAAGAAAAAGATTTATACAAAACAGTCAAAAATGAAAAAACCTAATGGAAACTCTTGATTTTTGGAATGGATTGTATTATTTTAATATCAATAAAATATAGTAAATGTGAGAGACGAGCAAGGGCGTTCCAAGTGGCTGGAATGCCCTTTTTTGAAAAAATCACTATAAGTGGAATGAATATGTTCGTTCTCTTATATTAAAAAAATGAATAACAAATCTTTTGGAAATTGGATTTAAAAGAAAGGAAATAATGAGGATGAGCGAAACAGAACGATTTAATGTGGCAGACATCTTTGGAGAAAATGTATTTAATGATGCAGTGATGCAGGAGCGCTTACCAAAGAAGGTTTACAAAAAGCTTCATGAAGTTATGGAAGAAGGCAGGGATCTTGACCTTGAAACAGCGGATGTGGTAGCGCATGAAATGAAAGAATGGGCGATTGAGAAAGGTGCTACACATTATACACATTGGTTTCAGCCACTTACCGGCGTAACAGCAGAAAAACACGATTCCTTTATTACTGCACCAATGGCAAATGGAAAAGTCTTAATGAGTTTTTCAGGAAAAGAATTAATTAAAGGTGAGTCAGATGCATCGTCATTCCCTTCCGGTGGACTTCGTGCAACCTTTGAAGCCAGAGGATATACTGCGTGGGATTGTACTTCTCCAGCTTTTGTAAAAAAAGATGCTGCAGGAGCAACACTTTGTATTCCAACCGCTTTCTGTTCTTATACAGGAGAAGCCCTTGATCAGAAAACCCCATTACTTCGTTCGATGGAAGCAATTAATGAACAGTCTCTTCGTTTATTAAGATTATTCGGAAATACAACTTCTAAGAAGGTAACACCTTCTGTTGGACCAGAGCAGGAATACTTTATCGTAGATAGAGAAAAATATTTACAGAGAAAAGACTTGATTTTTACCGGTCGTACCTTATTTGGTGCAATGCCGCCAAAAGGTCAGGAGATGGATGACCATTACTTCGGAAGCATTCGTGAAAGAATTGCAGCTTACATGAAGGATGTAAATAAAGAGCTTTGGACACTAGGAGTATCTGCAAAGACACAGCATAATGAGGTTGCGCCTGCCCAGCACGAGCTTGCACCAATTTATTCACCATGTAATATTGCAGTAGACCATAATCAGTTAATTATGGAAACATTAAAGAAAGTTGCAGGCCGTCATGGATTACAGTGCCTGCTTCATGAAAAGCCATTTGCAGGAGTTAGCGGTTCCGGTAAACATAACAACTGGTCACTTACTACAGACGATGGCATTAACTTATTAGAACCGGGCAAAACACCACATGAAAATATTCAGTTTTTACTTGTTTTAACATGTGTGTTAAAGGCTGTTGACACTCATGCAGACTTGTTAAGAGAATCTGCAGCAGACGTAGGAAATGATCACAGATTAGGTGCAAGTGAAGCACCACCTGCAATTTTATCAATTTATCTTGGAGAACAGTTAGAAGACGTGTTGGCGCAGTTAATTAGCACAGGTGAAGCAACACACAGCATATTAGGACAGAAGTTAGAAACCGGCGTGAAAACGCTTCCTGATTTCTTGAAAGATGCAGCAGACAGAAACAGAACATCACCATTTGCATTTACCGGAAACAAATTTGAGTTCCGTATGGTGGGTTCTAAGGATTCGGTAGCACAGCCAAACGTTGTATTAAATACAATTGTTGCAGAAGCATTTGCAGAAGCATGTGAAGTGCTTGAAAAAGCAGATGACTTTGAAATGGCAGTACATGATTTAATTAAAGAATATGCAACAAAACATCAGAGAATCGTATTCAACGGAGACGGTTACTCAGAAGAATGGGTAGCAGAAGCAGAAAAACGTGGATTACCAAATATAAAATCTATGGTGGATGCAATTCCGTCCCTGAATACAGAGAAAGCAGTTAAGCTTTTTGAGAAATTTGGCGTATTTACAAAAGCAGAATTAGACTCCCGCGTGGAAATTGAATATGAAACTTATGCAAAAGAAATCAATATTGAAGCAAAAGCAATGATTGATATTGCAACAAAGCAGATAATTCCGGCGGTTATCCGATATACAACGGTACTGGCGCAGTCTATTAATGCTGTAAAGGCAGCTTGTGACGCAGACGTAAGTGTACAGACAGAAATTTTAACGGAAGTATCTGATTTGCTTGCAGATACCAAAGCAGCTTTAGCAAAGCTCCAGGCTGTTACAGTAAAAGCGGCTGAAATGAAAGAAGGAAGAGAACAGGCAGTTTACTACAGAGATGAAGTTATGACAGCAATGGCAGCGTTAAGAACACCGGTTGACAAACTTGAAATGTTAGTAGACAAATCTATGTGGCCTATGCCTTCTTATGGAGATTTAATTTTTGAAGTATAATAAAAAAGTGTTCGCATGATGGCGGAAATTTCCGTCTCAATGCGGACACTTTTATTATTTCTTGTAAAACGCATAAGCAGACATAAAAATTTATTTTTACAACAGTTTCTTTTTACATGTTTCATTTGCAAATAGATGTGTTACTGAGACATTTTGTCTGAAAATCCCCTAAAAAGGGAGGATGCCAGGTGGAAACCCACCTGGCAGATTATGAAAAAGTTTATTTATTAGTAACCAAATATTAGATAATTATCATTTGTTATGAGTTTATTATATGAATCAGAAATGAAGTTTTTATGTTCACAAAGTGAAAGAAATTTGAAACTTAAATGAATAAATTGTGAACACAACATTGGTTAGAGAATGGTGCAGGAAAGTTAGAAAGATAAAAAAAGATTTTTTGTACATTTTGCATAGGGAAACGTGGTACTTTTTGACTATACTTTTGGGAAAAATGAAGTTATAATAAAAGTATTCATGGAGGGTATGCATATGGAAAAAAATCTTTTGTTTATAAGTAAGTATCCTGATATTATTGAAGAATTTACGCGAGAGATGGCGGGACAGGACATTGAGATTGATATTGCCAACAATGGTATTGATGCTGCGATTTTATTGCGCAAAAAGGAGTATCAGATTGTGGTAACAGGACTGACCATGGATGGATTTAATGGGGAGCAGATTATCACCTATGTAAACAGAACCTATCCGGATACGGTATGTATTATTTATACAACAACCATTAGTCCGGCGCAGTTACATTTCTTTGTAAATGAGAGAAATGTGTTCCGTGTGTTTTTACGTCCGGTGAATTTTAGGAAAGAATTCTTTGAGGCATTAAGTGATGCCTTTGAATATAACAGCATTAAGAAGAAGGACCGGGAAGAAGAGGAAGAACGGAAGAAACGTTTAGAGAAAAATAAAAAAGCAATCCGTGAGATGGAGGGCTTTTTAATGAATCAGATGGAAGGCTGGAAAGGGCTGGAAGAATTTAGCAAAAAGGTAATTGACTATACGATAAAAGAATATCTTGTTGATATGGAGGAAGACAGAAGAGTCAGATTAAAACAGCTGGAACTTGATATGGTAAAACGAGCCTGTAATGAGGCAGAGGAAGAAAAGCTTATTCAGATGTCCGGTGAGGCTATGAGAATTATGGATAGAATATAAAAAGGAATCTATGGATTATGTCAAATGGAATGACATGAGCCATAGATTCCTTTTTCCATTATATGAATGCTGCTCTTTTATTGCTGAGGTGCTGTATCTGAGCCGGCATTCGGGTCGGTCGTGGTTCCTGTGTCCGGTGTGGTTGGTGTAACACCAGGAACAGCAGGGAAGGTGGTTGTACCTGTAAAGGAAGAATTTGTATCATTATGAGCCGTGCAGGACTGGGCAAGCATTTCTTCGGTTAACAGGTAAGGTGCATCTTCTGTAGTTGGACTTCCACCGATAATATATACACCGCCAACAAGAGATGCAGCTGGGCAATAACTTCCGGCTAACATATTTGAACCGATACAAATATTTGCAGTAATATGATGGTCACAGTATTCCGTTGGTACTGTACCGGCTGCAAAATATTCTGTGCGGACACAGCCACGAGGGTCTGCGTCACATGCGCCTGCGATTACAAGCTTTCCGGATTCGGAACAAACTGTGGCGGATACGATACCATCTGGTCTCACAAAATCCTGATATTCTAAGTTTTCATGGATACGTGACATAACTGCTTTCCAGATTCTCTTAGGATAAGAGGTACGGGAACTACTTTGTTTTGCATTGTCATCATAACCACCCCAGACAACACAGGTATAATATGGAGTATAACCGGCAAAGAGGCAGTCTCTGTTTCCGGTGGTGGTACCGGATTTTCCTGCCTGTGGCATTGTGCTTCCAAAGTAAGCAGCAGTACCTGTTCCCGCAGTCATAACATCCTTCATGGCATCTGTTAATAACCATGCGGTGGTTTCTTTTAATACGGTATGGGACTCAGATGTTGTGTTGTCTAATAAGACATTTCCATCATGGTCTAAAATCTTGGTATAGAATTTAGGTTTGTTATAAGTACCACTATTTGCGATGGTTGCATAAGCGGCAGTTAATTCAAGGTTTGTAACACCATCGGTAGCACCGCCAAGACAAAGGGACTGGTTCTGGGACTCGTCTGCTTTTATGGTAGTAATTCCAAAATCGCAGATGTAATCATATCCTAAAGTAGGACCAATTTCCGTATATGCTTTAACAGTTACAATGTTAATGGAGGAGATAATTGCCTCACGTAAAGTTGTAAATCCGCGATAACGTCCATCGTAATTATTAACAGAAGATGCATTTTCACCAGAATAATTGAAAGGAGCATCATCCTGAACGTCTGCTAAAGTAAGTCCGCCGGCATCTAAGGCTGCTGCATAGCAGGCAATAATTTTAAAAGTAGAACCCGGCTGTCTTGGTGTATTAGTGGCACGGTTTAAAGTTTTGCTGGCATTTTTTTCGCCACGTCCACCGACAATGGCTTTAACCTCACCGGTATACTGGTCCATAAGGGTTAATGCAATCTGAGGCTGTAAAGTGAAGGAAAGTGTTTCACTGCCTTCTACGATAGTGTCTCCCGGTACCATAATGTCGGCTTTATACTGTTCAATAGCGGCTTTGGCGTCTTCCTCCGTAGCAAAGTTGATGGAATAGTTTTTGTCCTGACTCTGATAATAAGAAAGCATCGTTGCCTGGCTGTAATGTTTGATGGTACCGTCCGTTGATTGGATAGATACCCGGTAAGCAAAGGAAACTAATGGGTCAAAACCATAGTTCTCAAGGTTATTTGCTTCTTCATCACAAATTTTCTGAAGCTCCATATCCTGTGTGGAATAAATGGTCAGACCGCCCTGATAAAGGGCTTTGTATGCCTGGGATTCAGAGTATCCTTTTTGTTCAATTAAATCATTAATAACCTGATCTGTTAATTCGTCTACAAAGAAGGAGTTGACATCATCATCGGCTGTTTCAATGTTTACAAGCTGAATACGTTCGTAAACATTATCTGCCAAAGCTTCATCATGTTCCTGCTGGGTGATATAACCCTGTTCCAACATATATTTTAATACGGTTTCCCGTTTTCCGGCATTGTCTTCCGGATGGGAAATGGGATTGTACTTGGAAGGATTCTGAGTAATACCTGCAAGAACGGTACATTCAGAAAGGGTTAATTCCGAAACATCTTTGCCAAAATAACGTTCGGATGCAACACTAACACCTAATGTATTCTGACCAAGGTTGATGGCGTTCAGATAATTTTCAAGAATCCAAGCTTTGTCATAAACCTTTTCTAATTCTACAGCAAGGTACTGCTCCTGAATCTTTCGCTGAAGTTTTTCAATAAAGGAGGATTCGTTTGCCCACTCCTCAGCTAAAACGGTATTCTTTAGCAGCTGCTGTGTAATGGTACTTGCACCCTGATTAATATCTCTGCCGCTTAATATATTTTGAATTCCGGCAATACCTGCTCGAAGAATACCCTTTAAGTCAATGCCGTTATGTTCGTAGAAACGGGAATCCTCAATGGCAACAAATGCATGCTGCAAATCCTCAGGAATTTCATCAATGGTTACATATCTTCTGTGGGAACCGGTAGCTACCAGGGTGGCAGTTTCGTTTCCGTCACTGTCAAGTACCGTGGTAAGATAACCGGTAGGTGTCGGGTCGATTTCATTGACGGACGGTGCGGAGTCAATAATTCCTTTAAAAATACCCAAGGTGGCGGTTCCACCCACGATTACAATTGCAAAGAAACATATCAGTAATGTTTTGCAAAAAATAACATAGAATTTTTTTCTTATCATTATGCCCTTGGAAGTCAGTTCTTCTTCCCGCTTCCGTGAACTTTTCTTTCCATAATTCATAGACAGGCCTCCTTTTAAATGTCAAAATCACCATTTATGTATTATAACAAATAAATACCATAGAATAAAGAAAAAGTTAAAATGCATATTGTCATAGCTGATATGTTGATTTTTCCCTAAGATTCATGATAGTATTCTAAATATTGGAAATTTTTCCCGATGAGACGATAGATGGACTTATTTTGAGAACGTATTTTTGGGATATAAAGAAGGGTGCAAATATTATGAAGACAGTATATACAGGTGGCGAAGGTGAAATTGTAGAAAAGAAATCAAGATTTATTGCAACAGTACGTCCGGTTACTTCAGAGGAAGAAGCCGTTGCCTTTATTAATGAAATGAAGAAAAAATATTGGGATGCGCGACATAACTGTTCCGCTTTTGTAATCGGAGATAATCAGGAAATAACCCGCTGTTCAGATGATGGTGAGCCGGCTCAGACTGCGGGTCGTCCAATGCTGGATGTTTTATTAAAGGAAGGTATTCACAATGCTGCAGTGGTGGTAACCCGTTATTTTGGTGGGACACTGTTGGGTACAGGAGGATTGGTAAGAGCATATCAGAAGGCAACACAGGAAGGTTTAGCTGCCAGTGTGGTAATTGATAAACAGTTAGGAAGAAAACTGACAGTTGGAACTGATTATAATGGACTTGGAAAGATACAGTATCTTGCTGCAAAGGAAGAACTTACTACGTTAGATACCATTTATACTGATAAGGTAGAAATGATTTTTATGATTCCGGAAGAAAAACAGGCCTCCTTTGAAAAAGAAATCATAGAGGCAACCAGCGGGAATGCCCATATTTCCTGGGGAGATGAGGTTCTTTACGCAATGGTTGAAAAAAAATTAAAAATTTTTGAAAAAAATGCTTGACTTTTTTTTTGACAGTATATATAATAGCTATTGTTGACAGCGCAACAGACAAGCGCAAGAAACTTATAGGGCTATCGCCAAACGGTAAGGCAACGGACTCTGACTCCGTCATTTCAAGGTTCGAATCCTTGTAGCCCTGCTATTAAAGCACCACGTAAGTGGTGCTATTTTTTATGGTATAGGAAAGTGCTCGTACGTGGTGTACGCCAGATGAAAACGCGAAGCGTTTTTGGAAGTGTCGCGCGGCGACGCTTTTTTATTCTATCGAAAGCTCGACGAACTTTCGATAGAAAAGAACTTGTTACCTAATGTATGGAAGAAGTTTGAGGTTTAAATATGTATAGTTTTGACAGTAGAGTTCGATATAGCGAAGTAAATAGTGAGCAGAAAATAACATTACCTGCCCTGTTAGACTATTTGCAGGATTGCTGCACTTTTCAGACAGAGGAACTAAATTGCGGTGTAGATTACTTAAAGGAGCATAATCAGGCATGGGTATTATCCTCCTGGGAAGTAATTGTAAATCACTATCCGAAATTAACAGATAAAATAACGATTAACACCTGGCCATATGATTTTAAAAATTTTTATGGCTATCGTAACTTTACGATAACAGATGAACAGGGACAAATCCTTGCAGCGGCAAACTCGGTATGGGTGTTTATGGATACAGCCCATATGAAACCGGTAAAAATCAGTGACCATTTCGTGGAGGTATACCGGGAAGAAATGGGAACGATGTTAGAACACGACTGGTCAGAACGAAAAATAAAGATAAAAGGTGAAATGGAACGGAAAGAACCGATTGTTGTTCAAAAGTTTCATATTGACACAAACCATCACATGAATAATAGTAAATACGTGATGACCGCAGAAAATTATCTGCCGGAAGAATTTGAAACAGCAAGTATTCGTGTAGAATATAAGAAGGCAGCGGTGTTAGGTGACCTTCTTTATCCTGAAGTTAGGAAGGATGGAGATGATATCATCGTATCATTAGCGGATGAAGCAGGAAAACCCTATGCGGTGGTTTCCTTTATCAGAAGATAGGTTTGTATTTGCAAAAGTCGAAGTGTAATGTGCTTTATGCAGTTAGATAGAAAGGGCATGGTTATTAGAATGCTAAAATTAGGAGAATATCAAAAATTAACAATTGTAAAAAGAGTGGAATTTGGTGTTTATCTGTCAGAAGAGGCAGGGGCAGAGCAGAGAGTGCTTCTTCCTGCAAAGCAGGTTCCGGAAGGAGCAAAGATAGGCGATGAATTAGAAGCATTTTTATATAAGGATTCGAAGGACCGTCTGATTGCTACAACCAACCAGCCGAAAATAACACTGGGGGGACTTAGTGTATTAAAGGTTCTGGAAGTTGGTAAAATCGGAGCCTTTTTAGACTGGGGCTTGGAAAAAGATTTATTTCTTCCATTTAAGGAAATGACCAAAAGGGTAGAACCGGAAGATGAGGTTTTAGTTACCTTATATATCGATAAAAGCAGTCGTTTATGTGCAAGTATGAAAAAACTTTATGACCTTTTATCAAAGGAAGCACCATATCAGGCCGGTGATATTGTGGAAGGAAGAGTTTATGAGTTTAGTGATAATTTTGGAACCTTTATTGCAGTGGATGATAAATATTCTGCCATGATTCCGAGATTTGAAGATTGTAGTAATTTAAGAATCGGAGATGTTATTGAAGCAAAGGTAACTAAGGTCAAAGAAGACGGAAAACTGGATTTGACCCTTCGTGAAAAAGCATATTTGCAGATGGATGCAGATGCGGAAAAAGTAATGCAGGTAATTGAGGAATTTGCCGGAGTACTTCCGTTTTCAGATAAGGCATCGCCGGAGGTTATCAAAAGAGAAACCGGTTTAAGTAAGAATGCATTTAAGCGTGCTGTGGGAAGATTATACAAAGAACATAGAATAGAGATTACAGAAAGAGCAATTCGTAAGCTTTAAAGCAACAAAAACGGATGTGCTAGAATGAAACAGTTGACATCTGATGCAGTATTTTGAGAGAATAAGAATGTATATCGTTTTAGGTTAAATATGAATAAAGGCTAAAAGGAGAAAATGCTATGAAAAAAGTAATCAGTACAACAAAGGCACCGGCAGCAATTGGACCGTATTCACAGGCAATTGAAGTAAATGGAATGGTATATACATCTGGTATTATTCCAGTTGTACCGGAAAGTGGTGAAATACCGGAAGGTTCTGTGGAACAGGCAAAGCAGGCTTTGACAAACCTTTCTAATTTATTAGAAGCAGCAGGAACTACTATGGATAACGTAGTAAAAACAACTGTGTTTATC
>CAYMIS010000038.1:0-28459 GCA_964390485.1 uncultured Roseburia sp. | reverse complement strand
ATTGAACGAGATATGATGGAAACTAAAAAAGCATTGATAGAGCAACTTTGAATTTGACGGAGTGAATGATATGAGCATAATACAAACTTTTTATGATAATTTGGCAACTCAATATGATAAATTATTTCTTGATTGGCAAGCTACAACAAAGGAACAGGCAGAAATCCTAAATCGTATATTTCAGAATAATGGATTTGATAATACAGCCAAAATCCTTGATTGTGCTTGTGGAATTGGAACGCAGGCTATTGGTGTTGCTTCACTTGGATATAGTGTGACAGCTTCTGATTTAAGCACAGGAGAACTTGTAGAAGCAGAAAAAAGAGCAAAAGCTAATAATGTAGAAATTTGTTTTAAGCAGGCTAATTTCTGTGCATTATCAGATACATTTACAGAGAAGTTTGACATTGTTATTGCTATGGATAATGCACTACCACATATGCTGACAAGTAATGATTTGGATTCAGCAATAAAAAGCATTGTTAATCAGATTCAGGAAAATGGAATATTTGTTGCAAGTATTAGAGATTATGATAGTTTGTTGATGGAAAAACCACCATATTCTCCACCATATATCCATAAAACAGATAAAGGACAAAGAGTTTCATTTCAAACATGGGTGTGGAATGATGATAATTATAAACTTACACAGTATATCGTTGATGATGAAGAAACATTACAAGTAAGTAAATTTGAGTGTGAGTATAGGGCTACACGAAGAGAAGAAATGACAAAAATATTACGTGCTCATGGTTGTAGTAAGGTTGAGTGGAAGTTTCCTGATGAAACAGGATTCTATCAGCCTATTGTAGTGGCAAGAAAAGCGTAAAATTTCAGTTTGATGGAGCGTCAAATTCCAATTTATAAAATTCAAAATGCGTAATAAACAAGGAGAAGCCTATTCAATTTTTAAGTTGAGTAGGCTTTTAGTTTAATGTTTAAAAGAAAATAACTAAATGACATTGAGTGATTCAGGCTTTTCTTTTGCGTAATATACTTATGAATAGTTGCTGGAACAAATAGTTGACAACTGCAACTATTTATCTTATGATTAGATACACAGCACTCGTAGAAGGAGAGGTCATATTTATGAATCAGATGATAAACACATTCCGCGAATATACCCGTCAACTGGAATGTCAGCTGGAACATATCAATAAAACAGATTGTTGCAGCTGTAATATTAGTACAGCACAATGTTTTGTAATTGTTGAAATAGGACGTCATCCGGGCATTTCGGTAAAAGAACTTGCTGCAATTCTGCATATAGATAAAAGCAGTGTAAGCCGTACAATTGAAGAATTAGTTCGCAAAGAGTATGTGGAACGAAAAAGTTCAAAAAAGGACAGACGATGGGTAATTCTTAACTTATTACCCCAAGGACAGGCGCATTTTGAAAAAATAGAGCAGGATATGAATCAGAAATTTGAAAAGATATTAAAGGAAATACCAGAGGAAAAACATGAGCAGGTTATCGAGGCATTAGAGCTTTACGTTACCGCATGTATAAAGGTGGAGGAAAAAGATGATTAGAGAAATGAAATTAAGTGATTGGGAAAGAGTAGCAGAGATTTATACGCAGGGATTGGAAAGAGGAATATCTACGTTTAATACAAAATGTCCTTCCTATGAAGATTGGGATAATGGACATGTAAAAGAACACAGATATGTTTATGTATCAGATGAAAAGGTGGTTGGATGGATTGCAATAACCCCATCTTCCAGCAGATGTGCTTATAAAGGCTGTGCAGAGGTAAGCATCTACATCGATGAAGCTTATCAGGGAAAGGGAATAGGAACAGAACTTTTGAAAAAAATGTGTGAAGAAACAGAGAAAGTCGGTTACTGGAGCTTACTTTCCACTATTTTTTCTATTAATAAAGCGAGTGTTGCATTACATAAAAAATGTGGATTCCGGGAGATTGGATATCGGGAAAAAATTGCAAAAGACCGTTTTGGAGTATGGCAGAATACAACCTTGATGGAAAGAAGAAGCAGTGTTATATAGTGATAAATGCAGGAGAAAATTTATGAGTAAAGATTCACAGGCAGCTGCAGATTGCAGTATTGAAAATGTTAAATTAGAAATTAAATGTGAGGGAAAGCCGAAGGTGGCCTTTGTATGTGTACATAATTCCTGTCGCAGCCAGATGGCAGAAACATTGGGAAAGAAACTGGCAGAGGATGTATTTGATAGCTATTCCGCAGGGACAGAAGTAAAAGACCATATTAATCCGGATGCAGTTCGTTTGATGAAAAAACTGCATGGAATCGATATGGAACAGACACAGTATAGTAAGCTGCTTACAGATATACCAAAGCCAGACGTGGTCATTTTGATGGGATGTAATGTCAGTTGTCCGAATTTAAAGAGCCAGTATGCAGAAAACTGGGGCTTAGAGGACCCAACAGGGGAAAGTGATGAGGTGTTTGAGGAAACGATTAAAAAGATTGAAACACGAATTTTGGAGTTGAAAAAGAAATTAAAATAATTAATGCTATTTAGAAGAAAGCAGTTATAGATGAAGCAAAAAATAATTGCTTACAAGAAAGATAAGAAGTTAGGAGTGGCAAAAAAATGATTGTGTTTAGATAGAAACTGTCGCTCCTGACTGTGCATTAGAGCGAGAATTTCCTAAGCGAGTTTTTTGCGTCATGGATATAATTTATATTTTTTTTATTAGTATTACATTTTCGAATGTAGTATCATGAATACATATCTAAATCAAGTTAGCATAGTCACTATGCGTCAAAAATCATTTCAGTAACATCATCGGCAGGGAACTATCGCCGTAATTCACAGGTTGTATTTGAAGAAATTATCACTTATAATGGAGGTATCTAATTGAAGAACAGATTACAAAAGAAAATGAATCGAAGCTTAAGGCTTTCACAGCGGAATTTTGGCAGCGTACTAAGACATTTTTCTGTGGCAAGAAATCATAAGGACCGGCTTTTTATACGATTGCTTCGTGATAAAAAGGTTTTACTCCAGTTGTATAATGCGCTAAATGGCACAAACTACACCGACCCGGAGGAACTTGAGATTACAACCTTGGAAGATGCTGTATATATGGGCATGAAAAATGACTGTTCCTTTCTGATTGGAAGCTACATGAATTTATATGAGCACCAGTCCACTTTTTGTCCCAATATGCCAATTCGTGGGTTACTTTATCTTGCAGATATTTATCAGGGATACATAACCACGAAGAAGCTGAATGTTTATGGAGTAAATCAGATTATTCTGCCGGCACCGCGCTATATGGGGATAAGGATATGCTCGTGCGTGGTGTGAGACAGGTGAAAACGCGAAGCGTTTTTGGAAGCGTCGCGCGGCGACGCTTTATAACGGAGAGGCGGAGCATGCAGATGTGGAAGAATTAAAGCTTTCAGATTCTTTTATGGAGAAGGATGGCTGTATTGAATTTACGGCTACGATGTACAATATTAATATCGGTCATAATCAAAAGTTGATGGAACAATGCGATACCCTGCAGGGATACTCAATTTTTATCGGGAAAATTCGTGAATTTCAGAAAACAGGAATGAATTTAAGCGAAGCAATTGATAGGGCAAGTATATATTGTATTGAGCATGATATTTTGGCAGACTTCCTTCAGAAAAATAGAAGCGAGGTGAAGCGTGTGCTGTTAACAGAATATAATGCAAAAAAACAGAGACAGATGGATAGAGCGGATGCGAGAGAAGAGGGACTACGGAAAGGTAGAGAAGAAGGAAGACGGCATTTTGTTTTAAACATGCTCAGAAAAGGTATGTCAGATGCAGATATCTGTGCACTTGCCGAATGTAATCAGGAGTTTGTAGATAAAGTGAGAGCAGAAAATGCTGACTTGTTTCATGAATGAGATACAAAGCAATGTTGAGGTAATAAAAAATGCCCCCATCTCTTATTTGGGAAATAATCCAATCATTGGATATTGACATATAAGAGATGGGGGTTTTGCTTAAAAAACATTAATTTTACTGAATATCAGACCAGCTTTCGATAGTGTCTTCTACCACATAATTATCTTCATAATAGGTATATTCTCTATTTTCTTTCTGAAGAGGTCCTACTAAGTCAACATGCTCTGCATTTTGTTCACGGGCATCCCAGTTTCCGCGATTGTATTTGTATTCAATACTTGATAATTCAGCGCCTGTCATGGTGTATTCATAGGTGTAGTCATCCACCTTAGTCATAATGTAAGGTGCATCTGCAACGGTCCAGTTGTCGAAGGTACCGATGATGTAGATTGGTTCATCTGCCGGTGTATTTTCCGGTACGGTTACGCGGAATGTTACGGTAAAGGTCTGGGCTTCCTCTTTTTCGAATTCAGCTTCATTAATTGGGTTGACATCTGAATCATATTTTAAAATAAGAGAAGAGTAGGCTTTCAGTTCATAGGAACCGGCAGCAACTTCAACATTGTTGTAAATATCTGTTCCATTTACGTTTAATGTAATTGTTTTGTCATCTTTTCGCTGATTATGGATAACAAGGTACTGACCCTGTTCATCATAGACTTTATAAGCGTATAATCCGCCGCCACCCATACCTAGGGTTTCATAGGTTCCATTATAAAAGGTTGGATGTGCATTGCGCATGGCGATTAATGTTTTGTAATGGTTGAGCATACTGTCAGGATTTTCTTTTTCTTCTTCCACAGAAACTCCATCATCAGGCTGTACATAGGTAAGGACAGGATTGAAGAAAATGTCTGTCATTTCTGTCATGTACTCGCCATCAGCACTTGTGTACCAGTCAAAGGGCTCTCTTCGGTTATCGTCTGGTTTCTGACCAGCCTGTCCGATTTCTTCTCCATAGTAAATAAAAGGTGTGCCGGCAATTGTGAACTGGATCGTGGCAGCCAGCTTTGCTTTTTCAACGGAGTTAACGCGTGTAACCATACGGTCCATATCGTGGTTACCAATCATCACGGAGTCAACCATGATAGCGTTTACCTCGCTGTCCTCTACCTTGGACTGATAACGTTTTCTCATCTGATTCATATTCGCTATAAGGTCAATGTACTGGCCTTTTGCCATGCTAAGGATGTTGTCTGCAGCAATAAAGTTAAAGGAAGATGGCATTGCATCATAATATCTGCCTACAAGAGCATATTCCGTAGTCCAGTTTTCCCCAACGATAAAAGCATCTTCTTTGACAGAGCAAACCTCAGAGGTAAATTCTCGCCACCAGTCAAGGGTAACTTCGATATCTGTGTCAATTTCTTTGGAACCGTCAAGACGGAAACCGTCGATACCATGTTCTAACCAGAATTTTGCGACATTTTTTATTTCATCCCGGACTTCCTGATTGTGGTAATTTAAGTCGGGCATGATAGTGTCATAATGTGCATAATAGTATAAGCCGGTTTCTGCATCCTGTTTCCAGAAGGAATACTCCGCATCTGTTTCTGCAACAGGAATCGTTTCTTCGATAAAATAGAAATCACGATAAGGGCTGTTTTCATTTGCCAAAGCGCTCTTGAACCATTCATTTTCACTGGAAGTATGGTTTACTACAAAATCAATGATAATTTTAATATCTTTTTCATGGCAGGCAGCAACAAGATTATCAAAATCTTCCATTGTGCCATAATCAGGATTTGGTACATAGTAATCGGTGACATCATAGCCATGATAGGTAGTAGAGTCCATCATTGGCATAAGCCAGATAGCACCGACGCCCAAATCCTTCAGGTAATCGAGATTTTCTGTGATTCCATTAAAATCACCAATACCATCATCATTGCTGTCAGCAAAGCTTCTTACGAAAATTTCATAAAAAGTAGTAGTTTCTGCCCATTTGGGATTGATTCCGGTAATAGCCTTGGATTCTGTACTTACAGTTTCTGTGCTTTCTTCCCTGATGCTTCCTGTTTCGGCAGCGTTTGTATCAGCATTGTCTGCGGTGGTGTTGTTTGTTTCAGTGTTACCGATGTCATTTGTGGCGCTTTTGCTTTTCCCGGAGCAGGCGACCAGACTAAAAGACATGGTAATTGCTAGAATAAGTGATACGATTCTTTTTTTCATGTAACCCTCCATTTTTTGAACATCATATATGAGTTCTTTTCTGATAATTCTATTATACCAAAAGTTGGGAATAATGAAATAAAAATTTTCGTAAATTTTCGAACGACCCAAAAACTACTACAAATATACTTGCGGGATAGAAGGTTATCGTTCCTTTTTTAAATTACGATGCAAATTTTTATTCTTTACAAGAAAAAACACAAATGATAGAATATTGTTTAGGTATGAAATTAAATGTGTGAGAACAAGTTAGACAACACAAGTGGTAACGGGATATTAGGAGGAAGCGTGAATGGCGAGCCTGTTTGAGATGTTACTTGCGCAGATTCAGCCCAGAAAGAGTGGACCGGAAAATAAGATAACGTATAATGGAGAGCGGCAGTATATTCGCAGCACAGAGAAACGGTCAGAGCTGGAGAAGAGCCATGCACAGGAAAATGAGCATGAGCGGGAAAGGACACAGAGCAAAGTGGAAAAAGACGATTTTTTATTAAGCCAGATTGATGAATTTAGAGAGAAAGCGAAACAGTTACAGAGCTTATTAGCGGCAAAAGAGAGTAAGGTTCAGGAACTTCAGACTTTAGTAAGTGAGCGGGAAGATAAAGCACAGGAGTTAGAGCAGATATTATCAGAGCGTCAGGAAGAAGCTGATAAGATTATGTTAGATTTCAACCAGAAGGTTGATTTGTTGACATCCAGAGTGAATGCGAAGATGGCTGAGATAGAGGCATCTATTTCCGGACAGGTTGCAGAGATTAAGCGTGCCAATGAAGCGCAGATGGAAGCGAATCGCAAGTTAAACGAGGAGCAGATCGAAGCAAACCGTAAGATAAATGAAGAACAGGTTGAGGCAAATCGTAAATTAAGTGAAGAACAGTTAGCGATTAATAAGCAGTTCTTAGAGGAACAGGCGATTGCCAACAAGAAGTTAAGCGAGGGACAGATTGCAGAAGTGAAAGAATTAATGGAGAATGCGACTGCCCAGCTGGAATCTATTAAGACAGATTTATCTGAAAAAGTACATTCTGAAAATGTAAAATGCTACCGCAATATTCAGGAGCTTTTTACGGAGTTTGATTCTAAAATTGAGAAGATGGATGAAATGGAAAAGGGCGTTGAGTCTGTAAAGGGTTATGTGAAATGCTTAACCTGGTTCTCAGTTTTGAATTTTGTTGTATTAATTGGATTTATTCTTTACTCTATTGGAGTATTTAATTTTTAATAAAACAGCATGACGCAGAGAGAACTATTTTTAGAAAAGTAGATACATACAAGTCGTTATGTCAAAAATAATGCCGGCCTGTAGATACGGGCTGGCAATTGTTATTAAAGGAGTTTTTTATGAATTTTGAACCAAAAAAAGTATGGGTAACAGGACATAAGAATCCGGATACAGATTCAATCTGTGCAGCGATATCTTATGCATATTTAAAAAATCAGCTTGGCGAACGTGAATATATTCCAAAGCGGGCAGGTGCAGTAAGTGCCGAAACAAGATATGTACTGGATTATTTTAAGGTCGAAGAGCCGGAATTAATAACAGATGTTGGAGCACAGATTAAGGATATTTCAATCCGTAAAACAATGGGAGTCAGCTCACATATTTCCTTAAAGCGTGCATGGGAGCTGATGAAAAAGTTAGACGTTGTAACCCTTCCGGTAACAAACCGTCTGGATAAATTAGAGGGTGTTATTGTTACAAAGGATATTGCTACTTCTTATATGGATGTATATGATAACCGGGTTTTATCAAAAGCAAGAACCCAGTATAAAAATATTGCAGAAACTCTGGATGGTAAAATTATTGCCGGTAATGAGCATGCATATTTTGTCCGGGGAAAAGTTGTTATCGGTGTATCGAATCCGGAGTATGTGTCTGAATATGTAGAAGCGGATGACCTTGTTATTTTAGGTGCCAAAAGAGAAGCTCAGATTCAGGCAATTGAGGCAAATGCAAGCTGTATTATTATTGGATGTGGTGTGGAAGTAGACGAATCTGTAATTTTAATGGCAAAGAAAAAGGATTGTATTATTATTACAACACCATTTGATACTTTTTCCATTGCCCGTTTAATTAATCAGAGTATGCCAATCAAAGAGTTTATGACAAAGGAAAGGCTGATTACCTTTGATATTGATGATTATGTAAATGAAGTGAAGGATACCATGTCTAAAATCAGACATCGTGACTTCCCGATTCTGGATGAAAATGGTAATTATGTGGGAATGATTTCCAGACGTAATTTAATGAGTATGCAGAAAAAACAGATTATTCTTGTCGACCACAACGAAAAATCACAGGCAGTTGATAATATTAACGAAGCAGAAATCTTAGAGATTATCGACCATCACAGAATTGGCAGTTTAGAGACTATTTCACCGGTATATTTCCGTAACCAGCCATTAGGCTGTACTTCAACAATAATTTATCAGATGTTCCAGGAAAAAAATATTGAAATTCCGGGGCATATTGCAGGGCTTTTAATGGCGGCAATTATTTCGGATACACTGATGTTCCGTTCACCAACCTGTACCCAGTTAGACATTGTTGCGGCAGAAGCGTTGGCTAAAATTGCAGGAGTGGAAATTGAAGTATTTGCAAAGAATATGTTCCAGGCAGGAAGTGACTTTGGAAACAAGACAACAGAAGAAATTCTTTATCAGGATTTCAAGGTTTTCCACACGGATGGTTATGATTTTGGAGTGTCACAGGTTAGTGCAATGAGCCGGGAAGAACTTGATAAGGTGGGAGCACAGCTGCAGCCGTTCTTAAAGCAGGTATTAGGTGAAAAGAAATTAGATATGGTATATGTAATGCTTACCGATATTTTAGAGGAATCCTCCAAAGTAATTTTTGAAGGAAATGAAGCAAAAGAAATTTTAATTTCAGCTTTTGACTGTACAGGAGATGACAATGGAATTCTTTTAGAGGGAATTGTTTCCCGTAAAAAGCAGATGATACCATCGATTATGAATGCAATGGCAGAGAAGAATCTTTAATTCCGAAAAATAGGGACGCAGCCTAAATTTCAAAATATGGGGACATATCTTATAAGATGTGTCCCCATATTTTGAAATTTAAGCTGCGTCCCTATTTTTCGGAATTTAGGCTGCGTCCCTATTTTTCACGTTGTTCCCGGGGAGCTTCTCCGAAACACTTTTTGTAGGCCCGGGAGAAGGTAGAGTAGTTGTGGAATCCGCATTCATAACAGACAGAAGTGATGGATTCCCCGTTGGCGATACGTTCCTTTGCCATAAGAAGGCGTTTGGTGGAGATGTAGCTGCCGATGGTGTAGCCGGTCTGCTCTTTGAAAGTGTGCATCAGATAATATCTGCTTAAGAAAAATTTGGCAGAAATCATATCAATAGATAAATCCTCAGTCAGATGTTCGTTGAGATATTTTAAAATATCAATAATTTTATCATTGGTGGCGGAGGTTTCGATATATTCAATTTTTTTGTGCAGGGCAGCCCGGTTCAGCTGAATCATAAATTCTAAAAACAAAAGCCGGTGGTGTAATTCGCTGGCATAATCGGCGTCATTCAAGGAGGCATCCAGGTCCCGCATAATCGTAGCAAGCTTGCTGTTAGAAAAAGAATGCAGACGTAAGACGTGGGACTGTTCTGAGTAAGCCTGACCAAAGCAGAGGCTTAAATCAGTATCTTTTTCCTGATAAGATTTCAAAAAATCAGGAGAAACATAGATAATAATACGCTCGTAAGGCTGTTCAGAATGGATGATGGGCTTATGAACCTCTCCGGCATTGACAAAGACAATGTCGTTTGTGCGAAGATTATAAGTTCGTCCTTCAACGCAGTAACTGACATCACCGCTTAATAAAATCATAATTTTGTGAAAATCATGATAGTGATAGTTGAAGCTGCGCAAGGAATCATCCTTTAAATGAAACATTTTAAAATCGGTTGTAAGATATCCTACCTTTTTATATTCCGGCATAATGATTACCTTTCTGACAAATATTTTTAAAAGTTCATATCTAATACTAAGTATAAAAGGGAAAAGCACAATTTGCAATATAAATAGCACTTGACTTGTATATATTTTAAAAAGTGTTATATATAATAAGAATATATGAGTAATTTGTAAATGAGTTTTAAAGAACAGAAAATACATAAAAATCGAGGCGAATAGAAGCCGGAAAGGTATGGTAGAACATGAAAAATTTCAGCAATTATACGGATTACAGTACAAAGGAAGAATTACATTTTGAATCAAAGGCAGTGCACGGAGCACTGGGAACAGAGCCATTAACAGGAGCAGTCAGCATGCCGATTTTCCAGTCAGCAACCTTCCGTCATCCGGAATTAGGACAGTCGACAGGATTTGCATACAGCCGTTTGGAGAATCCAACCAGACAGGAATTAGAACGTACCATGGCGATTTTAGAGGGTGGTATCAAGGGCTTTGCATTTTCCAGTGGACAGGCTGCAAATATGGCAGTATTTTCCCTGTTAAATCCGGGAGAACATGTGATTTTATCCGATGATATTTATGGCGGAACCTTCCGTATTGTTGGAGATGTGTTTGGAAGATACGGAATTGAGCATACTTATGTGGAGATGGATGATTTAGAAGCTGTAAAAGCAGCCATTCGTCCAAATACCAAGATGTTTTTCATTGAGACACCGACCAATCCAATGATGAAGGTGGCTGATATTCATGCGATTTCTGAAATTGCAAAGAGTATTGGTGCATTAACTGTGGTGGACAATACCTTTTTAACACCATATTTCCAGAAACCGTTACAGCTTGGGGCAGATATCGTTACCCACAGCTCCACAAAATATCTTGGCGGACATAATGATACGATTTCAGGAATCGTGGTTGTAAAAGATAATCAGGAAATTGCGGACAAGATTCATATTCATATCAAATCCCACGGAAGCCAGTTAGCACCCCTTGACAGCTGGCTGGTATTAAGGGGAATTAAAACTTTAGCAGTCCGCATGGACAGACATAATGAAAATGCAAAGAAGGTGGCTGCATGGCTCCGCAATCATCCAAAGGTAAAAAAAGTTTATTTTGTAGGCTTTGAAGACCATAAGGATTATGATGTGACCATGAAACAGACCACAGGTTTTGGCGGAATGGTTTCCTTTACCGTAGATTCCTATGAAACAGTAAAGAGTATTTTGAAAAATGTAGACATGATTATGTTTGCAGAAAGTCTTGGCGGAACGGAGACATTAATCACTTACCCAACCACACAGACCCATGAGGACACACCAAAGGATGTGAAAGAGAAGCTTGGAATTACTGACTGCTTCCTTCGTATGTCTGTTGGAATTGAAAATGCAGAGGATATTATTGCAGACTTAGAACGTGCAATGAATTCATAAAACAGAACATTGAAACAGAAACGGATAGAATGCTTGAAAAAATAAGATACAGGTATTCATGAAATTTGATTTTTACTTTTAGAAAAATGCCATAAAACTGGCAGAGCGAGGGAAATATGAAATTTACAAAAATGCAGGCATTTGGCAACGATTATGTATATATTGACGCAATCCATCAGGAGTTAAAAAATCTTCCGGAGCTGGCACGATTTGTCAGTGACAGACATTTTGCCATTGGTTCGGATGGTATGGTTTTAATCTGTCCTTCGGAAAAAGGAGATTTCCGTATGCGTATGTTTAACCCGGATGGAAGCGAAGGAGAGATGTGCGGAAATGCTCTTCGCAGCGTGGGAAAATATGTATATGACCATCGTCTGACCGATAAAACAGAGCTGGTAATCGAGACATTAGGCGGAATGCAGCATCTGACCTTAACCGTAACCGACGGATTTGTTTCCAATATCCGCGCAGATATTGGAGAACCAAGACTTAATACAAAGGTGATTCCAATTAATACGGAAGATGAACAGTTTGTGGAACAGCCTGTCGAAGTATTAGATAAGACATTTAACATTACAGCAGTTTCCTGGGGAAATCCGCATTGTGCCATGTATGTGGATTCGGTAGCAGACTTAGATGTGGAAAAATACGGAAAGACCATTGAATATATGACCTCTATTTTTCCAAATAAGACAAATGTTACCTTTACGGAATTTGTCCGTCGTGATTATTTAAAAATCCGTGAGTGGGAACGTGGAACAGGAGAGACCATTGGCTGTGGAACAGGCTGTGCAACCGCAGTAGTAGCCGGAGTTTTAACCGACAGATGTGACAGAAAAGTAACAGTAGAACAGATTGGCGGACCATTACTGATTGAATGGGATGAAGCAACCAATCATCTGTTTATGACAGGCCCATCCCATACCGTATTTGAGGCGGAAATTGATGCTTCTCATATAATCGGTAAATAGGCATCAGAGCAATTTTAAATGTATGATTTTTTTAAAACAAAGAGAGAAAGAATGTGAAAGCATTCTTTCTCTTTGCGAGTTTATGAAAAAGAAAGCATTTGTGGTGGAGACGAATGCATTAGAAGAATTGTTTGAGATTGATTCAAATGTGTACATAAAACAAAAGATGTGCGTAGTTACCGCACAGAAAAGAGGAAAAAATGAAATTAGCCAAGCTTTGTAAGGAAATAGAATATACCCTGTTACAGGGAAGCTTAGAGACGGAAGTTCGTGATATTATTTACGATTCCAGAAAAATTGCGAAAGAAACCATGTTTGTGTGTATGGTTGGTGCAGTAACAGACGGACACAAATATATCCCGGATGCAATTGAAAAAGGTGCATCTGTCATTGTTTTGGAAAAAGAAGAAGAGGCAGCACAGATTCCGGAAAACATCACTGTTTTAAAGGTGGAATCTGCAAGATATGCGCTGGCATTAATGTCGGCGGCACTTTTTGACTACCCGGATAGAAAACTGGTAACAATCGGTCTGACCGGAACAAAAGGAAAAACAACAACCACATATATGATTAAAAAAGTCTTAGAAATGGCAGGCAAAAAGGTGGGCTTAATCGGAACAATCGGTGCATTAGTTGGGGATGATATGATTCCTTCGAAAAATACAACACCGGAATCCTACGAATTACACCGTATTTTTGCATCTATGGTGGAAGCAGGCTGTGAATATGTGGTGATGGAGGTTTCCTCTCAGGGCTTAAAAATGGACCGTACCGCGGGAATTATCTTTGATTATGGTGTATTTACCAATTTATCTCCAGACCATATCGGACCGACAGAGCATGCTTCTATGGAAGAATACATCGAATGTAAGAGCCTTTTATTCCAGCAGTGTAAAGTTGGAATCGTGAATGCAGATGACGCTCATGTGGGAGAGATTTTAAAGAATCATACTTGTGAAGTAAGAGCATTTTCTGCGAATGCTGCTACAGAGGGATGGAATGGCAATATCGATTTGCAGGCATTTGAAATCGGCTTTTTAAATGAAGAGGGCAGACTTGGAATGCATTTTACCGTAAGCGGCTGTATGGAATGTGAAGCAAAAGTACACATTCCGGGCAGATTTTCCGTTTATAATTCCATGGTAACCATGTTAGTGTGCCATGAGGCAGGAATTTCTAATGAAGCAATCTTAGCAGGTCTTTCAAAGGTACAGGTAAAAGGAAGAGTGGAAATGCTTCCGGTATCAAAAGACTATACATTAATTATTGATTACGCCCACAACGAAGTCAGCACAAGAAGCGTACTGACAACCTTATTAGAATACCATCCAAAACGTCTGATTTGTGTAACCATGTTAGTGTGCCATGAGGCAGGAATTTCTAATGAAGCAATCTTAGCAGGTCTTTCAAAGGTACAGGTAAAAGGAAGAGTGGAAATGCTTCCGGTATCAAAAGACTATACATTAATTATTGATTACGCCCACAACGAAGTCAGCACAAGAAGCGTACTGACAACCTTATTAGAATACCATCCAAAACGTCTGATTTGTGTTTATGGTGGCGGCGGTGACCGCTCCAAGCTTCGTCGCTACGACATGGGTGAGGTAACAGGAGAAATGGCAGACCTTTGTGTATTAACCTGTGACAATCCAAGAAGTGAGGAAATCCGCGACATCAATAACGATATTAAGGTTGGACTTGCAAGAAGTAATGGAAAATATATTGAGATTGATGACCGTAAAGAGGCGATTGCATATTGTATGGTAAATGCCAAGCCGGGGGATATGATTGTGCTTCTTGGAAAAGGACATGAGGATTATCAGGAAATCAAAGGTGTGAAATATCATTTTGATGAGCGTGAGGCAGTGGCAGAAATTTTAGAGGAGATAAAGGCAGGAAAAAGATAGGAAACAATATAAGAAATAGGAGAGCAGAGGCAGCTGTAGGATGCAGTGAGCCTCTGTTTTTGCGTGATATAGAAAAGCACTGCATGGATAATCCTTTTCAAAAACAAGAATTTCTTGACGTGGCTTTCCTTTCTCCTTTATAATACAAGCAGTATGCTTATTTTTATAATAAAAGTAAGGAAAAATAGCGTTTATGGCAAATTACTGATATTTGTATATTTGCAAAAGGAAAAGAGTAAGTTGAATTTTCTGTAATAAAATCAACAGAAATTCCTGTGAAAGAAAATCGTAGGAGGAAACACAGTGTCAATAGATCAGAGTAAAATTAGAAATTTTTGTATTATCGCCCATATCGACCATGGTAAATCTACCCTTGCCGATAGAATTATCGAAAAGACCGGAACCTTAACCAGTCGTGAGATGCAGGCGCAGGTGTTAGATAACATGGACTTAGAGAGAGAACGTGGAATCACTATCAAATCTCAGGCGGTTCGTATTATTTATAAGGCAAAGGATGGCGAGGAGTATATTTTTAACTTAATCGATACTCCGGGGCACGTGGACTTTAACTATGAGGTGTCACGAAGCCTTGCAGCCTGTGATGGAGCAATTCTTGTTGTCGATGCGGCACAGGGAGTGGAAGCCCAGACTTTGGCAAATGTATATCTGGCATTAGACCATGATTTGGACGTTATGCCGGTTATCAATAAAATTGACCTTCCAAGTGCCCAGCCGGAGGAAGTCATTCAGGAAATTGAGGACGTTATCGGAATCGAAGCAGAGGACGCACCACGTATTTCCGCAAAGACAGGTTTAAATATCGAAGATGTATTAGAGCAGATTGTAAATAAAATTCCGGCTCCAACCGGAGATAAGGAAGCACCATTAAAAGCACTTATTTTCGATGCCTTATACGATTCTTATAAGGGTGTTATCGTATTTTGCCGTGTAAAAGAAGGAACGGTTAAGGTCGGTGACAAAATCCGTATGATGGCAACCGGAGCAGTGGATGATGTAACAGAGGTAGGCTACTTTGGAGCAGGACAGTTTATTCCTTGTGAAGAACTTTCTGCCGGAATGGTAGGTTATATCTGTGCCAGCATTAAAAACGTGAGAGATACTCAGGTGGGTGATACGGTAACAAATGTAAATCGTCCATGTGAGGAAGCACTTCCGGGTTATAAGAAAGTAAATCCAATGGTTTACTGTGGACTTTATCCGGCAGATAGTGCAAAATATACAGATTTAAGAGAAGCATTGGAAAAATTACAGATTAACGATGCATCCTTATTCTTTGAACCGGAAACATCCTTAGCATTAGGCTTTGGTTTCCGTTGTGGATTCTTAGGATTATTACATCTTGAAATCATTCAGGAGCGTTTGGAAAGAGAGTTTGACTTAGACCTTGTAACAACTGCTCCGGGTGTAGTTTACCGGGTGCATAAGACCAATGGGGAAATGATTGAATTAACAAATCCTTCCAACTTACCGGACCCGGCTGAAATTGAGTATATGGAAGAACCGATTGTTTCCGCAGAGATTATGGTAACAAAGGATTATGTTGGAGCAATTATGACCTTGTGTCAGGAACGTCGTGGTACTTACATCAGCATGGAATATTTAGAGGAGACCCGTGCATTATTGAAATACGAGCTTCCGTTAAACGAAATCATTTACGATTTCTTTGATGCATTAAAATCCCGTTCCAGAGGTTACGCATCTTTCGATTATGAGTTAAAGGGCTATGAGCAGTCTGAACTCGTGAAATTAGATATTTTAATTAATAAAGAGCAGGTGGATGCATTATCCTTTATCGTATTCAAAGACAGTGCTTATGAGCGTGGAAGAAGAATGTGTGAAAGATTAAAGGAAGAAATTCCAAGACACTTATTCGAGATTCCGATTCAGGCAGCAGTTGGCGGCAAGGTAATTGCTCGTGAGACGGTAAAAGCAATGCGTAAGGACGTACTTGCAAAATGTTATGGTGGTGATATCAGCCGTAAGAGAAAGCTTCTGGAGAAACAGAAGGAAGGTAAGAAGCGTATGCGTCAGGTTGGAAATGTAGAGATTCCACAGGAAGCATTTATGAGTGTATTGAAACTGGATGAGGACTAAAACATTGTTTTCGAATCCTTTGACTTTATACTTTCCAGTAGAGGATAAACTAGAGTGGATTTTTGACATGAAATTCATACAGATGCAAATGAATCGCTAATTAAGGTGAGGGTGTGAGAGAAATCTCATACCCTTTTTCTGTTGAAATTATAGAATTATTCATATTATGAAGTCATTAGTAAAGATATTGAAATAGTATATTTTCACAATTTTGAAAAAACGATTGACTCTCTCGTGGCGTGATGGTTTAGGATTTTTTTTGAAAGGAGGAAGACATGAAAACAGTAAAAGAAGTAGCAGAAATAACGGGGGTAAGTATACGCACCCTGCGGTATTATGATGAGATTGGTCTGTTAAAACCAACTCAGTTAACGGATGCAGGATATCGTTTGTATGACAATAAGGCGTTAGAAAAACTGCAGGAAATTATGTTTTTTAAAGAATTGGAAATTCCATTAGAAACGATTAAGCAGATAATGGAAAACCGAAATCTTGACCGACAGGAAATTTTGATTATGCAAAAAGCATTATTGGAAAAGAAAAGGAATCGACTCAACGGTATCATAGAGTTAATTGATGATGTTATGAAGGGAGTAAATACTATGAGTTTTGAAGCATTTAGTGATGAAGACATTGAGAAGATAGTAGAACATACCATTGGTCAGCTGCGTCAGGAGGATTTAAATAATCTTATTGATAAGTATGGCAGCGTGGAAGCTGTGCGTGCAGAACTGACCGAGAATTTAAGAGATGAGTCTACGGAAGCGAATCTCATAAAATTATATGGAAGTAAAGAGAAAGCGGTTGAAGTAAGTCTTTCGGGAATGAACGGCATGGAAAATTTAGAGAAATATCAAAAAGAAACGGATGAGATATACAAACAGTTTGCCACTGCAATGAATACGAATGACTCTGTATTAAAGGAAAATGCAGTGAAAAGATTAGGTGAGAATAATAAGGCTATGCTGCAGCTTGAGAATGTCCGTTATTTTCTGCTACAGTTAGCGGATGAAATATTGAAAACACCGCTTTTGGCAGAAGCAACAGATAAACAATATGGAGAAGGAGTAGCAGAATACATTGCGAATTCCATTAAGGAATATTATGGTGTTTCTTAAATAAGAGTTATGTCATATATGAATTGAATAAATAGATATAAAAAACGGAAGAAATATAAAAAATTTCTTCCGTTTACTCTTTTATATTACCACAAAATCCCGAAAAAATCAAGTCTGGCAATCTGTTCTATGTGGCAGTATAATCGGAAAACCAAATGTGGAAGGAGGGGATTTTGATATGGAAAGAATGGATTTATTGGGACTGCTGTCGGGACAAAATCAGCTTCAAAAAGTAATGGACATGAATCAGAAAACAGAAAAGTTTGGTCTGGTTCTTAGCGGAGAGGATGCAAAACTGCTTGTCGAGAGACGAAAAGAAACGTTAAGAGAACAGCAGAGAGTAGAATTTGGGGAGGGGATACTGCCAAAGCTTATTTTTACTTTTTGTGATTCACCTTATCTTTATCAGGAAAATTATGTGGAAACAATAAGTCGTTTACAGGAAATTTTTTATTTGAATAAAAACGAGTTAATGGATGAACTTTCAGACGATGAATTATTGAATTTTATGAAAACAGCTTTTGATGGAGAATGTGAGGGTTCCTTGGAATATTTAGAAGAAACCGTATTAGAAGAATTTGCGCGAAGCATTAGAAGGGAAGAAAATAACTATTTTGGGCGACATTACAAGATAAAGGGAAGGGGAAGGATAGAGGATGAATTATAAGGCAGAAGAATTACTGCCAATTGTGGCAGAATTGACAGAACGCTATACATCAAAGGAAAGTACCTCCATTTCCTATGAACAGGCAAGGCAGCTGATGGAAGCAGTTTTGTATTGTATGAATCATTGCGGTGAAAATAGTCAGCTGATTAGCAGTAAGGGAATAAAGGCAAAAGAAGCATATCAATTGGGATACGAAAATCTGATTCAGAAAGTAAAGAAAACCCAGACAGTATACAATGAAGTGATAATAGACTTCAATGCCTATGGGAATGAAAATTATAATGATACTGTAACAAAAGCAATACCGGGGTTTTTCAGATATTATGATGTGAGGTTTGCACCACAAGAGACGATAATTACAATGGATTATCCAACTCTCTCTTCAATAGCAGATTGTAGTGGGATTGATGCAGTTGCAAAATATGTGGAATACATCTCCTATGAGCAAAAGTTTATGAAAGCCTTGCCGGAGGAATATGTGTATGAAGTGTTATATCGATTTCAAACCGGATACAGGAAGCAGTTTTACAATATATGCAGTGTGATTTTAAGACATGTATTAGGACATATGCTGATAGGAAAAAGTCTGGGGAAAATAGGTGATGAGACAGATGATAATCGGATGTATGAGATTGTGCAGGAGCATACTGTGGAATGGCTGAATAAGACATTGATAGAATTGCTAGAGAAACTGGTGCAGGAAAAATATTATTCGGATAAGGAAATGACATCTTATCTGCAGGGAGATATGAATAACTTTGCAACGGAGCTTTTTGTTGCGGCGCAAAATAGGAGTATTAAAAAAGTGGTTGTGTTATAGGTTATATTAAAAATAGGAAGAACATTGTTGACAAAACAAAAGAAAGGTCATATAATAAAACACATGTTACATAACGAAGTTATATAATGATGTTACATAATAAAGGGAGGTGTTGTGATGCCGCCAAAAGCAAAATATACGAGAGAAGAAATTATTAATAAAGCCTTTGAAATGGCAAGGAAAAAGGGGATTGACGCAGTCGTTGCCAGAGAACTTGGGAAAGAACTTGGTACATCCTCATCCCCTATTTTTACAGCTTTTAAAAACATGGAGGAATTACAAAACGAAGTAAGAAAAGTTGCAATGCGGGAGTTTGAAGCTTATGTTCGGGATGCGGTGAATTATACACCGGGATTTAAGTATGTGGGAATGAAGATGGTAGAATTTGCCATAAAAGAACCGAAGCTGTTTCAACTTTTATATATGCGTGAGCATGATGGGAGTCAGACTTATTCCATGTTAATAGAGGAACTAGGGGATACGGTAGCGGTTTGTATTGAACTTATGCAGAGAGATTATGCTTTAAGCAGAGAGGAAGCAGAGATACTGTTTCGCCAGGTGTGGCTTCATACATTTGGAATTTGCGTGTTGCTGGCAGGAAAAGTTTGTCAGATGTCACAAGAGGAAATATCCGGTATGCTGAGCATGGAATTTCAAGGAACGTTAATGCTGATAAAATCGGGAAAATTTTCGATGGAGACACTAAAGGAAGTGAAATAGTGTGGAAAAATTATTGAAAGATATTTTATCTAATTTAGAAAATTTATAAGAGCCAGACGCGAAGACGCAGAGCCAATTATTCTTAATGAATAGATGGATTTGTGTCTTTTTTTATAGTCTGAAAAATCTAGGAGTGAATATTTATGGCATCAAGTAAAGGAGAGGAAATGATTTATGAAAAAGATAATTGATATTAAAAAATTAAATAAAAGCTTTGGTGACATCAAAGCAGTACAGGACTTAAGTTTTCAGGTGAAGCAGGGAGAGTTATTTGCCTTTCTTGGGGTAAATGGAGCAGGGAAAAGTACGACGATTTCCATGATATGCGGACAGCTGAAAAAAGATTCCGGAAGTATTGTAGTAGATGGAATGGATATGGAAAGACAGCAGGATAATATTAAAAGAGAGCTTGGTGTTGTATTCCAGAACTCTGTGTTAGATAAGGCTTTAACAGTCAGAGATAATCTAAAGAGCAGAGCCGCTTTGTATGGCATTACAGGAAATGATTTTGAGAAGCGCTTGGATGAATTAGACGAAATGCTGCATGTCAAAGAATTGATGAAACGTACCGTTGGAAAGCTTTCCGGAGGGCAGAGAAGAAGAATTGATATTGCAAGAGCACTATTACATAAGCCACAGATTCTGATTTTGGATGAACCTACAACCGGGCTTGACCCACAGACAAGACAGGCGGTATGGAAAGCCATTGAGCGTTTAAGAAAGCAGGAGGGTATGACGGTATTTTTAACGACTCATTATATGGAGGAAGCTGCGGATGCTGACTATGTAGTAATGCTCCAAAGTGGAAAAATTGCGGCAGAAGGTACACCTTGGGAACTGAAAAATTGTTATGCGGGAGACTTTCTGACCTTGTATGGAGTGAAAGAAGAAACCGTAAAGGAATTTGAATATCCATACACGGCAATTCGTGATGGCTTTCGAATCAGAGTTCCGAATGTTATGACGGTTACAAAAATGATTACAAATAATCCGGAACTGTTTAAGGACTATGAAATTACCAAAGGAAAAATGGACGATGTCTTTTTGAATGTAACAGGCATCAGACTTGGAGGAGAGATGTAATGACAACATTTATATATTTAGTAAAAAGAAATACAAAATTATTTTTTAAAGATAAAGGAAACTTTTTTCCGGCATTAGTAGCACCACTTATTTTGCTGGTACTGTTTATCACATTTCTAGGAAATGTATATGTCAGCAGTTTCCATGAAAGTTTACCGGAAGGGCTTCAAATTCCGGAGCAGGTAATTGATGGATTTGTAGGGGGATTTTTACTGTCATCCCTTTTAGCAGTTACCTGTGTTACCGTAGCTTTTAACGCAAATATGATTATGGTGCAGGATAAAGTGACCGGAGCGGTAAATGATTTGACAATTGCGCCGATAAAGAAATCAGTACTGGCACTTAGTTATTATATTTCGACTGTGATTGTTACGCTGATAATTTGTTTTGTAACAACGGGAGCAGGTCTTATCTATTTATCCCAGGCAGGCTGGTATATGTCCGCTGTGGATGTGGCACTGGTGTTTGGAGATGTGATTCATCTTGTTTTATTTGGAACTGCCTTGTCTTCAATTTTAGGGTATTTCCTGAAAAGTCAGGGTGGCATTACGGCAGTCTGCACCATTATGAGTGCCTGCTATGGATTTGTATGCGGGGCGTATATGCCAATTGCACAGTTTTCAGAGGGAATCCAGAAGTTCATTTCTTATTTGCCGGGGACCTACGGAACAGGCTTACTTCGAAATCATTTTATGCGGGGAGTATATCAGGAACTTGAGACAGAATATTTTCCGGCTGAAGTTATAAAGGAAATTCAGGATGGATTTGATTTCAATTTTTACTTTAGGGAGAATCTTGTGGAAGTGCCACAGATGTATGTGATTTTAGGAGTGACGATTATTGCAGCTCTTTTGATTTATATAGTGTTAAATATGAGAAAAAAGGGAAACAGCAGATAAATAGCAGGATTTGGTTATTTATTCGGGAAGCAGAGTTGTGTGGAAGGAAGTGAAAAAATGAAGGTTTTGATATTAATGGGAAGTCCAAGAAGCAAAGGGAATACAGCGGAATTGTGCAAACCTTTTATTCAGGAGTTAGAAGAGCGGAAATCGGAAGTAAAATATATAGTGTTAGAGGGGATGAATATTCTGCCATGCAAGGGCTGTTATGCTTGTCAGGAGGTATCAGGGGAGTATGGCTGTGTGCAAAAGGATGATATGTTTGAGATTGTGAAAAGTATCATTTGGGCAGATTGTATTATATTAGCTACTCCAATTTTTTCCTGGTATTGTACTTCCAAAATGAAAGCCGTTTTAGACCGCCATTATGGATTGAACAAATATTACGGCAGTGCCAGCGGTTCTTTATGGGAAGGAAAAAAAGTAGGAATCATTGCGACACATGGTTATAAAGCTGATTACGCAACAGAACCTTTTGAAACCGGAGTAAAAAGACTTTGTAAACACTCTAATCTGGAATACATAGGGATGTATTCGGTAAGGGATACCGATAATATTGCTTCTTTTCAAACAGCAGAAGCAATTAAAGGAGCGAAGGAATTTGCAAGGTCAATTCTATAAAAGGCAAGGGGAATTAGAACGGTATGTTTACATCAATTTTTGAAGAGACAATGGTTACAGATAACTGGCAGCAGGTTCAAAAGGCTGGGGAAGAAGGACGGAGGGTACTTTTTCCAATAGGAGTGATAGAGGAACACGGACCTCATTTACCACTAGGAGCAGATATTTATTGGAGTTATACTATCTGTAAAATGATTAAGAGGGAGTTAAAAAGTAAGGGATGGGAAAGCGTGATTGCACCGCCTTATTATTGGGGGATAAATCATTGCACAGGTGGTTTTCCGGGAAGCTTTTCATTAAAACAGGATACGATGCAGCAGGTTTTATTTGAAATTTTTGAAAATTTGAAAAGCTTTGGTTTTTCAGAGGTATATTGTTTTAACTATCACGGAGATGGGGTTCATGTGAGAGCAATTGTGGAAACAATTAAGAGAGCGAATGAAGAATTAGGCATGAAGGTCAGATTTGTATTAGAATCAATGGATTTAGCATTGTATGGCTGGAAGGGAGATGAGGATTTTTTACTGGTTTCTATGCCGGATTATCCGATGGAATGGTTTGAGGAGCAGGAGCCATCGGAGCAGGGACTTCTTGATATTCATGCCGGAGCATTTGAAACAGCAGTAATGAATAGGATTTGTCCAAAGCAGGTGGATTTGGACAAGGCTCGTCAGTTAAAGTCATCCTCTTTAAACAGTGAAGAATTAAAAAAATGGCTGCAGGGTGGTGAAGTGACAAGAAGTGTCGTACCCCTTGGATATGCAGGGAATCCGGCGGGGTACGAGGCAGTAAGCAGACATGTGGAGGAGATGCTTTGCTTACAGGTTAAGGATATTGCAAACAGAATTATCTCATGAATTCGGAAGATATACAGTGTCTTTTTGGGAAATACAATGTTTTCGATATTGGCTGGGAGTCATGCCTGTTTTTTTCTTAAATTGGGCAGATAAATATTCACTGTGGCAATAACCGGTTTCGTGAGCAATATCCGTAATGGACATGGTGGTAGTGGATAATAAAATCTGTACATGACGAATCTGAATATTGTTCAAATAAGCACTGTAGGTCATGCCAAGCTGGGAATGAAACAGGCGTGAAAAATATCCGGTGGAAAAGTTCACATGTTCAGCAACTTCTTCCATCGAAGGTTGTTCTTTATAGTGCTTTTCCATATAGACGATGGCATTGATAATTTGGGGTGAAAGAGGCATCGGTTTTATAACTGTCTGGGTAGGGATATGTTCCTCTATAACAGTGGTAAAAAGACGGAAAAGCATTCCCTGAAGGATAAATTCTTTATAAGGAGTATTTTTCTGGTACTCCTCAAGGATATCGAAGAATATAGCTTTTAGCCTCTCCTGGGATTCTTTGGTAAAATGATAAACAGGCATTTCATATAACTGTTGAAATACGTCCTGTCCCACTTTCTGGATAAAAGGTTCTGCAAATTCAGGGGAGAATTTTATCATGATGCGCTCATAGGGTTCCTCATATTCAGAGAGAGTACGATGAAGTATAAAGGGAGGAAGTAAAGCGACATCACCAGCCTGATAGGAGTAGGAATAGGTAGGTGTAATTGTTCTGCGGTGTCCCTGCAATGTAAATCCAATATTGTAGTGGTCTGTTGCCATCTGCATGGAATCCATATGATAACGTTCTTTCATATGAATGTAACTTACAACAATTTGTTTGTTTTCCGGTAATGGTGTTGGCATAAAAATCCTCCTTCATAATAGGTAAAGTATGTCATAAAATCTCAAATTTCGCAAGAAATATAGGATGAAAACAAAGGAAAAACTATGTTTTTATTACTATAATAAGTAATAGACTGGAATAAGGAGGCTTTGGAGTATGGTGGGGAAAAAATGGATTTTTTGTCCGGTATGTAATAGTAAAACAAGGATACAGATAACAGAGGAGACAGAGTTAAAGCATTTTCCACTCTTTTGTCCGAAGTGCAGAAGAGAGACTCTGATAAATGTAAAACAACAGAAGGTATCCGTAATAAACGAAAATTAGAAAAATGATATGGAGAATTAGAATGAGAATAGAAACAGAACGATTAATCATTACAGAGTTTGAGTTAGCAATGGCAGAGAGTGTACATAAAAATTCCCTGGATGAGGATAACAGACGTTTTGTACCGGATGAGGTTTTTGAAACGGTGGAAGAGGCAAGGGAAACGATAGAATTTTTAATGAGCTGTTACGAGACGGGAGAAGGTCCCCTTGTATATCCGGTATTGCTGCAGGAAGGTACGAATATTGGATATGTGCAGCTAGTTCCAATCGATGAAGGCTTTGAAGTCGGATATCATATTGCAAAAGAATTTACAAAGAATGGATATGCGACAGAAGCATTAAAAGCTTTTTTAGAATATATGAAAACAGAAAAGAAGCTTGATAAGGTGTATGGAATTTGTGTTTCAGAAAATGCTGCATCAAAAAAGGTATTAGAAAGATGCGGCTTTAGAAAGGAATATGAAGGGAAAGGCAGTTATCAGGGAGAAAACGCAGAAATTGCTAAGTACGTTTTAACCTGGGATGTGTTAAAATAAAGTTATAAGATTATAATGTAATATATTAGTTTCAAGTAGAGCCAGACGCAAAGACGCATAAGGCGTATAGACGCAGAGCCGACAAACATGTGAGGAATCGCAGTTTGTCGGCTTTTTACTTTACGTTGAAGCACTCTTTTTTCAATGGTTTCTCTTAAAAGGAGGAGAAGGATTATGGAGTATTGTAAATTACAAATAAGCTGTATGCTGATAATTTTGTATATTGTATTTGTTTATTGGAAAGAGTGCAGAAGGTTCCGGCAGAGGCATAGGCTGTCTGTATTTGATGGCTTATTGGGGTTGGGGATAGTGGCTGTTTTCTTTGATGGAATAACAGCATATACTGTAAATCATTTAGAATATGTAAATGAAATGGTGAATCGTATTTTGCATTTATTGTTTCTGCTTAGTCTGGACTCTTTTATATTCCTATTGTTTTTGTATATGCTTTCGATAACAGCAGGATTTCCAAAAACAAAGAGCGGAATCATGGTGTTGTGCAGTCCGTATATTGTAAATGTGATTCTGGTGCTGGTAAATATTCCTACATTAGTGTATTACAAGGGAGAAATCAGTAATTATTCGATGGGGATTTCTGCATATACCTGTTTTGTGATGGCGGGAATCTATATTCTGCTTAGTATGTTTATATTTTTCCGGCGATGGCGATACATGGAAGGACATAAAAGAGTAAGTATTTTTACTTATTTGCTGGTGTTAGCCTGCGTAACCGGTTATCAGATGGCGCATCCTCAGGCACTGCTTAGCAGCCTTTGTGTGACAATTATTATAATAGGCGCGTATATGAATCAGGAAAATCCATCGGTGGCAGAACTGGCACATTATCATGATGAGATGGTTATGGGATTTGCAACATTGGTGGAAAATAAGGACGGCAGTACAGGCGGACATATCAAAAGAACCACTATGTATGTAAAGCTTCTGGCGGAGGAATTACGTCGCAGAGGATATTATAAAGAAATTTTAACAAAAGATTATATGAAAAACCTATGTATGGCAGCACCAATGCATGATATTGGAAAAATTGCAGTGCCGGATGTGATATTGCAAAAGCCCGGAAGACTTACGGAAGAAGAATTCGAGACAATTAAACTTCACACGATAAGTGGTGGAAAAATTATTCAGGAAACCTTTGGTCATTTAGGAGAGGAACAATATACCCAGATGGCATATGAGGTAGCACGTTATCATCATGAAAAATGGAATGGAAAAGGTTATCCGGAAGGATTAAAAGCAGCGGAAATACCGCTATGTGCAAGAATTATGGCGATTGCAGATGTATTTGATGCTGTATCAGAGAAAAGGTGTTATAAGGAAGCAATACCTTTGGAGAAAAGCTTTGAAATTATAAAAGAGGGAAGTGGCAGAGATTTTGACCCACTTTTGGTAGAGGTATTTTTAGACATGAAAGAAAATGTGGTGCAGGTTCATGATGAGGTCAGTCAATAGAAGGAAGGAGAACAGTAAGTTATGGAATTACTTAATAAGAATGAAAAAGAAGCGAATCTGATAGTGGCAAAGGTTATGCGGATTACCTTTCTTATTTTTACGATGATTTATTTGCTGAACGTGTTTGGGATATTTACGGTAGATAAAAGGATTATGACAATTGCTTATCTGGGAAGTGGCTGTCTGTTGTTTTTGCCCACATTGCTGGCAAATTTTTTAAAACATGACCATGGTTATGTGAAATACGTTAATGTAACCTGTGCTGCTATATTTGTAACACTGCTTAGTATTACCCTTACTTATCATGTGGTTGTAATTTATGTATATCCGATTGCAATTGCAAGTCTGTACTTTTCAAAGAAGCTGAATATTGTGGCAACCTCACTTACGGTAGCGGGTGTTTCCGTGGGGCAGATTATGGCGTTTTATTTACAGACATTACAGGATGATAATTTTACCAAATTTAACAGTGTGATTATTTTTGGGGTAATTCCCAGAGCTCTTGTACTGATTGCAGTAGCGGCTATTTTTACAATGCTTTGCAGCAGAACAGCCTCTATGCTTTCAAATCTGATGGGAGCTGAGGAGCAGATGGAGATTTTAGAGCGCATGAAGCAGATGAAGGAAAGTGCTGTTAAGACATCAGAAACGATGTTTGATATGGTAACAGAGCTTTCCGGAATTACAGAAGCATCTCTTTTGGCAAATCAAAGAATTGCAGAGGAGTCTGAGCGATTATTAGAAGGTTCTACCGAGAATACAAAAGCGGTAGAAAAAGCAGATGGGAGAATACAGGATATTACGGAACAGCTGGTAAGTCTTAGTAATATGAATCACAGAACCTCGCAGCTTACAGACAGAATTGGAGAGAATACCAAAGAAAATCAGAGGCGGATGGATGATGCAACTGCAAATATGGAGCATATACATAAAAGCACCAATGAGTGTAAACAGATTATTAGTAATTTGGGAGAAGAGTCCAAGGAAATTATTGGTATTGTAGAAACAATTTCCAGTATATCCAGCCAGACCAATATTCTGGCTTTAAATGCTACGATTGAAGCAGCAAGAGCCGGGGAGCATGGAAAAGGATTTGCTGTGGTGGCAGAGGAAATCCAGCATCTGTCGGAGCAGACAAAGAATGCTGTAGAAAATATAGGGGCAATTGTGCATGAAGTAGTAAAAAATACGGAGAATGCGGTAATGGCAATGGAGAAGAATGTGCTTTTTACACAAAATGGCATGGAAAGCATTCAGAAAGCAAATGAATCCTCCTCATTGATTACTTCATCCAATGAAGAACTGACAGAACAGATTCATGCCATTGATAAGGCGGCAGAAATTATCAGAGAAAAAAGTGGTGAGGTTGCGGACAGCATGACGCAGATTAGCAATAATACCCAGCAGAATTGTAACGCAGTAGAGCATGTATCAGCGGCAACGCAGGAGAACAGCGCAGGAACGGAAAGTCTGGCTGAAATTGTGGAGCATATTAAAGAGTTGTCAGAACAGTTAAATCAGGTGGTGCAGGGGTAAATTGTTTTTGAATTTATCTTCAAAAAGCAGTTATTGACTCTTTTTTTCATAAAACAAAACTGTTATAATATTATTGTGTGAAAAAGTTCGTTGTCTAATTATGATTTACAGACGGTAACAGTAAGACATAGTATTTGGGTGAAGGAGAATGGGACTATGCTAACAGTACAGGAATTAAGAGATGCAATTGCAAACAGCGAAGTGATTAGTAATGATGTATTAAAAATTTTACTTGAACTGGATACGACACCAAGTGTAACTACACAGGCGAGCTTAAATGATATGCTTGTCGAGCTTTATCAGCGTGTGAAAGCAACAGGAGATATTACTTTTGCATTTGATAATGAGACAAAGAAAGTAAATGCAGGAGAGTTTATTGCATGGGTAAGAGATAATATTTCGGACCATTCTTATGAGATGTTTCTTGATACAATTAAAGAGGAAGCATAAGAGTTATGAAGGTAAAGTCAATGTAGAGCGGAGAAGTTCTACATTGACTTTTTTTATTCTATAGGAAAGTTCGTTGAACTTCCTATAGAATAAAAGCACTTCTGGAGACTTTCGTTTCGAAA
>CAYMIS010000037.1:0-28672 GCA_964390485.1 uncultured Roseburia sp. | reverse complement strand
TATCCAACACTCGCCGAACTTTTCTTTACAAAAGAATAAATGTGAATGCTCTAAGCTTCTAATAATACCAATTATGACAGGAGGATTGGTAAATAATTTTGCAACAGTCCCTTATTTATTATTTCAGTCCAGCAGGTTTTGCTCCTGCTTCAATGTCTTCGTTACCTTTTTTACCTTACATGAAAACGACGCTTTAACTCTACCCTCGCCCTGCGGTCTCCGATAATCACAGTTCCCAAAAACAGAAACAGTGAAAGTAAAAATGCAATTCCTGCTGTAATCGGATCGGTAATGACACCTGCAATCCATAATACCACCGGTATCACACTGCATAAAATCATAAATATCTGCCACATCAGGTAACTCTGCCAGTTTCTTCTGTTAAAAATCATTAATATAATAATTGCAATATCAATTAGTATAATTCCACCTGGCAGCACATAATTTACCGACCATCCATGATATCCAACTAAAAAGTCAACTGCCACTATCATTAGAATTGCCATTGCCGTTAAAATCACCGTTTTCGCCCGGTATCCGGTTTTCCCTAATATAGCAAAACGAATAACCATATAACTGTATAAAAGTGCAAGTCCTGTAATCAGACTCCACCAGGTCTGAAATTCCAAAAAATAATTAATATTTATCAAAAATACCTCTACTACAATAATTAAAAATAGATAGACTCTTGATAAAAACATCAGCTTTTTCGCCATTACCCTTACATCCGGGTACATATTTTCTACTTCTACTGTCGGCTCCAACACCGAATCACAAAGCGGACATCGTTCTGTCTCATCTAAAATCTCAACTCTGCACTGTCTGCATTTGCTCATATGATAACCAGCCTTTCTGCCGCCTGCAGCACTCCTGCAGACTATAATTTACATACGCTCCGCATCTGCGGCTTATAATAACACTATTTGTTATTTTCCGTTTCGAAATTCTCATACTCTGATACTTTCATGCTTTATGATACTATTCATAATTCACACCATTACTCTCTACTTCTACGGCGATACCATCTGCTGCAATTTTCCGAAAAAACGCCCTCTGTACAGAGGCATCTTTTAAGTCATAACTAAAAGAAAATACCAGTGTACTTCCATAGGAACAGATAGTGCCCTTTAAATGCTGCCCCTTAGACATTGCAAGAAATGCATGAAACATTTCTACATAGGAATTATACGGCTCATCCACCGTAATATTTCCAATATTGGTAATTGTTGTTGTATTTGCCAATGCCGAGCGGGTATATACATATCGCATTGCTATATTCTTTAAAAACAATGGCACCATTCTCGCCACCAGAATTTTCTCATTCGAAACGTTATAGGAAAACAGCTTTTCTAAATGTTCCTTATTAATCTGACTCTTTAAGCTTTCCCTAATTATCTGCACAACCTCTTCAAAGGTATAGATTTCCTTTGTGGGATGAAACTCCGCAGAAACCATAACGAAAAAGTTCTTTGTAGTAATCGAATTAAAATAAGGTCGTAAATTTACCGGTACTGCAACACGAATCGGTTTATCCGACGGCATTCCATGCATACATTCTGTATAAACACTCCATACATATACCGCAACCAGATATTCATTAATACTTACTCCATAACGATGACATACTTCTTTCAACTCCGGCACCTGCATATATCCATGCATAACACCAAATTCTCCCGGTCGAAGTTTTTCACCCTTAAGAAGATATGCCTGCTTGGAGTGATATCCTTTTGCAGAGCTTTTCCGATAATTCTTTAAAAAACTATCCTCCCGGTTCAGGGAAGTACTGACATGTAAAGAGTCTCCCATCTGTGTTTTCAATTCCGGATGTGCAAGGCGAAGATACTGATATGTCAATTCCTTTAAAAAATTTATGCCACCCATTCCATCTGTCAGAACATGAAATACTTCCAGATTAATTCTGTATTTATAATAAGTTACCCGAAACATATAACTGTGGTTCTGATTCTGCTGGATAAAACGGCAGGGAAAAGCATTCTCCTCCCTTACTTTTGGTGCAGGCTTGCCATTTTCTTCAAAATAATACCAGAATACGCCACGACGAAGTCTTAAATTAAAACCATCAAACTTCGGCAACACTATATCCAATGCCTTCTGTAAAATATCCGGTTCCACCAATTCTGATAAGGTTACGCTGATACGATAAACATTCGTCATGCTCTCTCCCGCAATTACCGGAAAAAGATGCGCTGTATTATCCAGCTTATCCCACCGAATGTCCTTGGATATGCTATTCTCTTTTTTATTTTCAATTTTAACATCCTCTAAGTTCTGTTCCACTGCTGTTACTTTTTTCTTCATATAATCTTCTCACTTAAATTTTGTTATTCTTTCTTAATTATAAATTAAGATACCCTAAAATACAATCAATAGAACTAATTTCACAATTTAATTCTATTGATTTTTTTTCCATTTTTTTTTACAATATCTCTGTGGTATGTGGTTATACCAAATCGTCAGATAAAAAGGAATGATTTTTATGGAATTCAAAAAACTAAGTGCTCCATCCTTAAAGGAGTTGTTTATTTCAGAACTACAAAATATGATTTTATCCGGAAAACTGGAAATTGGCACAAAGCTTCCGCCGGAACGAGAACTGGCAGAATCTATGCATGTGTCCCGGGCAGTTGTCAATTCCGGGATTTCCGAATTGGAAAAGATGGGATTTCTTGTGGTCAAGCCACGGGTTGGTACCTTTGTTGAAGACTACAGAAAGAATGGCACCCTCGATACATTAGTTGCCATTATGAATTACAACGGAGGTATGCTTCGCAGCAGAGAAATCAAATCTATTCTGGAAGTGCGTATTATTTTTATGACTTTAGCCGCCACTCTTGCCATTGACAATGCCAGTGATGAAGAAATTCAGGCATTGCATACCTATATTGATGAATTATCCAAGCTTTATCCCCCGGAAGAAACTGCAAGGCTGATGTTCGATTTCAGCCGGGAAATTGCTTTTATCAGTGGCAATACCTTACTTCCACTATTTTTTGTCTCCTTCCGGGACTTAGTGGAAAATCTCTGGATAAGCTACGGACGAAAATACGGCACTAAAGAGCTCTATCAGAGTGCTTCGCACATTTATCATTATCTGTCCACCCGGGACAAGACCGGAGTTTCCAAATATCTGGAACTCTCCACCAATGCCAGCATAAACGGCAACCGCACCATCTACAACATGAATGAAATCTAACAGTACAAAAGCTAAAATAGAACCAAAGTGTGCTTCACACACTCTCGCGTTCCAATTTCTGATATAGCACAACTTTTGTTCCGCGCGCGTAGTTGCGCATCCTGCCGGAGGCTTTTGATTCATAAGAATTTGCGAAAAATCCTATGAATCAAAAAAAGCTGACACAAAATATCATATTACTTAACCTAATTGCCTTATCAACAGATTATGTTGAGTAATACGATATTGTGTCAGCTCTTTTTCTTTTATTACAACACGGTTAAGAGGCTGTATTGACAAACTGGCTGTTATAAAGTTCTGCATAAAAGCCCTGCTTTGCCAAAAGTTCCTCGTGACTTCCCTGCTCGATAATATTTCCATCCTTCATTACAAGAATAATATCCGCTTCCTGAATCGTAGAAAGACGATGAGCTACGATAAAGCTGGTTCGTCCCCTCATCATTTTGGCAAAGGCTCTCTGAATACGAATTTCTGTTCTCGTATCAATGGATGAGGTTGCCTCATCTAAAATCAGCATCGGCGGCAGACAGAGCATTACTCGTGTGATACACAAAAGCTGTTTCTGTCCCTGGGAAAGATTTCCTCCATCCTCAGTAATAACAGTATCATAGCCCTTTGGAAGACGTTTGATAAAGCTATGGGCGTGGGATGCTTTTGCAGCCGCAATAATTTCTTCCTCTGTAGCATCCGGTTTTCCCATGGCAATATTATCCCGGATGGTTCCGCTTCTAAGCCAGGTCTCCTGCAATACCATTCCATAATTGCTTCTTAAGCTCTTTCTGGTAATATCCTTAATTGGAATTCCACTAACCTTAATGGTTCCGCTGTTTACGTCATAAAAACGCATTAAAAGGTTAATCAGAGTTGTTTTTCCGCAGCCGGTTGGTCCAACGATAGCCACCCGTTGTCCCTGTTTTACAGACAAATTAAAATTCTGAATCAGCTTCTGTTCCGGTGTATAAGAGAAAAATACATTTTCTAAATCCACTCTGCCATCTGCGGTCTCAAGCACATGGGCATCTGCTGCATCCGGCACCTCTGCTTCTTCTTCCATCAATTCAAACACTCTTCCGGCACAGGCTAAGGCATTCTGTAATTCTGTCACAACACCGGAAATTTCATTAAATGGTTTTGTGTACTGGTTCGCATAGCTAAGCAATGCAGACAGCTGACCAACACTGACAGCTCCGGTAATTGCCAGAAAAGCCCCTACTACTGCTACGGTTGCATATACGAGACTATTTACAAAACGAGTAGATGGATTGGTAATGCTTGAGAAAAAGATAGCTCTTAAAGAATATTTTTCCAGGCGTTCATTAATCTCATCAAACTGCTCTAATGCTTCATCTTCATGGGAAAATGCCTGCACCACCTTCTGGTTTCCAACCATTTCCTCGATAAAAGCAGTCTGCTCTCCTCTTGTTTCTGACTGCAGTTTAAACATCGTAAAGGTTTTCTTTGCAATAAATGCTGCTACAAAAAGTGAAACCGGTGTAATTACCACTACAGCAATTGTAATTCTCACACTGATTGTCAACATGAAAAAGAGGGTTCCAAAAATTGTTACAATTCCGGTAAAAAACTGGCTAAATCCCATCAGAAGTCCATCTGCAAACTGATCCACATCCGCAATTACCCGGCTGACAATTTCACCGTAAGAATGAGAATCCAGATATTTTAATGGCAGACGTTCAATTTTTTCAAAAGCCTCCCGACGAACATCCCTTGTAATCTGATAGGTAATCTTATTATTACAGGCATTCATCAGCCACTGGGCTAATGCCGTCAGTAAAATAATCACTACCATTTTCTTTAAAATTACTAAGATTCCCGGTAAATCCACCAGACCCTTGTCAATAATCAGGTCAATTGCATCTCCGGTTAAAATCGGAAGATATAATGTCAATGCAACAATCACTGCTGCCAGTAAAATGGAAATTCCAAGATAAAACCAATATCTTTTCACATATTGAAGGACTTTTCCAAGGGATTTTCTCTGCTGTTTATCAAACTTACGCTTCATGCTTTCTTTCCTCCCCATCCTTCTTTGTATTGCGAAACTGTGATTCATAGATTTCCTGATATACCTCACAGTTCTTTAACAGTTCTTCATGAGTTCCCATACCCACAGCTTCTCCATCATCTAATACGATAATCTTATCTGCATACATGATAGAAGCAGCTCTCTGGGAAACAATAAAGGTTGTCATATTGCCCGGCATATTATGAATCGCCTTGCGAAGCTTTGCATCTGTGGCAAAGTCTAATGCCGAAGCACTGTCATCTAAAATCAGAATCTCCGGTTTTCTTACAAGGGCTCTTGCAATTGTAAGACGCTGTCTTTGTCCACCGGACAAATTCTTTCCGCCCTGTTCCACCTCATAATCAAGAACACCTTTTTTCTCCAGAACAAATTCCTTTGCCTGAGCCGTTTCTAAGGCTTCCATAATATCCTCATCTGTGGCATTTTCATTGCCCCAGAGCATATTGCTTCGGATAGTTCCCTTAAAAAGTACTGCCTTCTGTAAAACAACACCAACCTGCTCTCTAAGGCTCTCTAACGGAATTGCCTTCACATCTGTTCCATTTACTCTCACACAGCCCTTTGTTGCATCATAAAAACGCGGAATCAAATTAACAAGAGAAGATTTTCCAGAGCCGGTTCCTCCAATAATACCAATGGTTTCGCCCCTCTTTGCAGTAAAGCTGATATCTATTAAAGATTCTGCTCCTGCCCCGGCATAGTTCAAGCTGACATTTAAAAATTCCACCGCAGGTTCCTTAGAAGCTTTTTTTTCTACCTGTCCGAAAGCTTCCCTCTGTCTATCTGCCACATCCTTCATGGAAGATTCCATTTCAAAAACTGCCTGAATACGATTTCCGCTGGCAACCGATTTTGTCACACTGATAATCAGATTGGCAAGCTTAATTAACTCTACAAGAATCTGGGACATATAATTTACTAAAGCAATTACTTCCCCCTGGGTAAGCACACCGGATTCTACCCGTAATGCACCTGTCCATACAAGTGCTACAATTGCGCCATTTACAATAATATAAGTAAAAGGATTCATCAGTGCAGAAATTTTCCCAACATAAATCTGAATCTTTGTAAGGGCATCATTGCTTTCATTAAAGTTTTTAATCTCGTCCTCTTCTTTATGGAATGCACGGATAACGCGGCTTCCTGTTAAGTTTTCCCTTGTAATTCCAAGCACCTTATCTAAGGATGCCTGCACCTTTTTATATAAAGGAATGCTGATAAGCATAATACCAAATACCACAATCGAAAGCAGAGGTATCGTTACAACAAAAACAAGAGCAGCCTTTACATCCACCGTAAATGCCATAATCATCGCACCAAATACAATGAACGGAGAACGTAAAAACAGACGCAGAACGAGGTTTACCCCATTCTGCACCTGATTAACATCACTTGTCATTCTTGTAATCAGAGTGGAGGTTCCAATGGTATCCATCTCTGAAAAAGAAAGACTTTCAATATGCTTAAATAATGCGTGGCGAAGTCTTGCTGAAAAACCAACTGCTGCCTTTGCCGCATAATACTGGGCTGTAATCGCACTCACCAGACCGATGATTGCAAGAACCACTAATACACCACACATTTTCATAATATATGGTTTATCTCCGGTAGTAACACCCACATCAATAATTGCTGCAATTACCAGCGGCACGAATAATTCAAAGGATGCCTCCAGCATCTTAAAAAGTGGTGCTAAGATTGTCTCTTTTTTATATTCTTTTAGATAAATCAGTAATTTTCTCATTTTCTTATTATTCCCGATTATTTCTTAATATCCTTTAATAACTGCATTCCCACAATTACAACTCCACCAATAAGGAAAAATACAATGCTAAACTCCTGTAATCCCATCGCCGGCTGAGGTGTTTCTAATGTGGTTGGTCCCATAATAACTGCATAAATAGAACCTAACATCAGACCAATAATTGTATAAATCATCTGAGCACGACATTTTTCTAAGGCTTTACGGATTAATTTTACAGAACTAAAAATTCCCACTAACACTCCACAGCCAAACACAAACAATGCCAAAAAATAACTAAAATTAAAATGTAAAATCTCTTTAATACCTGTAATAATTGGAAGGTAAATTCCAAATATCAAAAGCAATGTGGAACCGGAGATTCCCGGAAGCACCATTGCTGAGATTGCAATAGCTCCTGCAACAAACAGGAAAATCCCAAGTCCAAAATTCATCTGGGTTAAATCAACAGAATCTCCACCGCCTGAAACCGGATTAAAATAAGTAATTGCACATACAATCCCAATTCCTAAAAGAACAAACGGAGAAGCTATTATCTTTTTGCTTAAACATTCCTTTTCTTCTTTTGCCACAATCGGAATTGCAAAAATAATAAATCCGATAAACAAGGAACTTACCGCATAAATATGACTTTCAAAAATACTTGTCAGAATAAGTACTGCCATTAAGAATCCACAAACCCAGCCAATACCAATCTTAATCAAAAATGTAAGTGCTCCTTTTTTCTTTTCCATATTACCAGTCATTAAATCATCTATGGATGTAATGAACTGGTCATAAAATCCGAGTAAAAATGCAATTGTTCCCCCGGATACGCCCGGAACACTGTCTGCTAATGCCATGCAAAAGCCTCTGATAAACTGTATCACGTACATAATTTTACCTCTTTTTCTTTTTGATTTTTATTCCGCTGTATATTATAGCTTGAATCTGCGCCCTTTGTCTATCCCTATTAAAATAATTAAGAGAACCTTTAAAAAGGAGCAGCTTTTTCGCTGCTCCTTCCTGCTAAAATATGATTTTCTCTTAAATATACTTGTCTAACTGATGTGAAATATCAATAACTCCATCTAACAATGCTTTTGTCTGTTCTGCATTATCCAGATTCTGTACACTTAAATCTGCAGCCTGAACGGAAGATGCGGTTACCTCTTCGGTTGTTGCTGACAGATGCATAATGTTCTCTACAATCTGGTTATTTGCTTCTGATAAGCTGCTTAACATATTATCAATTTCACCAATATCTGAAATCAACTGTCCAACATTGCCATTTACTTCTGTAAAGCTTTCAGATGCCTTACCAATTAATTCGTCCTGTGCCTCTGCTGCTTCTACAGATTTCGCAACTGCTTCTGCTGCGTCCTCTGCATTTTCCGATAACTCGCTTAAAATGGAAGCAATATTTTCTGTTTCCTGTCTGGTTTTTTCCGCTAACTGACGAATCTCATCTGCTACTACTGCAAATCCTCTTCCAGCTTCCCCTGCCCGGGCACTTTCAATCGAAGCATTTAATGCCAGAAGATTGGTCTGGCTGGAAATTGCAAAAATAGTATCTGCAATACTCTTTACTGCCACTGCACGTTCCTGAAGTTTCTTCATGGAATCTGCAACCTCTGAGTTAGTCTCTGCAATCACTTCCGACTGTTTCTTCAGATTATTCATTATCTGTAAACTCTGGTCATTTAACTCACCGGTATGCTTTGCAACCTGAACCATATTCTCTGAACGCTCTAAGGTCTGGCCGATAGAGTCCTGAATATTCTGCGTCATAGATGTCTGGGTCTGGATATTCTCTGCTGTACTTAAGGTACTGTCTGAAATATCCTTCATCGCACCATTTACCACATGAGTGGAAGAATTCAACTCATTTACAATACCCATTGCATTCTCTGTTCCCTTACGAACCTCTTCTGCAACAGCGATAACATTATTCATAATCACCTTCTGACGCTCCTGTTCCTGCATCAGACTGTGTCTGGTATCATGATTAAACTGTGTTAATAATTTTGCCGCAAGATAAATCAGTAAAAGCATTAAAAAAATACAACAGGTTGCTGCTATCTGATCTACGGCTGCTTCTCCGGTAAAGGTTTTCGTAATTCCTATCTTATAAATATTAAATAAGACATTCATTGCTATAATAATACCACCGGAAATCTGTGTGTACTTCCTATCAAAAAAGAGTACTGCACCAATACAAGGAATTGCCGCCATAAATCTTACATAATATACCTCAAAAGCAAGCCCTGTAAAGAAAGCAACTGCTAACAGACCCGCCAATGCCACGTACTTGGTATTCGGACTTCCCGGATTCTTTACATATGCAATTGCTGTTATAACAAGTGCTATTATGATAATCGCTGTTAACATAATTGCATAACCGGCTGTTCTGATACCTCTTCCGGCTGCAATCCATACAATAAGCATCATTGCCAGATAAAAAACCACATATCCCAGCGTCAGAAAACGGTTCGCCCGCTTTAACTGTGCCGTTTTCTCCGCAAACTCATATTTCTTTTCCTGTATTTCCATTCTGTCTCCTGCCTTTCTTCAAAATATATAATTATCCACCTAGGATAATAGTACCATGTTTTTCTTTTCGTGAAAAGTATTTTCCCCATTTTTTATTCGCACATTATATATTTTTTTGAAAGCTAAGACACCCGCTATTCTATTCCATGTTCTAAGAGAAACTGTACCCACTCATCATACTTTGAACCATATAAGTGTATATCATCAAAGGTAAGATCACTTCGCAAATTTCCCTCTTCGTCACAAACCACCTCATTCATATCGAGATAAAATACATCTATGTTATCTGCCAGTTCTGCGATTCTGCTATTACGCATTTCAATTCCACCGTTATTAAAGATGGCATCCTGCTCCGATTTTGTTTTTGTTACTTTCATAATTCCCTGCACAAAAATAACCGCTTCGGGCTGAAGTTCCCGGAAACGCTCGACAGACTGACGATAGGCTTCCATAAATCCGTCTAGTGTACCTCTCCCCATTTCGTTAATTCCAATCTGGAAATATATCTTTTTAAATTTACGACTGGACAGAAGTTCCTCCAGTGTTACTTTTTTTCCATCTATCTCGCAATGTTCCTTTTCCCACAAATCATATACATTCATACCTACTGTCGCATAGAACACTGCATCATCCAGCCCGCCATAGTCATGCAGACCAACCGTTCTGGAATCTCCAATGAAAATTGCATCTGAAAAATAGTCCTTTTCCACTGTCTGGAATTTTCTTATTTCCTTCTCCGGTGCTTCTGTCTCATTATTATCAGATTTTTCTGTGTTATCTTCTTTCGAAGCTGTATTCTCTCCTTCCTCTCCTAAAGCTTCTGCTTCATTCTCTGTCTCTGTAGAAATAATACTTTCCTCTTTATTTTTTTCTTCTGCAATCTGCTCCCATTTTTCCCAGAGGGATGTTGTTTTTCCACTCCATGGATAAATTCCATCATGAATCCCTTCAAATACCAGTACAAAATATGGTTTCTTTTTTACATCATGGGTATATCTTTGGTATACCGTATCCTTTCCCAAAAAACCAATCACAGACAGTATTACCCAGCATCCTAAGACGAAGCATATTGCACTGCACTTTTTAAACTTTTTCATAATAATACTAATACCTTTTTCATCAAGTGACCTGCCGGTCTGTCAACAACTAGAAATTAAAATATAAAAACGGATTATTTTCTGATACCGCCAGAAAATACATGCTAGCCACAAAAATAACCCAGACTGCCACTGCTCCCAGCAGACCATTTTTTATTCTTTTATAAATTACTACCGGAATTGGTGTTGCAAACAGAATTCCCACTGCAAAAAGACTCCAGTAATCCTTCAAGTATTGTAGAAAATCAAGGGAATGAACTACCGCCTCCTGCTGTTCTAAAAACGGAAACATTCGTCCAAAATATGTCATCAGCTTCTTCCCATCCTCAATTGCAAAAGCAACCCAGGTGACAGGAACTACCGCCAGCAGATAAATATGACACAGCACTTTACTTTTTTCTAAAAAGCGAAGCAGAAACAGCTTTTCTATTCCTAAAAGCAGTAAAAGCATTGCTCCCCACACAAGGAAATTCACCCCGGCTCCATGCCATAGCGCTGTCAAACTCCATACAACAAAAAGATTAAAAAAAGTACGTCCCTTTCCTTTACGATTACCGCCTAATGGGATATATACATATTCTCTAAACCATCTTCCCAGCGTAATATGCCATCTGCGCCAGAATTCTGAGACAGATTTTGAGATATATGGAAACCTAAAGTTTGCCGGGAACTCAAAACCAAGCATTTTTCCAAGTCCCATTGCCATCATGGAATAACCAGAAAAATCAAAATATAATTCAATAGAATAAGCAAAAGCACCTATCCAGGCAAGTGGTGTGGAAATACTGTTAAATCCGATGGTCTGAACATTATTCCAAAGCATTCCTATGCGGTCTGCCACAATTACCTTTGCACCAAGACCAATAATTAACAATCGAAGTCCTTCCTCAAATTTCTCCACCGTAATCTTACGGCTTCTTAAATCTGTCTGAACCTCTGAATAATTTACAATAGGTCCTGCTACAAGCTGTGGAAACATGGTCAGATAAGTTCCCAGTCTTACCACCGACTTCTCTGCCGGAATTCGTCCACGATAAACATCCAGCACATATGCAACTATCTGAAAGGTATAAAAACTAATACCCATTGGCAGATGTTCTGCTATTCCACTATATTTAAAGAAGAATAACCAGCCAAAATTGTAAAACAGTGACAAGGCTAACAGCATTTTCTGCCGGATGCCTCTGCCTTCTTCTACCTTTCGATACATTCCTCTTCCAATCAGATAATTTGCAAAAACAGATGCTGCTAAAAGAAGCACATATTCTGTCTCACCTACTGTATAAAATGCTATACTGCCTGCAAAAAGTACAAAATTTTTTAATTTTGCCGGACAGATAAAATATATTATTAAAAATATCGGTAAAAATCGAAATAAAAATTCAAAACTGCTAAATACCATTTTTCATACTCTATTCTAACAAGCTGTTTTTTTGCAGCATGTATGCCTCAATATCTCCTATAAAATAAAGAGAACCAAAGGCAATCGTTTTTTCTTCAGAGTTCACTCCAAAATCCGGAAGAGCTTCTTCCAAGCTCTGGCAGCAGACAGCCGGAACTCCTTTTTTACGAATACATTCTGCCAGTGCATCCGCTTGCAATGCACGACTACTCTCTACAGTTACGGTTTTAAAATCTAACGCCAGCGGAAGGAGCATATCTATCATTTCTTCATAATCCTTATCCGCCATGACTCCCATTACAAAATGAAACTTCTCCCCCGGAAACAGATGCACAAGGCTCTCCTTTAATGCACTTACTCCATTACTATTATGTGCACCATCTACCAAAAAAAACGGTTTATTTGAAAGAATCTCCATCCGTCCCTTCCACAAAGTATGATGGATTCCTTCCCTGACTGCAACCTCAATTTTTTTATCCGGCAAAGATGTCTGAAAGAAATCTGTCAGAAAATATTCTGCTGCCACTATCGCTGCTGTGGCATTTTCATACTGATGAACACCCAGCATCTGCATTATTATATCCTGATATTCTCCATAGGAAAAACTCTGCATTCCTTCCTGTTTATTCATCCCATTTGCCCGTATATTTTCTTTTTGAATCAACACAAAGTTATCATTTCCTATGTTTGCTGCAGACCGAAGCAGCACTTCTTCTACTTCTTTTTCCTGACTTTCCATCACAAGAAAGCTGCCTTTTTTAATAATCCCTGCTTTCTCTGCAGCTATTTCCTCTAAAGTTTCTCCTAAAATAGCCATGTGATCATATCCGATTTTGGTAATCACAGAAACCTTTGGCACACCAAGGGCATTGGTAGAATCTAATCTTCCCCCTAATCCTGTTTCCATGATTACAACATCGCACTGCTGTTCTTTAAAATACAGCACTGCCATTAAAAGACAATAATCAAACATCGTTGGGAAAACAGAGAACTCCGTTTCTAACAGCAGTTTTCCAAGACGATAGGTATCTTCTCTGGAAATCATCTCTCCGTTGATACGGATTCTTTCACGAAAATCCACAAGATGTGGTGATGTAAACATTCCTGTTTTCAATCCGGCTCTCTGCAAAATGGAACACAAAAAAGCAGAGACGGAGCCTTTGCCATTCGTCCCTGCCACATGTATGATGTTCATTCCACGCTCCGGGTGTGAGAACTGCGCTAACATTTCCGCTGTAATCTCTACCCCCGTAAGATTTCCAAATCTTCTTTTGTTTTCTATCTCATGAATTACTTCTTCGTAACTTAATTCCTGCATTCTGACTATACTGCCATAATCACGCCGCCATCATTTGCATACATACTGCTTACCCCGGCAGTATCAATTACAATGATTCTCTTGAATTTAACAAGCTGTTCTACTTTTTCCTTTACCGCCTTTGCACGTTCCGGACAATTACAATGAGAAATCGCAAGAATCTTATTCTCACAATCCACCGTTTTTGCAATCATACTCTGAACCATTTTCTCTAAGGCTTTATTCATTCCTCTTGCCTGATCAAGCTGGCAGATTAAGCCCTCCTTTGTTGCTCCCATTACCGGTTTGATATTTAGTGTACTTGCGATAAATGCCTTCAGATTGGATAAACGTCCATTTTTACGAAGTGTCTCTAAAGTTTCTAATACAAAATAAGTATCCATGGAATCAATATATGCTTCCACTTTTTCAACCACCTCTTCAAAGGAACAGCCTGCTTCTTCATACTCCTGAATCTTAATGCCAATCAATGTTTCTCCAATGGATGCAGAACGGGAATTAAAGACATAAATCTTCTTTTCCGTACCATATTCTTCCTCATAAAGATTCTTTCCAAGGACTGCACTATTATAAGAACCACTTAATTCCGCAGAAAGGGTAACCACATACACATGATCCGCCTCTCCCTTATAAGATTCCATATATTCCTCAGGTGAAGGGCAGGAGGATTTTGGTCCCACCGGACTCTCCTTTACCATTTTTAAAAACTCTGGCTGATTAAAGCTCTCATCATCTCTGACACGAAGCCCATTGACTTCTAATTCTAAGGATACCGTTTCAAAATGACCATCCTGTTTTAATTCTATCGGCAATTCTCCACAACTATCTACAACAATTTTATACATCAAAATACCTCCATTATCAATCCATAACTTTCTTAATTTTTTTTGAATATGTTTTTCCTACTTCATTTTATATTATCTGCCCTATCCTATCTATTATCGGATATTATCTGACAAGTTATTCAAAAACCTTAAATATGTTATCTTCTTCTATTATAAGTAGTTTTCATTACTATGTGATAGTAACATAAAAATTCTTCCTTGTATAGAGGTATTTCCGATAAAATAAAAAACGGCCTGCTTTTTATAGCAATGCCGTTTTCCTTATATTTATTATTTTCTTTTATCGAAAAAATGCCTTCGCTAAATCTGCCAGCGCCTGCTGGTCCCTTGCTGCCATAAGCTCTCTTGCAGAATGCATTGCAAGAAGCGGAATTCCTACATCTACTGTCTTTACCGGAAGTAATGCAGAGGCAATGGAACCTAAGGTACCGCCTCCCGGCATATCCGAACGATTCACAAATTTCTGATAAGGAATCTTATTTTCATCACATATCTGCTGGATAATACTGATTGCCTCGCAGTCTGTTGCATAAGACTGGGAACATGCCTCTTTAATGCAGAAGCCTTTTCCTAATACCGGTTTATTGGTTACATCCATTTTTCCACCATAATTTGGATGCAGACCATGAGCAACATCCACGGAAAGAATCATACTATTATAAATTGCAGCATCCTTGCTTGCCGGATAGTCTGTTTCCTCTAAAATACGGATTATCATATCATGAAGAAGAATAGAAGCTGCCCCCTGTTTCGAACGGCTGCCGATTTCCTCATGGTCAAATAATGCTATCATATTCATTCCCTCTGCTCTTGTCTCCTCAATAATTGCAGATACTAATGCAGAGCAGGAATTCTGGTTATCTAATCTCGGTGCAGAAATAAATTCGTCATTAATGCCGATAAACTCTGGCTTTTCTCTGCAGTATACCGTCAATTCAAAGTCTAAGATATCTTCCTTTGCTACTTTAAGCTCAGCTGCCATAAAATCAAGGAAATAGTCTGTATTCTGCTCCTCTGATAAAAGACCTGCCACCGGAAGCATTTCTGTCTGTTTATTTAATTCTACGCCTTTATTTACCTCTCGATTCATATGAATTGCAAGATTTGGAATAGTAAGCAGATTTTTTTCTGACTGGAAGGTTTTTACTTCCGGATGGAATACGTCAGTCCCTCTTACTGCCACACGTCCTGCTACTCCTAATGGACGGTCTAACCAGGTATTTAAAATCGCACCACCATAAACCTCTACATTTACCTGGGCATATACATTTGTTTTGATGTCACAGGATGGTTTGATTCGTAAACAAGGAAAATCTGTGTGAGCTGCCGCGATGCGGATTGCAGGCTGCTTACTGCTGTCCCATTTTTCTGGCAGAGTAAAGGCAAATAAGGTTGTTGTATAATGATTCATGTAATATTTTCCACCCTTTTTCAGGTTCCAGTCTGTTCCATAATCAAGGGCTTCAAAACCAGCTTCCTTTAAACGTGTTTCACAAGCCGCCACTGCATGGGTTGGTGAAACGGATTTTTCTAATAAATCAAATAAATGTTGTACTTCTGTCATTTCTTTTCCTCCAAAATGCCCTCTGGCAAATATATTTTTTGCACAGCCTTTCTATTTTATTATTATGTACTGCGCATCAGCTAGCAACATCATACTATAAAACCTAGAAAATTTTAAGCATGTTTTGTATTTTTATGATAAGATAAGAGAAGCGAATTTAAACATCAAAACAGAAAGGATTTTTTCCATGATTGCACTTCAGATATCAGAATTAAAGGATTTTATGAATAAATTTTTATGCAGCGAAATTTTTGACAATTTTCTTTTACAAGAGGCTTCCATCCAAGGCAATGTCACTTATCATATCGAAGGGGGGCTGCATACTGACTTCTATTCCACAGACGAATTAGAATCAGAAGGCTTATCCGGTCTTTCCTTCATTCCCTATGGCAAAGTAAGAAACCAGTGCTTTAACCTTATTAAAGGAAAAAGAACACCTTCTTTTTTCAAGTTTGTACTGCTGCTTTCCCCGGTAAATCTTGCAAATACCTTAGAACGTTCCCACAGTTCCTTTTCACCAAATGATATTACCGGCGCTTTTATCAATTTAAAATTCCAGGGCGGCACTCTTGTCATTACCACCGGTGTATCTTACCGGATTTTCTCTGTAGATAAGAGCTTTGAACAGGAATGGGATTTACTGGTAAAACGCTTTTTAAAAACCCATGAAATTGTTTTTGAAGAACTGTAATTTATACAGGCACGGTAATAACAGGCGCAACACATTTCACAGAATTAAAATGTCGTTTTTCTATGTCAGTCTTTTTGTTTTTCTTAGGAGAAAAGTTCGATTTTAACGCTTTACTTTTCAAAATCGTTATGTTATTCTGTCAATATGTTGTAGTTATTCGCTACACATAGAAATATTTTTTTGGAGGTACTTTTCAATGAACAAAGGTACAGTAAAATGGTTTAACAACCAAAAAGGTTACGGATTCATTTCTGATGAACAGGGAAATGATGTATTCGTTCACTACTCAGGACTTAACATGGAAGGCTTCAAGTCTTTAGAAGAAGGCGCTGCAGTAGAATTCGAAGTTGTTGAAGGTGCTAAGGGACCACAGGCAACAAACGTAACAGTAGTAAAATAATTCTTTCAGAATCTATGATTACTACAATCTAAATCAGTAGTTTCATGTACCTTTTTCTTTTTAAATAGAACTAGTTTTTTATTTGGTGGATTAAGATATTGCAAACAATGGATTTAAAAAAGAGTGTCGATTACCGGCACTCTTTTTTTGCTGTCCAAAGCTTCTAAAAAGCTTTTATCAGTCTCTCATATTCTTCTGCCAGAATAGGAATCACTGAGCCATGGCGTTTCTTAATATTTCCAAGGTCATAAGCCTTCTCCTCCGGTATCTGAAATTCCCCGGATTTTAAATCTCTACAAAGCAATGGCAGATATCCTTTCTTTTCCATAAACCGGTCTACAATCAGGCACCATGCCTGCTGTTCCTTAATATAATAGCATTCCGGTCCCTCTACACCAAAGAGCTTATTTAAAACCTCTGATGAAATTTCTGTAAATTCTCCCTGTAAATCAGTCCCCCAGTCCATACGGATAAGCTTTGTTGTTTCATCCTTGGAAAAACGATAATACACTCCATTCTCCTCAATGATTGTGGTATCTATGACGTGATTCGCTCTTTCAATGTAGACTTCCGGTTTTGAAAAGGTAATAAAATCCTTTGTATAAGAGGAATAAATGCGTTGCTTTGGTTCCTTATCTCCCTCTAATTTTACCATTGATGCAAAAAATACCAGATATTCGCCTCTTTTTGTATCATAGACAGCCTCCGGCGCCCAGACACAGCCTGCCTGCGGCACTCCAATTTCCACACTGCGTTCCCTGCTCCAATGAATCAAATCCTCTGACTCCCAGATAATCAAAGAACGGCTCCCCTCATACTGTGCCACATCCCAGCCTTTTCCATTGGCAATGCGAAGGTCTGTGGCAATCAGATAAAAATGTTCTTTTCCTTCCCGATTGGCTTTATCCTTCTGATGTGCCCGGATAATAAAGGGGTCTCTTGCTCCACATTCTCCAATGGATGAAGTCAATATTGGATTGCCACCATTTAAATCCTGCCAGTGAAGTCCATCCTTACTGACTGCAAAATAAATCTGTTCTCCATCCTCTCTTCCATCTGTAAATGTCACAAATAAATATCCCGCTGTTTCCATTTTATTTCTCCTGTTTTACTTATTTTCCAAACAATGTTTCCACATTTTACATTAATTGAATCTGCAATGCTACTTCCCTGTATTCCGGTAACAGTTCTTCCTCTCTTGTCATATGAAGCACCGGCAATCCGTCTGCCGCAAAATTTATCGCTTTTGCTCGTGCATGACGGCATGGGTCACTTAAGGCACTCATTCCCGGCTCTACATATTCACAACGGCCATAATTTCCTTCTGCATCCTGGGCATTTGAGCATTCGTATGGTCTTGCATGATATATGAGCACCACATTCCCATTCTCATCTGTGGTAAAGGAATTGTGTCCCGGACCACACTGATTTACAAAATCTTCACTGGTCAAAAACGGACGGTCATATTTTTTCCATGCAGATGCATCTAATAAATCTGCTTCTTCTGAAATTTCCAAAAAGCTGACGCAATAAGTATAATCCACCGCAGAAGCAGAAAATGCCACATAGATTTTTCTCCCATGCTTTAATACGGCAGGACCTTCATTCACCATGACATTCCCCTGCATTTCCCAGTCATATTCCGGGGTTGTAAGAAGTACCGGCTTACTTGTAAGCTTCCAGGGTTCCTCTTTTTTTACCGATGCAATATAAAGATTTGACTTCTTTTGGGGAATTTCTGCCCAGATTACATAATAGGTTCCTTTATGGAAAAAACAGGTCATATCCAGTGAAAAATGAGTAAATGGCTCCATTTCCTCCGCCTTCTGCTGCACTTCTGTCCCTGCCTCCATCCGGTAAAGATTTGTTTCTTCCGGGCAGTTCCAATTATCAGGGTTCATTAAATCCTCTCCCACACACTTTAACATATGAGGGCGGATTCCCCAGACATTATTCTCTTCCAGACTTCCGGTAAAAAGAATATAATAACTGCCGTCAATGCAATGAAGCTCCGGTGCCCAGATATAACGGAATAACCGTTTAGAATCTTTTTGATGCCAGATAGTAACCTCTTCTGCCTCCTTTAGTCCCTCAATACTTCTTGCACGACGAAGCACAATCCTGTCATATCCGATACCGGCTTCATTTTCCAATCTTCCACAGACCGGATAGGAGGATGTAAAATAATACCAGCCATCCTCTGTTTTTAAAACATAAGGGTCTGCCCGCTGTTCTATCAGTACTTCCTCATATTCCGGCAAAATTGCCGTTCCATGCAGGGTATACTCTGTCTTTTTTTCTATTTTCTCTAATTCTTCCTCTTTCCAACGAATGGCAAACTGCTTTTTACTTCCATCATTATAAACTGCTGTCAGCTTTTGTTTTGTCAGACACTGTTTTAGTTCCTCTATTCCACTAACAGTAATTTTATCCATTTTCTCTATCCCTGTATTTTTTAAATTTCTTTTCATGTTTCCCCCAATGTTATCATATCCTTTAAAAAATTTCTCTTTTCTATAAAGTAACAGAATGCCCACCCGTATTTGGATGAGCATTCAATGTAAAATAAAATTCTTATTAATCTAAATGGAACAATGGTTTTAAATCAATGGATACCGGACTGTTATCTGGATTGGTTTCCATGATATCTGCCATAAAATCCCACCATTTACGATTTATAGCAGTATCTGCTCCCTTTGCCCAAAGTTCTTCGTCCTCAATCTCAATATAACCAAAAAGTGTTAATGTCTCTTTGTCTAAAAAGATGGTATAATTCTTTCCACCATGCTCATGAATCATGTCCTTCATTTCCTGCCATAATTCATTATGTCTTTTTTCATACTCAGCTTCCTGTCCCGGGAATAATTTCATTTTAAAACCCTTAACCATGTTCTCTCCTCCATGTTCTGTGTTTTATCCGCCCATGCGCACTAACCAAAAGTACCGGACGTCATCACTTTATATGCTTGTTTTATTTCTCTAAGGATTTCATAAAGCTTAAATCCTGTTTTGCTGTAAGAGGATTCATCTCCTCACGAAGTACCGGCATATCCGGGTGAACCTTCAACCACTCCTTCAATACGGAATAGTCCATGATTCCTTCTCCTAACAGCTTTGCTTCATAACAGCCTTTTTCATTTACAATAAAATCCTTTAAATGGATTGCCTGCACATGTTCCCCTAAGGTTTCAAAGCAGCGTTTCCAGTATGCCTTCTGGCTGATTTCCTCCGGCTTTTCTAAAATATTTGCCGGGTCTAAAATAATCTTTACATGATTACTGCCAAGGGCATCTAAAACCTCTGCCGCTGTATCCATATCCTCTAGCGGGTGCCATGCCACCGGTTCAATTCCCATCCAGACATCTAACCGCTCTGCCTCTTCTGTCAGCCGCTTTAAGCTGTCCATCATATAAGGAAACCACTGATGTTTTTCGAATTTTGTTAAATGAGCATAAGAGGTTTCTGAGCCTGTCATTCTTGCCCTAAGAATTTTACTTTGGCGCAGACATTCTTTAAAGGTTTCCACTGCCCTTTTTCGGATTTCTTCATCCGGGTTCCCCAAATCCTGATAACAGCCTAATACTGCAATCTCAATCTGTGCCTTCGCAAATTCCTCTTTTATCTCATATAACAGTGCATCTGTTACATCTTCATAAGTCTCAATTCCGGTAAATGCCTTTGGAATCGCAAGCTGTACTGCCTGATAACCCTCCTGCTTTAAAAGTGCGGCATATTCCTTTACACTGTGTCTGCCATAATCATGTGCTCTGACACCAAGCTTCATACTCCATTTCTCCTTTTATCAACGCTGTTTATGCATCTACAATCTGAGTTTCAAATGGTTCCAGGATAAATTCACGCACACCATTATCTGTTAATACCTTTGTGGTGACTTTCTTATCACTGTTGTTAATAACTGTCATTTTTCCACTCTTTGGATAATATGCACACTCCGTATCCACATGGTCTGTCATATATTTCTGATTTAAGTCCATGCCTTTTCCATAAAGCATCAGATTCATTAATAATCTTGTATTTGCATTATTCACTTCAAAGCCTGCTAAATAGATTCCTTTTCCTTTTCCAAATTCATTCACTGTTACGGTAGGAATTCCATTTGCTTCTGCCAAGACTTTTGCCTTGCCATCGGTAAGAAAAATTCCTTTTTTACCAGCAACATGCGCCTGCTCTGGGAAAATCTCTCCCGCTGTCTTTTCATCTACTTCAAACTGCCATTTTCCATGACACACCTTTGCTCCGGTATCTTCATCCACACCAAATACCTGTGCCATACGGAAATAATCGCTGTAACCTTCTACTGCAGATGGCTCATTCACACCAATCATTACACCACCCCGGTATACCCATTCCTGCAACTTAGAAACCAGTTCTGCATCGCTCCATGCATCACCACCACTCCATGCACTCTGGGCTCTTCCAGCGTTAATTACAATATCTACATCAGAAAGTGCTCCGGCTTTTACATCTTCAAAGCTGATATATTTCACATCCACTGGAAGTCCTGATAATGCTTCGTTAATATGAATTAAATCATGCATATAGGTCTCATGGAAATGTCCTGACAAGGTCCAGGAACGAAGTTTGCCCCAGCTGTGTAACACTGCCACTTTACAAGGTATGGTATATACCCCGCCATCTGCATGCATCGCTTTGATACGGCGGAATTCATCTGCTAACTGTTCGATATAATCACAGAAATCCGGATATGGCTCTACCAGATGTAAATATCCACCCAGACCGATTCGGTCTACCGGCTCTCTAAGCAGCGCTCTTCGAATGCTAATCCAGTATTTCTTTGCATCTAAGGTTGGATTTCCATCCTCAGAGAAGGTTGGAAGTCCTCCCAATCCTACCGGGAATAAATATGGATGAAGACGTAACTCATGGGTTTTTACCTTTGCTCCGGCACATAATCTTGCTTCATAACCGGAGAATACACATTTAATAAGTCCGTCAAATCCAAATTCTTCAAATAATTCACTGTATGGTTCTACACCAACCCAGCTGTCATCATAAAATACATAGGCCTGCTTACCATAGCTGTGAACAAGTTCTACTAATTTCTTTCCAAATCCTACAACAAATTTGTTGGTGAACTTCATATAGTCACGCTGTTTTTTTCCTGCCGGCATATGGGTTACATGCAGTTTTCCCTGATTGATAAAATCCTCAGAGGTCAGGGCGTAACCATATTCCTTTTCAAATTCAGCTAATGCCTGTGGACTTACTGTAAAATCATAAGAGCCCCAGTCGGAATAAAGACTTCTGTTTTTCTCGCTTGCTCCCCAAATCCATACAAAGTTATAGAACATGGAAGTAAAACGTACCACTGTGGTAGCCGGATGCTCTTTACACCATTTCTCCAGCCACTGATACATATATTCCTGTGTTTCTTTACTTCTTGGGTCAATCTGCATCAGATGCTCTTTTTCCCAGGAATTTGTCACATGATTATACATGGAAATCTCTTCCCAGATACGATATGCAAGGAAATTCACCGTATAAGTATGGAATGGAACTGCTCCCTGAATTACCACGTTTCCGGCTTCTTTCTCTAACAGCCAGCGTTCAGAAGGAATCTTTACATCTGCTGTTCGGTCAAAAACCTCCCAATATTTTACAGACTCTTCACTGTCATTTAATAAAAACTGTTCTTCAAAATATCCATCCATCAAATGAATTGTTAAAAGCTCCTCTGTTGCCATTACCGGCTGTGACATTAAGAAGGTCTGCTGAAGCTTATCCATATGCTTCTTTGCCCATTCATTATGGTCTCTGATAATACAAATGGTTGAATAAATTCCGTAACCGGCATTTACAATCTCATCTGATAATACAGTTCCATCGCTGTCACGAATTACATCTGCTCCCCATTTTTCTGCCATTTTCAAAGTGAGTTCTTCATATCCAGCCTCACCCGGAAGAGTAAAACTCCCTTTTTCTGCTCCCGTCATTTTCTGCTCCTCCTATATCCTTTCAGTCTTATTATTTATTCATAACCCAATACATTTTTATTGAAATTTATATATGCAGTTTTCTACATATTTCAGCTGCCACACTTCGCTTTAAATACCCCTCTGACACAAAGTTCTCCGGCACAATTGTTTCCGCCTCTGTTGTCACTGTTTTTCTGCTTTGATAACCATTGAATAAAATCGTAAGAAACTCTTTTCCGGTTATCTTCTCTAATGGGCAAAACTTATTGTCCTGAATCATAAAATCCGGTATCAGACCATTCTGCCATGCACATTCCACAGTTCCTGCGTAAGTCTCATGACCAATCACATCCTCAAACATATCGTTATACACATTAGTCGGGAAAAAGTGCATTGTCTGTATTACCATCTCTAATGCCTCTGCTCTTGTCAAATCCTCTTGTGGTCGTTCTAAATCTGCAAACAATTCCTCTGCCACCGGATTTTCCATATTGGCATATTCCTCCGGAATCCTTAAAACAGGAAGTACTTCCGGTACATCCCAGTGAATCTTCTCCTTTGGTTCTACAAGCTTTGCATCTGCTAATCCTTCATAGACATTTCCTGCAAAGCGAAGTGCTCCATAATCATTGCTGTGGGTATAATCTGATGGGAAAAAGAATCGTTTTGCAGATTCCCTTCCACATTCCATCACAAACGCCATACTCTTTTCATGTAAATCCACATATGGAATCTGCTTTTCCTTTGCCAAACGAATACATTCCCTTGCATAAGGCTCTAACAAATCATTGTAAGTGCCGTCATTTCCCTTCCAGCTATTTCTTGCCAAAGGTGTTACTAATACCGGAAGTGCACCTTTTTTCTGCATATCTTCTATATATTCTGTCAGTCTTTCACGATAACCTTCTTCTGCCTTTAAATGCATCAGCTTCTGGTCATTGTGTCCAAACTGGAATAAACAGATATCACCTTTTTTTATCCTGGAATACAATATCTGGTAATGCCCTTCACTGCGAAAGCTTTCCGTTGTAAGACCGGAATGAGCATGATTCGATACTGGCATCTGATTTCCCATATAGGCAGATATCATCTGTCCCCAGCCGCAATAACTGCTTCCCGGAAGATAAGGATAATCTGCACTCTGATCTGTTACGGTAGAATCTCCTGCAATATATAAGGTAGGACCATCCCACTGCTTCACACAAACTTCCGTAAGATGCATACCCTTTCCTAGTAACGTCACATCCAGTGTTTTATCTTCCATTGCTTCGCTATAGGTTCTTGGCACAATTGGACAGATATTCGTTAGAAAAGTTCCGGTAAAACTTTCGCCTTTTTTCAAAGAACCCTTCCAGGCAAGCCTTCTTCGTCCCAGAAAAATCATTGCATCAGAAACATCTTCTCCGGCGCAAACAGTAACTGTCACCTGATAATTTCCTTCTTCCGGTATATCCGTTACGAAGGTTAAGGGAATATCACCTTCTTTGTCCCAGTCCACATAACAGCCATTCTCATCCTGCTGTATCGAAGTTATGTCCGTCCCATGATACCAGTAGACGGTATCCATTCCACTATTTAATTCACTTATCTGCAGACGTTTTTCCAAGCGTCTGTTCTCTTCTGTCAAAAAGCCAAAACTAATTGTCTGCTCATTATTCTCCGGCAAAATCTGATATTTCTGCTCTGCCGGAACATACCTGCCATCCTCCCCCGGATGGTCAAATCGATACCTCATTGTCTCCTCCATGCTGTAAAACTGTGGTACAGCTGCCCATCGCTTTACCTTTGTCTAAAGCTCCACCGCTTCTATTTTTATAACAATATTTTATAGTGCTCCGTCATTTCTTGAATTGTCATAATTTAATACGCCGGCAAAGAATGCTAATGCCATTCCCTGGCCCCAGCCCTGAATCCATTTCTTGGATATGTTACAATAGCCTTCTCTATCCTTCATAACTGCTGTTCCACCGGAAACATTCATCACACGGCCATCTTCACTGACATTTGCAATCATTCCTTTGATAGACTTGTTAATATATTCAATATGTAACGGATTTCCTTTTGTAATCATTGCTGCTGCAATACCGGCTGAGGCAGAAACCTCTTCATAGGATTCTTCATCATCTAAAATGGTACGCCATAAACCATTTTCTGTCTGAAGCATTTTTAATGCAGAAAGCTGCTCATTAATAGAACCTACAATCTCAAGAAATTTTGGATATAGATAGGCTTCCGGTAAAACCACACCTACCTGTGACATGGTATAAGCTGCCCAGCAATTTGCTCTGCCCCAGTAAAAGCCTGACATATGGTCTTTATTAATGTTATTATATCCGTGATACCAAAGTCCGGTATCTTCATTCTGTAAATACTGAATGTGCCAGTAATACTGGTTTAATGCATCTTCAATTAATGCTTCCTCCTTTAATTTTACACCTACACGAAGCAGGAAAAATGCTGCCATAAATAAGGTATCTGCCCATGCCTGCTCTGGAAAATCATTATTGGCAGATACGGTATGCTGTAAAACGGAATCTCCGAAACGAAGGGCCTCGTTTCTCAGATAATCCACTTTACTCATTACGATATCCCAGTATTTTTCATCCCCGGTTGCTTCATAAATGGTAATCAGGCAGTGTCCCATTGCGCAGGTATTTACGGTCCAAACCTCCGGCAACCCTAATTCCATATATTTGTCTACACGTTCCTTCATAAGATTTAAGTATTTTTCATTTTTCGTTGCCTCATAAGCTTTACTGATTCCATAATATGCCACACCACACGGCCAGTCCCAAGTCATATCCATACGCATGGTACGTGTCACAATCTTATCTACTAATGTTTCTATCTCTTTCTTATCAAATTCCAATCCTGCCATAACAAAGACTCCTTTACCTTATAAATAAATTTTTTCTCTGCTCCCTGTGAAAAGTGTTCTTTTCACTTAGACAATGTACATTCCTATGTACCCTCTCTAAGAAAAAAGAAATCTGTTTTTCTTTAAAATAGCCTCCCGAAAAACGGGAGGCTATTTTGATGTCAGCTTATCTCACAAGTATGTGTAAAGCACACCTTGCTCTCACCCTTAATCCTATTGATTAGAATGGAAGTTTTGTTGTGTTACCAGCATTGTAAGCTTCTAATCTTTCATCAAGAATTTCCTGATATCCTGCTGCTAAGTACTCTTCACAGAATTCCTGATATTTTGCATCAAATTCTGCTGGATCGCACATTACTAATGTGTCATAGTACTCGATATATAAGCTTAACAGAGTAGCATTGTATTCAGATTCGCTGTCAATAACAACTCCGAATGCTGGGTCTGTGTATGCATGACCTGCATCAGCAATTTCTCTTAATTCATAGTAGTTATCAATCATTTCCTGTGTGAAATCCTGTGGAAGTCCCTGTGGAGCGATTGCACCAATTGACTCCTCAATTGTAGGAAGTTTCACAGACTCAATTGTAATACACCAGAAGTCTTTAGAGTTATTGAAGTTGTTCCAGTCATCTGCATGGCTCTGTAATTCTTCAATGTTTAATGTAGCCCATTCCATGTACATCCAAGCTGCTTTTAATTCATCTTCTGTTGCATTGTTACCAAATCCAACTGTCATACCATATGGGTTGTCAGCACGAATCTGTGGGAAGTCCATAACGCCTTCTTCTACACCCTGGTAGTTAGAGGCGATTGCTAATTTAGCATCTGGGTTAGCTTCATAGAATGAATTTAACCAGTCTACAGAAGCTGTCATATATCCGCCATAGCTGAATGTTTTACCATTGATAAAGTTCGCTTTTGCTGTTTCTGAATCTGTTGTAAAATATTCTGGATTTGTGTAACCAGCATTGTATTCAGCATTTGCTCTCTTTAATAATTTGTATGTTGGTTCCCATGTGAAGGATGGTGTACCAAGAGAAGAGTACTGAGCCCATTCAGCTTCATCTACTGGATAATCACGGTATCCAAAGTTTGCAACATAAGCGGATGTAATCATCGCACCGTTATCTCCGCCGCCTGCTGGATGTTCACAGATACCAGCTTCAATAATCTTATCCATAGCTGTGCAGTATTCTTCATAGCTCTTTGGAACTTCGTTAATACCAACCTGCTCTAACCAGTCCATACGAACAAATGTACAGAATGTGTAAGTTGTATCATAATATGGTCTTTCTGCGAAGCAGAAGTATGTTTCTTCATTAACATCTGTATACTGTAACTGTCCAAGTTCAACCATTCTGTTGTAGTATGTTGGAGCAACCTGTGCAAATGCATCTAAATCGATAGTCTGTAAATAACCATCATTTGCCCACTGACAAACCTTTGGATAATCATATTCCATAAGAACTGTTGGAAGGTCATCAGATGCTGCAAGTAATGCATAATCTGTCATAACGTCAGAACGTGTAATAGGAACGAACTCTAACTGGATATTGTAAGCATCACCAAACTGTTCCTGAACATACTGTGTATAACCATTGTCTGTTACAGGGTCAATACCTTCTGCACCACGGTCATAGGTACCAATTCTTAAAGTAACTGTCTCATCAAATGCTGTCCATCCGTCAATACCAGCAACTGCATCTGTTGCAGCATCTCCTGCTGGTTCTGTGCTTTCTGCACCTGCTGATTCTGTTCCAGCTGATTCTGTGTTTGCATCGTTTGATGCTGGTTCCTCAGATCCGCCACATCCTGCGAAAGTACCCATTGCCATTGCACCTGCAAGTGTGATTGCAAAAAGTTTGCGAAGAGTTTTCTTCTTCATATTTTTTTCCTCCTTTTTAAAGCCTTTACAACTTTAATCATTATATATAGTCCACCCACATAGATGGAAACTACCGTAACTTATACTTCCCCTAAAAAGAGAGCTTACCCCTTTACTGCACCTACCATAGCACCCTTAACAAAGTACTTCTGTAAGAATGGGTAGACACAGATGATTGGAATGGTACAGAACATAATCGCCGCTGCCTGTAACACTTCCGGTGTTGTTGTATTAACAACTGCTTCTAAAACCATTGTCGCTGAATCTGATGCACTTGATACCATTCGGCTTAACATTAACTGTACCGGCATCTTCGCCTGGTCTTTAATGTAGTATTTTGCATCTGCATATGCATTCCAGCGTCCTACTGCATAAAACAGAGACAAGGTCGCAATAATCGGTTTGGATAATGGTAATACAATCTTTCCTAAAATCTGGAAGTTTGTGGCACCATCTAAGAAGGCTGATTCCTCCAAGCTGTCCGGAATGTTCGCCTGGAAATAAGTCTTCATAATCAGCATGTTATATGGAGAATAAATCAGTGGTAAAATCAAACTCCACATGCTGTCTAATAAATTCAAATCCTTAATTAACAAGTAGGTAGGAATTAATCCTGCTGAGAAATACATTGGAAGCATCAACATAAATGTGATAACATTCTTTCCTTTTAATCTCTTTCTGGATAATGGATAAGCTGCACAGGTGCAGACAATCATTCCTAATATTGTAAAAATCAACGTCATAATTACTGTGTAAATGAAGGAATGAACTAATTTTCCATCTTCAAATACTGCCTGATAAGCCTCAAAGGTAATTCCTTTCGGCCAGAAAAATACCTGTTTTGCTACAACATATGTATCTGTCGAAACTGATTTTGCAAGCAGATGTAAAAACGGCAGTATACACGTCAAACATAAAATGGTAATAAATACCATAATCAACAAATCACTTAAGCGGAACTTATTTATCGCTCTGCTGCCATCTGAAATAACTTCATTTTCTTTTTCTTTTTTCTTAAACACCTTCCTGCACCCCCTTACAATAATCCGTCTTCGCCAAGCTTCTTCGCCACCTTAT